>JAQAZP010000300.1:0-5832 GCA_032127265.1 Acidobacteriota bacterium
AACGTGGCCTGCGGCGACGTGGACGGCGACGGCTACGACGAGATCGTCACCGGCGCTGGCCCGGGGGCGGTGTTCGGGCCGCACGTGCGCGGGTTCAACGTTGACGGCGGCGCAGCGGCGCCCATGCCGGGGGTGAGCTTCTTCGCTTACGGCACGCCGCGCTGGGGCGTCAGCGTGGCCTGCGGCGACGTGGACGGCGACGGCTGCGACGAGATCGTCACCGGCGCCGGCCCGGGGGCGGTGTTCGGGCCGCACGTGCGGGGGTTCGACGTCGACGGCGGCATGGCGGCGCCGATAGCGGCAATCAGCTTCTTCGCCTACGCCACATCGCAATATGGTGTCAATGTCACCTGCGGTGACGTTGACGAAGACGGCATCGACGAGATCGTCACTTCGCCCGGCCCCGGGCCCGCGTTCGGCGCCCAGGTCAGGGGATGGAACTACGACGGGGACGAGATCAGTTTGATGGTGGACCTGGATTTCCTCGCCTTCCCGGCGTCCGCGGTCCGCCACGGCGCCCGTACCGCCGTCCTGGACTACTGAGCCACGGTCCAGGGGCGGCGCACCCCGCTCCTCAGAACCAGACCCGCGGCCCGGTGACGGTGTCCCGCACGACGGAACCAGTGCCCGGAGGAGATCCATGGCATTTCACAACGGCCGAACCTGCACCGCTTCCGTTCCGGCAGAGGGCGGCATTCGAGCTGCCGGCCGGTCCAATCGGGGTTTCCCGAAGCGCGCAGGATATTTGAATTATATGAAATTTCGCTCTACTTTGTGGTAAACGAGGTGTTGTACATCCTGCTCACCTCCGATTGCCGCAAGGCGGACGATGAACACTCAGGCCAACATCACCCGTCTCCTTGATCTGGGCAAGCGGGTCCTCCTTGTCAAAAAGTGAAAATGAGGTACGCGAGTTTGACGAATCCAACTTCGCCCACCTTGAACCAAACCGCCTCCCCTGCGTAAACACACTTGTGGCCTCCACACCGGGGATTCTTGTCTCCGGCAGGCAATTCGCCTGGGTGGCAGGCCCCCATCTCATTCACGACATCATGGAGGACGCGATGAAACGAACGGCAATGGCCCTGGCCATCATCTGTCTCTTTGTCCTGCCGCTCTGCGCGCAGGCCGGGGAAGTGAGCGACGCGGACAAGGCCGCCATCAAACAGGCGGCGATGGACTACGTGGACGGTTTCTATTCATCCAGCGTCGAACGTCTGGACAAGGCGCTGCACCCCAACCTGCAGAAGGTGACCCTGCACACCCTGCCCACCGGGCGCACCCTGCTCGACTTCAACGGCGTGGCGGCCAACCTCAAGGAATACGCCTCCGCCGGCCTGGGCGGCAAGAAAGCCGAAGAGCGGAATATCGAAGTCACCATCTTCGATGTCTTCAACAACATCGCCACGATCAAGATCGACTCGGCCGAATTCCTCGACTACGCCCACGTGGCCCTGATCAACGGCGAATGGAAGATCATCAACATTCTCTGGGCCCCGCACCACAAGGCGCCCGCCGGCGCCGCCAAAGAGTAATCCATCGGGGAGGGATAGATGATGAAGAGGTGCATTGCGCTGATGATCGACGTCCAGAACGAATACCTCCCGATGATGGACGAGAAAGAGCAAGTGCCGGCAATCCTCGAACGGATCCGTCCCGGCTGGAGCTACCTGATGGAGCGGGGACTCGGATCCTCACTCACCGGAAACGTCACCCGCGCCCTCACCGGGGCCCCGCTTTCCGGCGCGACGGTTTCAGTGCAGGAGGTGGTCTTTCTGGAAGGGGAGCGGCGGAACCCCGAGCCGCTCTTCGGCGGCTTTACCCGGCTGCTTCAGCCCGGGATGTACACCGTCATTGTTTCCTGCGAGGGATATGCCACGCAGGTCCAATCGCGTGATACCATGTCATCGCGAGCGTAGCGAAGCGATCTCCCATACGGCAGCATTGGCCGTTGGAGGTCGCTTTGTTGCGTACGGTCCCCCTTGAACCTCTGCAAAAGCTCCTCCTTTCCGATACAAGAATATCCACTTCGGGCGTTCCTGGTTTTGTAACGAGTTTTCAGCAGTATTATTCTCGTTCAATACAAGGAGCTCGGGCACGATGAACACGAAGTATCTGATCACTCTCTCCAGCTGTTTATTACTCTTGATCGCCGGATGGATTCCGGCGGCGGCTCAATCGGCCATCAGTGATTCCGACCCGGCCCCGCTGTCCGCCCGGGATGTGAGCGGCGAACTGGCGGTGCACGACGCCGGCATTTTCGTCCGGGACGTTACCGAAGAGTATTCCAGGTACCTGGCCGGCGGCCGCTCGGGCGTGGATTTCTATTTCATGAGCGCATTCGGACACGCTGGTGCCGATTGCGGCCAGGAAGGTATTCTCACGTCAGACGGGGGCGGCCTGGCGGCCGGGTACTACATCAATCCGAGCGGATTCTCGCAGTTCCTCATCGTCAAACTGTCGCACCAGGGAGAGGTGGAGTGGGCCCGCATCGCCGGCGATGGCTGGACCTTTGGCTACGATGTTCTGGAAACATCCGACGGCGGCTTCCTGGTGGCCGGGCGGTCCGACGCGCTGGGCGCCGGGGGGAACGACATTTACCTGGTGAAGTTCAGCAGTTCCGGCACCCCCCTCTGGTCGCGGGCCGTGGGGGGCAGCGGCAATGACGGCGCCTATTCCGTCTGCGAAACGGCCGACGGTTCCATCGTGGCCGCCGGCTACACCGACAGTTTCGGTGCGGGCGGCCTGGATGCGCTGCTGGTCAAGCTCGACAGCGGCGGCACCGTCCAGTGGTCAACCGTGGTCGGCGGTGAAGGCGATGACGGCCTCTACTCCATCGAACTGACGGCCGACGGCGGGTTCATCGGCGCCGGAGAGACCTGGAGTTACGGCGCCGGGTTCAGCGATGCACTGCTCATCCGTTTTACCGACAACGGCGCCCTGCTCTGGGGCGCCGCCCTGGGCGGCGAGTTCAGCGACACGGCCAAGGACGTGATCGAGGCTTCCAACGGTGATTTCGTCCTCACCGGCCAGACCACCGAGGGCCCCGGCGGCTCCGCCGTCCTGTTCGCCATCTTCGATGCCGACGGTTCCTTGACCACGGCCACGGCCGTCGGCGGGGCACCCAACGGGGACCACGGCAACGCCATTTGCGAGCTGGCGGACGGGGGGTACGCGGTGGCCGGCGCAACCTACAATTTCGGTGCCGGCAACTCCGACGCTTTCCTCGTCACCTTCGACAGTTCCGGAGCCTACCAGTGGGCGCGGGTTTTCGGCGGGCCGGGGCCGGAGTCCGCCAATTCGGTGCAGGGACTGCCCGGCGGCGGGTTTTTCGTCACCGGCGAGACCTCCAGTTTCGGCCAGTATGACGGTGTGCTCTCCAATGTGCTGCTGGTGGTTGCCGACCGGGCGGGCCTGGTCCCCGGCTGCGAATATGGCGTCGGGTGTTACCCGGATGTGGAGATTCTCGATCCTGCGGTCATTTACCTCGAGCCCACGATCACCTCGCCCGCGCTGAGCGAGGAATCCCCGCCAATCAACTGGGCCCTGATTTACTGGCCCAACCTGCGGGTCTGCGATTACACGCCGCCGGAGAAGGAATACTGGCTGGTGGCCAGCGGCGACATCTACACCGACAGCGGGCAAGCCATCGGCCAGACCTCTGACGGCGGCTTCCTCGTGGCCGCCGGCGCCGGGGGATACATGGTGGACACCGCAACCGATGTCCTGCTGCTCAAATACGACCCGGCAGGCGCACTCCAGTGGGCCAGTGTCGCCGGAGGATTCGGCACGGACATGCCCCGCGACCTGGTGGTCACCGGGGATGACGGGTGCATCGTCACCGGGTACACGCTCAGCTTTGGCGTCAGCTCTTACGATGCCATGGTCTTCAGCTTCGATGCCGCGGGAAATCTGAACTGGGCTAAAACCGTGGGAGGGCCGGGCACGGATTCGGGCCGCTCGATTCGTGAGACCCCCGGCCGGTGAGTTCCTGGTGGCCGGGGGGACCGAAGATGTTACCAGCGGCAATAACCGGGTTCTGGCATTCGCCATTGACATAACCGGCGATGTCCAGTGGATCCGCACCGTCGGCTCGGCTGATTATTCAGAATTGGCGTATTGCGGCATCGGAACCCCCGACGGGGGAACCCTGCTTGCCGGATCGGTCTCTTATGGAAATAAGCAATCCCTGGCCATCAAACTCGATGCGGCCGGTGATCTGGACTGGTACACTGTAGTGGGATCCGGCGGCGACGATTTTTTCAACTCGATCGTCACACTGCCGGACGGCGATTATGTCCTTGGCGGTCAGACCACCAGCTACGGCAGTTCCGACGCCTTTTTCATAAAGTTCGACGGCACGACCCTGGCGCGGCAGTGGGTCCGAAGTGCCGGCAGTGCAAACAATGAATATTTTTATGACATGCGGGGGACGTTGGACGGCGGTATCATCGCCGTCGGCTATGTTTATGTTCCGAGTTCTCCTTACACCCATGCCCTGCTTGGCAAATTCGACGGTGATGGCGTGCCTCTCTGGTCCCACGCCTTGAACGGAAAAGGTTATTCGGAATTCCTCGGGGTGACCGAGACCGCCGACGGGGGCATTGCTGCCGCCGGCACCACCACGGCTTTCGGGGCGGGGAATTCGGACGTCTTTGCTGTTCACACCGATCGCAACGGCCGGGTGGGCGATTGCCCATTTGTCTGGCCTCTGGAATTCGAGAGCAGCCTCCAGTATCCGCCAGGCGGCGGCACTACGTTAACCGCCCAGACTCCGGTGCTCAGCATCTACACCCAGAGCCCGGCCACTGCAAACCCGGCAGTGATACACGAGGAGATCTGCAGCGCCCTGCCCACCGTGGGCGGCACCTTCAGCTGCACACCGGACGTGGGGACCGCCCCCTTCGTCACCAGCATGCGGGCCGAGTTGATCAACAACTATGATGGGATCACCCGGCGGATGGCGGCGCAGATCACCTTCCGCCTGCCCAACGGCACCAATTACCCCAACTGGCGGGCAGGATTCACCAACATCGGCCCCGGGGAGGCTTACATTGCTACCTGGAACCAGAGCATCCCGGCGCTGCCCCGGATGGACGGCGAGAGCCGTTTCACCCTGCTCGCCGAGGACGTGACCCCGGCGCCTTACAACCAGCCGCCCTACCCGCCGTCGGGCGACTCCGACACCGATGTCTTTCAGATGCGGGTCACCGTGCCCTGACCCGCAGCGCCAGCCGGCGCTCCCCGGAGTGCCGGCTGGCCATTCTTTTCCAAGGGAGGGATTTTCGGCGGTGCGATGTCCCGGCAACTCTTTCGAACTGCAAAGAAATGGAGGGTGAGATGAAGATCAGACATGCTTGTTTTTCGTTGCTCCTGGTCCTGATCACGTTGGCGATGACGGCTCCGCTGATGGCGGGGGAGGGCACCGCCGAGGGGACACTGACGGTGGGCGGCGAACCGTTCGCGCTGAAATACGCCTATGCCCTTGCCCGGGAGGGCGTCTTCGACAGCACCAAGGAAGACATCGTGGTCATCCTGAGCGATGTGCCGCTCGATCCCGAAGTTCTCCAGGATCAGTTCGCGCGGCGCAAAATGGAGAAAGAAGGGAAACTGCACGCCGTTGAGGCGACGATCGATTCGCAAAAGCAGCTGATCAATGTCGCCGCCCGCCACGAAGCGTTCAAGGTGCCGAATTCCGCCGGATCGACCGAGGACGTTTTCGAGGCCGCGGTCTTCGAGGCGGGGCGGATCGAGGGGCGGATTTTCCGGAAATCGCCGGGGATGTCTTTCGAGGACATCCCCTTCACCTACGACGTGACATTCAAGGCGTCG
>JAQAZP010000301.1:0-5961 GCA_032127265.1 Acidobacteriota bacterium
GGCTCTTCGGCAAGGTCGGGGCGCTGCTGATATTCGATGTGCGCAACCAGCTCTTCGACCGCCTCCAGCAACTATCCTTGAAGTTCTACCAGCGCCGGGAGACCGGTGAGTTGATGTCCCGTATCCTCAATGATGTGGGTACCATCCAGAGCATGCTTACCTCCACCTTCCTCGGTTTCATCACCAATATTTTCGCGGTGATCGTGTTCTTCAGCGCGCTGATGAGGATGAACTGGCGGCTGACCCTCTTCTCGATGCTCATCCTGCCGCCGATGGTGATCAACGTTCGTCTGTTCAACTTCCGGATCCGGCGGGTCAGCCGTCTTGGAATGGAGAAGATTGCCGAGGTCTCCTCCTTCCTCCAGGAGTCGTTCACCGGTATCCGGGTGGTCCAGTCCTTTACCGGCGAGGAGCGGCGAAAAAAGGGGTTCCGGCAGCTGGCACGGCAACTGGTCTCCCTCGGTGTCCGGGGGGTGATGCTGGGAACGCTCCAGGGCCAGGTGGCGGGGTTGGTGGTCACCGCGGGAACGGTGGGCATCCTCTGGTATGGCGCGCACCTCCAGGCCCAAGGACTGATGGACTGGGGCAGCATCTTCGCCTTTTTCGTGCTGTTGATGATGTTCATCGGGCCGATGACCGGCCTGATCCAGATCAATGTGCAGATCCAGGGGGCGCTTGCCGCCTTTGACCGGATCTTCGACCTGCTCGACCGGCGGCCTGAAGTGACCGACAGGCCGGGTGCCGGGACATTTGAAGGGGTCAACCGGGAAATCGCATTCCACCAGGTGACGTTCGCCTACGAGGAGGACCGGCCGGTGCTCCACGATATCACTTTCAGCGTGGGCCGGGGGGAGACGGTAGCTCTGGTGGGGCCTTCCGGAGCCGGAAAGACCACCATGGTCAATCTGCTCTGCCGCTTCTACGACCCGCAGGAAGGGCGTATCGAAATTGACGGCACGGACCTGAAGGATGTAACCATCTCCTCACTGCGCCAACGGATTGGCATCGTGGACCAGGAGACATTTCTCTTCAACGACACCCTGCTGGAAAATATCCGCTTCGGCCGGGAAGTGAGCCGCGAAGACGTGACGGCAGCCACCACGGCGGCCTATATCCACGAGTTTATCGAGGGGCTTCCAGACGGCTATGACACCATTGCCGGTGAGCGGGGGGTCAGCCTCTCCGGCGGGCAGCGGCAGCGTATCGCCATCGCACGAGCCATTCTTAAAAACCCGCCGATTCTCATTCTCGATGAAGCGACGTCCTCTCTGGACTCACAATCCGAGCGCTATATCCAGCTGGCGTTGGCCAAACTGATGGCCGAGCGTACGGCGTTCATCATCGCCCACCGCCTCTCCACGGTCCAGCAGGCTGACCTGGTGCTGGTGCTGGACCAGGGCCGAGTGGTCCAGGCCGGGAAATATGCCGACCTGCTGGCCGTGGACGGACTGTTCCGGCGTCTGCACGAGGAGCAGTTCCGAGGATCTGCCGGACCTCAGCAGACCGATGGGTTGGCGCCGGCGCAAGACATACCCTCCTGACCGCCGGCAACAGGAGTGGGACTGGGGAGGGCCGAGGTGCCCGAGGTGTCCGATCCCTTGACCTTCAGGCGGAAAATCTGTGTCAGTCTCCCTGGCGGGCGAGTGCACGGCGTACCGCTGCTGAGGGCCGCCCTCTCCGCGGCTGCGGACCTGGTGGAGATACGTCTGGACCTGGTGCGGGACCCGGGCAGTCTCGAAACCTGGGTAGGTGGTTGGAACCTTCCGGTGGTGGCGGCCTGCCGGCGAGAAGAGGACGGCGGCCGTTTCCGAGGTTCGGAGGAGGAACGCCTCGGGCTGCTGCAGCGGGCTGCCGCGGCCGGAGCCGCCCTGATCGACCTGGAGGACCATGCCGCCCCGCTTGTCCAGCGTTCGGGGTGGCCCTCCCGGACACGGTTCATGGTATCGAAGCACGACGCTGCCGGACCTTTTGACCGGCCGCTGGCCGAACTGTACCGGGAGTTGGCCGTTTTTGCCCCCGCCGCGGTGAAGCTGGTGCCCACGGCCCGAAACCTGGAAGACGGATTCGAATTCCTCAGACAACTGGAGCACCTCTCCGCCCGTATCGGCGCCGGTGACCCGCCGTTGTCGGCATTCTGCATGGGCGACGCGGGAATTTTCACCCGCATCCTCGCCTTGTCCCGGGGGGCCGCCATGGTCTACGCCTCCACGTCCCGGGAAACCCCGGTGGCCCCGGGCCAGATATCGGTGGACGAACTGAGCGAAATCTACCGTATCCGGGAGATCGGGAAGGAAACCTGCTTCAGCGGCATCCTCGGCAGCCGGGTGGCCGGATCCCTTTCACCACTGATCCACAATCACCTGTACCGCCTGCTTGGTCTGGACCGCTGCTATCTTCCCCTGCCCGCACGGGCTGAGGAACTGCCCGGCCTGTTTCGACGTTTTGGCGCCGGGGAACTCCCATTGATGGTGGGAGGGCTCAGTATAACCGCCCCGTTCAAGACGACGGTGATCCCCTTCATCGACCAGCTGGCGCCCTGTGCCGGTCGCCTCGGTGCGGTGAATACCGTCGTGCGGCGGAGCAACGGCCTGTTGCGTGGATACAACACCGATATTCACGGAATTTTTGAAACCCTTCGATCAGCCTTGGGCCGGTCGCTATCTGGTGAACGGGCCCTGATAATCGGTGCCGGGGGCGCCGCGCGAGCGGCGGCACTGGCCCTGACCACTCTCGGCATGCGGTTGGCCATCGCCAATCGCACCGAGTCCCGCGCCCGAAACCTGGCGCGGGAGTGGGGAGGAGAGGGTGGCGGCCTCGATACATTTTGCGGCGAGCGATTCCGATTGGTGGTGAATGCCACCTCTGCTTCTCCGGGAGAGCGTGAAGATGGGCCGCCGCCGTTCCAGCTGGTCGATGACGGCACCGCCATCTTCGACCTGAATTACCACCCTCCGTTGACGCCGCTGCTGGCTGCCGGTCGACGTCTTGGCTGCCGGACTCTCGACGGACTGGCCATGCTGGCCTGTCAGGGTGAACGGCAGTTCCGCCTGTTCACCGGGCGAAAGCCGCCGCCCGGATCCATGCTGGAGATTCTTCGAGCAGTGGATGGCAGTGTGGGCCGGATGACGGACTCGGCAGAAGAGAGGGAATGGTGATGACCCTCTCCATCCCCGCCACGGGAAAGGGTGTCAGGGGCGAGGTGCGTCTGCCAGGATCGAAGAGCATCACTCATCGGGGGCTGGTGCTCGGGGCTCTGGCCGGCGGCACCACCCGGCTCATCGGAGCGTCTCCGGCCGAAGACTGCCGGAGAACAGCCGGGGCGCTGGGGCAGCTTGGCGCCGGGGTGACCTCCACGGCCGGGGACACGCTTGTGGAGGTGCGTGGCTGGGGGGAGCAACCGAAAGGGAGCGGTGCACCCATCGACGCTGGAGAATCGGGTACCACGGCACGCCTGTTATTGCCGCTGCTGGCCCTGGGGACGGGTCGTTACGCGATCGATGGCAGCCCACGGCTCAGACAAAGGCCCATGGCGCCTCTGGTGGATGCACTGCGTGCCCTGGGGGTGGATATCCGCCGTCCGACCCAGGAGGCCGCGCTGCCCCTGGTGGTGCAGGCGGCCGGAGTGGAGGGAGGAGCGGTGGATCTGGACAGCCGCCAGAGCAGCCAGTTCGCCAGCGCCCTGCTGCTGGCCGCTCCCCGGTTCCGGCGCGGGTTGTTGCTGACCCTGGCCGCCGGGCAGACGGTATCGCGCCCCTATCTGGAGATGACATGCTCGATGATGGAACGCTTTGGCGTCACCGTGGAGCAGGAGGGAGAGACCGTGTTCCGGGTCCCCGCCGATTCACGTTATACACCCCGGGAACTGGAGATCGAAGGAGACGCTTCGGCCGCTTCGTATTTCTTTGCCGCGGCGGCGGTCTGCGGCGGCACGGTTCGTTGTGCGCCGCTGACCGGCAGCGGCTCACTGCAGGGGGATGCACGGTTTGTTCGCCTGCTGGAGCGGATGGGCTGCATGGTGCGCAGCGGCACGGGATGGGTGGAAGTGCATGGCGGCGGCGGACCGCTCCGCCCCCTGGATGTCTCGATGGGAGCGATGCCGGACCTGGTGCCCACCCTGGCCGTCACCGCCCTTTTTGCCGACGGCCGCACCGTGATCAGCGGAGTGGCGCACCTGCGGTGGAAGGAGTCCGATCGCCTCGGTGACCTGGCCCGGGAATTGAGGCGGCTGGGCGGCCTGGTGGAGGAGACGGATGACGGACTGGTGATCGAAGGGGACACGGGGATACGGCTCTCCGGGGCCACCCTGGAAACACATAACGACCACCGTTTGGCCATGAGCCTGTCCGTGGCCGGCCTGCGACTGCCGGGAACCGTGATCCGGAACCCCGGCTGCGTGGCAAAATCCCATCCCGCGTTCTTTCGCCGCCTCTTCAGTCTGGCCGGACATTCGGGGTAGAATGGCCCGGCGGGGACAGCGTGAACCCGCCGGAGAATTGTGCAGCACGCGAAACAACGAATGGAACAGCAGGTACTATACATGGACGAGATAACCAGACGCGTGCAGCAGATGTACACTCGCTTCCCGCTGCCCAACTTTGAGATGCCCGAGATGCCCAGTGAGGCCGAACTGGCGGCCATGGGCCCGATGCACCGGCTGGAGTACAACTTCTACATTTGCCACCCGCACTTCAAGTCCTTTGCCGGAGGAAAAATGCTCGACGGCGGCTGCGGTACGGGCAACAGTACCTACCGCTACGCGGTGCGGAACCCGGAGGTGGAAATCCTCGGGGTTGACCTCAGTGAAAAGTCGGTCTTTCTTGCCGAATCCAGGGCCAGGAAGCGCGGTGTGACCAATGCCCGCTTTCGCCAGGTTGACCTGATGGACCCCCGGGCACTGGCGGACGAAGGGCCCTTTGATTACATTGCCAGTGAGGGTGTGGTGCACCACCTCTCCGATCCGCTCACCGGCCTGCGCCACCTGGTGGATCGTCTGACGCCTGATGGCCTTATTTTCCTCGCCTTTTACTCCCGCAAGGCCCGGGCCCGGGTGAGCCATTTCCAGGAAGCGATACAGCTGATCCTCGCTGATGACGAACGGGAGGATTTTGGCCAGGGCCTGGCGGTGGCCAAGCGGCTTTTCGGCAGTCTGGCTCGTGCCGGGCACCTGGAACACGAAGTGGGCGGGCTGGTGAATACCGACCAGGAAATCGTCGATACGTTCCTCCATGCCAGCGAGCGCTGCTACACCGTCCCGGAGCTCCAGGACCTGGTCCGAGACGCCGGTTTGCGAATCCTGCGGTTCCATCCCGCCTATCTCTGGGACCCGGCCCACTGGCTCGATGATCCTGAACTGCGCCGCCGTGCCGATTCTCTGTCACCGGAACAACGATGGCACCTGGCCGACCTGTTGATTCCCCATCACGTGCTCTACCAGTTCTTCGCCTGCCGCGAAGAATACCGTCCCGCTGCGGTGGCACGCAGCGACGAAGAGCTGCTGGGAGCCGTGCCCCGTTTTGTCCCCTTCGTGGACCTGCAGATCAATGCCGTTCTCGATCAGCAGGGCGGCTTTGGCCAGGCCGGTGGCGGGCGGCTGGTTTTCAGGGACAGTATGAAACAGGTGTCGGACTTCCATCTGGGTGAGAGCGAACTGCGGCTGGTCAAGACCTGTGACGGGCGGCGCACCGTGGCTCAGGCAGCGGCGGAGACAGGTTCAGGGAAGAAAGAGGCGGCGGAGTTCTTCTCTAGACTCGAGCAGGCCAAGGCAGTCTATTTCTGATAAATTCCGCTGCAGCGAGCCGATTAGGCCCCGGTCGTAAAGCACTCTTTGGATTACGATTATTTTAGGGACTTTGTCTCAAGTTATCATAGTATGGTTAAATTATTGCCCTTCGGCTTCACGGAAAAAACACATCCCTTATATTTATATGTGATGTGGATGCTTGATTCAAACTGCTTGGCCAG
>JAQAZP010000302.1:0-38409 GCA_032127265.1 Acidobacteriota bacterium
GGGGAGAAACTGATTTCTGGAATGCAATTAGGGATTTGGAACTCGGGATACATCCTTCAATCTGGCCGGAGGAAGGCGAGAAACCGATCGAGCCGGATCCTGTTCACGAGCCGAGAATAATGCTGCTCAAAGCCTACGATAAACTGAAAATGGAAAAGAATGAAGATGCCTTGGCTGAGCTCAAAGCAGCGTATGCCCGACTGGAAACCCTGAGTAAAAGTGATGAAAATGCGGTCATCCCCTTCATCCTTTCGGCCTACATCTATGGTTTTGCCGCACGCGATGCCGGAGAGCTGGAAACAGCTAGAGAGGCACTAAATAAGGCCCTGGGTCTTTACACTTACGGAAGAAGAGCAGAGGAAGCCCGTCGTTTCCTCAACGAAGATGCTAGGTGATTTACCAACCCTCACGAGGACCGGCAACGTGATGATCTCCCGATCCGCCTTTCTCCGTTACGACGCCTTCGTCACCTTCGCCACGATCTGATCCCTGTTCATCCTGGCGATGTTGTTCAGGCTGATCTCCTTGGGGCACACCGCTTCGCACTCCCCGTGGTTGGTGCAGTTGCCGAAGCCTTCCCTGTCCATCTGCTCGATCATCTTCCGCACCCGGATGTGCCGTTCGGACTGGCCCTGGGGCAAGAGCGCCAGCTGCGAGATCTTGGCCGAGACGAAGAGGGCGGCCGAGGCATTCGGGCACTGGGCCACGCAGGCGCCGCAGCCGATGCAGGCCGCGGCGTCCATGGCCAGGTCCGCGTTCTCCTTGGGGATCGGGATGGCGTTGGCGTCCTGGGCCGAGCCCGAGTTGACGCTGATGAAGCCACCGGCCTGGATGATGCGGTCGAAGGCCGAGCGGTCCACCACCAGGTCGCGGATCACCGGGAAGGCCCGGGCCCGCCAGGGCTCGAGGTAGAGCACGTCACCGTCCTTGAATGTGCGCATGTGCAGCTGGCAGAGGCAGGTGCCGTCCTGGGGGCCGTGGGCCTTGCCGTTGACCATCATGCCGCACATGCCGCAGATACCCTCCCGGCAGTCGTGGTCAAAGGCGATGGGCTCGTCGCCCTTTTTCAGCAGGTCCTCGTTGACCACGTCGAGCATCTCCAGAAACGACATGTGCTCGCTGATACCGGAGGCCTGGAGTTGAACCATCCGGCCCTTGTCGTTTGCATCCTTTTGCCGCCAGACATAGAGGGTGAGGTTCATTATTTGTAGCTCCTCTGGGTCAGCTTGACGTATTCGAAGTCGAGCGGTTCCTTGTGCATCACCGGCGTCTCGCCGGCCCCCTTGTACTCCCAGGCCGATACGTGGGCGAAGTTCTCGTCATCACGCAGCGCCTCGCCCTCCTCGGTCTGGCTCTCCAGCCGGAAGTGGCCGCCGCAGCTCTCGCTGCGCTCGAGAGCGTCGCGCACCATCAGCTCGCCGAACTCGAGGAAGTCGGCCAGCCTGAGCGCCTTGACCAGCGTCTGGTTGAACTCGCCCGGCGAGCCGGGCACGTTGACCGAAGTCTTGAACTCCTCGGCGATGGCCGGCATCTCACTGAGCGCCTTTTTCAGCCCCGCCTCCTCGCGGGCCATGCCGCAGTGCTCCCACATCAAGAGCCCCAGCTTGCGGTGGATCTCGTCCACCGAGCTCTGGCCCTTCACCGAAAGGATCGAGTTGACCTTGTCGTTGATCCCCTCGATGGCCGCCCGGTACTCGGTGTGGTCGGTGCCGGCGAAGCCGGCGCCCTTGGCGGCCAGGTAGTTGCCGATGGTGTAGGGGATGACGAAGTAGCCGTCGGCCAGCCCCTGCATCAGCGCGCTGGCGCCGAGACGGTTGGCGCCGTGGTCCGAGAAGTTGGCCTCGCCGAGGACGAACAGGCCGTCAATGGTGCTCATCAGGTTGTAGTCGACCCACAGCCCGCCCATGGTGTAGTGCAGGGCGGGGTAGATGCGCATGGGAACCTGGTAGGGGTTCTCGTCGGTGATCTTCTGGTACATGTGGAACAGGTTGCCGTACTTGGCCCGCACCTGGTCTTCGCCCATCCGCTCGATGGCGTCGGCGAAGTCGAGGTAGACGCCGAGGCCGCCCTCCCCCACCCCGCGGCCCTCGTCGCAGACCGCCTTGGCGTTCCTGCTGGCCACGTCCCGGGGCACGAGGTTGCCGAAGCTGGGGTAGCGCTCCTCGAGGTAATACTCACGCTCGCTTTCCGGGATGTCGCCAGCGGCCCGGGTATCCCCCTGTTTCCTTGGCACCCAGATCCGGCCGTCGTTTCTGAGGCTCTCACTCATCAGGGTCAGCTTCGACTGGTAGTCGCCGCTCACCGGGATGCAGGTGGGGTGGATCTGGGTAAAGCAGGGGTTGGCGAAGGCGGCGCCCTTGCGGTAGGCCTGCCAGGCCGCCGAGACGCTGCAGCCCTTGGCGTTGGTGGAGAGGAAGAAGGCGTTGGCGTAGCCGCCGGTGGCCAGCACCACCGCGTCGGCGGCGTGGGCTTCGAGTTCGCCGGTGACCTGGTTTCTTACGATGATCCCCTCGGCCCGGCCGTCCACCAGCACCAGGTCCATCATGTCCCGCCGGGTATACATCTCCACCGTGCCCGCCCCGATCTGGCGCGAGAGGGCCGAGTAACAGCCCAGCAGCAGTTGCTGGCCGGTCTGGCCCCGGGCGTAGAAGGTGCGGCTGACCTGGGCCCCGCCGAATGAGCGGTTGTCGAGGTAACCGCCGTATTCACGGGCGAAGGGCACGCCCTGGGCCACGCACTGATCGATGATGTTGTTGCTCACCTCGGCCAGGCGGTAGACGTTGGCCTCCCGGGAGCGGTAGTCGCCGCCCTTCACCGTGTCGTAGAACAGGCGGAAGATCGAGTCGCCGTCACCCTGGTAGTTCTTGGCCGCGTTGATCCCGCCCTGGGCCGCGAGGGAGTGGGCCCGCCGCGGCGAGTCCTGGTAGCAGAAACACTTGACCTTGTAGCCCAGCTCGGCCATGGTGGCTGCGGCCGCGCCGCCGGCCAGGCCGGAGCCGACCACGATCACCGTGTATTTTCGTTTGTTGGCCGGGTTGACCAGCTTGTTCGAGAACTTGGCGTTCTGCCACTTCTCGGCGATGGGTCCGGCGGGTATTTTTGCATCGAGTTTCATTGTCATCTCCTCACTTCACCCAGCCGGCGAGCACGCCCAGCGGAACCGCGATGAACCCCAGGCCGATGGCGGCGGTGACCACCAGGGCGAAGTTCTTGCGCCACTGGTTGTATCTGGGGTGATTGGCCCCCAGCGACTGGAGGAAGCTCCAGGCGCCGTGGTAGAGGTGGAAGACCAGCAGCAGCATGGAGACGATGTAGATGCCGCTGAGCAGCGGGTTCGAGAAGCCGCGCACCACGTTGCTGTAGACGTTGTGCGGGTCGAACCAGGGCTGCTGGACGCCCACCGTGAGGTGCAGGATGTGGAACAGGGCGTAGGAGGCGATGATCGGGCCGGTCCAGCGCATGGTGCGCGAGGCGTAGGAGGAAGCGTCGGGCGTCCACTTCCTGTAGCTCACCGGCCGGGCGTTCGAGCTGGTGCGCCAGAGGAGGAATGAGCTCCAGAGGTGGATCACCAGGATCGTCAGCAGCCCCAGTCGGATGGCCCAGAGACCGGCGCCCAGCGCCTTCAGCGCTTCGGCGTAGTGGTTGTAGGCCTCGGCGCCCAGGTAGACCTGGAGGTTGCCGAGCATGTGCCCCACGAGAAAGAGGACGAGCATGGCCCCGGTCACGGCCATCACCACCTTCTTCCCCACCGTGGATCGGTAGAAATCAAGGAACCAGTTCATCGGCGCTCCCATCAAGATATGGTTGCTGTGGTTTGAAGCCGCGGTTGACGCGCAAACCGCACACTTATCGTCACGGATACCTTAATATAGCATTCCCGATAACATACGGGAAGAAATGGGTCAAGAGAACGCGCCGGCGTCTTGCCCCCGGAAGGCGGACGTTGGGGGACTGGCCCGGCCGGGGTGATCAGCTTGACGGGACCCAGCTGCTCTTCTCCGTACCGATGATGGTGCTGTAGGAGTGGAGCATGCCGTAGTTCGACGTATGTACCGAATACCAGTCGATGCGGCTGTTTCTCGCCAGCTCGGCGCGGATGGCGTCGGTCATCACCACGCTGGAAACGTTTTCGTTGTGGATCTTCCTGATGATAAACGCCTGGTCGGCGGCCGGCAGAAACGAGTAGACCGGCGACAAGGCGTGCCGGTCCACCAGCTCAACCAGGTCTTCAGGGAAAATGCTGTCCGCGGACTGAACCTCGATGGTCACCGCGCTGAGCTGGCCGAACAGGCCGCCCTCCTCGCCGGTGGCCGAGCCGGGATAGGTGGTGATGCAGGGGATCTGCATGCTGAAGTGGATTCGGGGGGTGTCGTCGACGGCCGTCACCTTGGCCGTATATGTGCAGAGATACTGAACGAGGCATTTCTCCCCGGAAACGGGCGTGGTTTTCTCCACGAAATACGGGTATTTGAAATCGATACTAATGGCCTTGGCGTTCAACTCATCCACGTAGTCGAGGATGTTGGCGCACAGCGTGTCGGTGCCGATTCGGTCCCGGTGCTGGTGCAGGACGTTGATAAACTTGTCTATCCAGCGGGCCTCGAAGTCCTGCATGATTCGGGCGGATATTGAAATGCCGGCCACGGTGGCCTGGCCTCCATCTTCCCGCTTCGAGGGTACCTTCATCGGAAAGGGCAGGTCTTTCATGCCCACGTCCACCAGGAATCGTTTTTTATCGGTCATGACTTCCTCCGTTAGGCCTTTCGCCAATGCCCGCGTGTGCGGTGGCGGATAGCAGGTTTTTCAACGTCTCCCTGCCCGGGATTTCTCGTCGTTCTTCCTCCAGCGATCCGATCCGGCTGGGTCCAGCCCTGTGATCCGGTGAAGCCATGATTCGGTGCGCACCCTGTTCCCAAAGCAATCCGCATACCATTCCGTGGAATGGAGCGCCTGCCGCGCTTTAGGGCCAACGGCCACAGGGGTTTGGACCGGTTCAGTGGTTTGGACTTCTCGCCTCCAACGGCATGGAACACTTTTCCGGTAACCACAAGTGTTGTATTATGAAATGCAGGTGTTTCATTTTGAAGGGGTGGCGCGATGAAAGCAGAGGATCTCGAACTCGACGAACTGGTCCAGTTCGCAAGCGGCAGCCTCAGCCTGCATGGCCGGCGCCTGGTTCTCCACTCCAGCGACGCCTTCGGCCAGTTCCGGCAGGACCTGGTGAAGATGCTCGGTCCGGAGAACGCCCGGCGGCTGTTCACCAGGTTTGGATTCTTCTGGGGGCAGGCCGATGCCGCGGCGATGAAGCGCATTTTTCAGTGGAAGGACATCACGGAGTTGCTCAAAGCCGGGAGCCGGATGCAGACCCTCGAGGGTATTGCCGAGACCAGTGTCCGGAAGCTCGAACTGGACGAAACGAAACGCCTGGTGGAGATGGAGGTTTCCTGGCAGGACTCGGTGGAGGCGCTGGAGCACCGGACCGTGCTCGGCCCTGCGGATTCCCCTGTCTGCTGGAAGCTGGTGGGCTACATGAGCGGGTATGTCTCCTTCTGCCTCAACACCAACGTCTATTTTCTCGAGACTGGTTGCCGGGCTTCGGGGGACCTCGACTGCCGTGCCGTGGGCAAGACCCGGGAGAACTGGGGCGAGCAGATCGAACCGCACCTCCCCTACTTTAGCGCCGAGGACATCGTGGGCAAGGTGGCGCTTTTGACGGAGGAACTGAAGAAAAAATCACGGGAGCTTGCCCGGCAGCGGGATCGCCTGGAATCCTTGAGAAAAGAAGGCAGTCCCTTCCTGGCCGAGGCGAAGAGCGTGGTTCTGCGGCGGGTTCTGGAGATGGCCGAGCGGGTGGCGAAGTTCGATTCGTCGGTGCTGATCACCGGGGAGACCGGGGTGGGCAAGGAGGTCCTGGCCCGTCACATCCACGACGCCTCGCACCGCGAGTCAGGCCCCTTTGTGGCGATCAACTGCGGTGCGCTGCCCGAGACGCTGCTGGAGAGCGAACTCTTCGGGCACAAGGCCGGGTCTTTCACCGGTGCCATCCGCGACCGGGCCGGGTTTTTCGAGGCGGCCGGCGGCGGGACCATCTTCCTCGACGAGATCGGCGACGTGAGCCCGGCGATGCAGGTCAAGATCCTCCGCGTCCTTCAGGAGCGGGAGGTGCTCCGTGTCGGCGAGAGCGTCCCGCGGAAGGTGGACGTTCGCGTCATCACCGCCACCAACCGCCACCTGGACGAGGAGGTGCGGGAAGGCCGGTTCAGGGAGGACCTGCTCTACCGGCTGCGCGTGGTGGAGATCGAGGTGCCGCCCCTGCGCCGGCGGCAGGAAGACATTCTCCCGCTGGCCCGCCACATCGCGGCCCGGCTGGCCAAGGGGCTCAACCTGCCCCAGCTGCACCTGGACGCCACCTGCATCGATGTGCTGCTGGCCTACCCCTGGCCGGGAAACGTCCGCGAGCTGGAGAATGCCATCGAGCGGGCGGCGGTGGTGAGCGTTGACGGAATCGTCCGTCCGGAAACGCTGCCGCCCGAGATCCAGCACCACGCGGCCGGTATCCCGAAGCCCTCCCTCTCTCCCACACGCACCCTGGCTGCGCTGGAGATGGACTACATTCGGGCGGTCCTGCAGTCCACCGGGGGCAACCGCCAGGCCGCCTCCCGCATCCTGGGCATCAGCCCCAGCACCCTGTGGCGCAAGCTGAAGGAATAGGCTGCTCACCGGCCATTGCATTTTGAAATGCTTTTGCCGGTTCCAGCATGACCTTTCCGTGGCTCAACCGCAGTCCACACGTTAACCAATATCAATTGAATGGTTTGCACGATCTGGTGCGGGCTGGCACGTGCCTTGCTCTTTAGAGGGCTGAGGACCAGCCCGGGCATACCGCCCGCGGCGAACCAGAGGAAGCTTCAGCCCCACCGGGGTGCGGAGCTGCAAAACGGGTGACCATGATGAGCGACAGACTTCATGACCTGATGGCTGCCGAGCGGGATGTGTTGAGAGAGGCCGTACTGACCCAGATCCGCAATTCCACCGCAACGCACTACAGGAATGCGGATCTGGGATCTCTGCGTGAGCGGTGCGGGACCCTGGTGGCGAAGTTTCTCGAGGCCGTGGAGGGATCGCCCCGCTGTTTTGTCGACTACATCACAAGCATTGCCGGAACCAGGTTCGGCGAAGGGTTCCGTCTGGAAGAGATCCAGATGGCGCTCAACATCTTCGAGGAGTACGCCTGGAAAATCTGCGCGCACAAGGTGGAGGACAAGGACCAGCTGCTCAAGGACCTCAGCCTGGTGACCGGGATTTTCGGGACGGCCAAGGACCAATTGGCCCTTGAATACCTGAAACAGCGGAACGGCCTGCTCTCCAGCGCCAGGCCGCTGATCGAGAAACTGGAGGAGTTGTCCAGCGTCACCGAGTCTTCGGAATTGGAAATGGAGTGACGGTGAAGACGATGAACGAGATGAACAGTGAGGGTCGCTTCGAGGATCTCGACCGGCGGCGGGCACTCATCGAAGCCGGCGGCGGGGCTGAACGGCTGGAGAAGCAGCACCAGGCAGGAAAGCTCAGCGCGCGGGAGCGGCTGGGCCTGCTCTTCGACCCGGACAGCTTTCTCGAACTGGGACTCTGGGCCCGCCACCGTCACCCCGACCTGGCCGGGAAGGACCTGCCCGCTGATGGCGTGGTCACCGGCAAAGGCGAGGTGGACAACCGTCCGGTCTTCGCCTTTTCCCAGGACTTCACCGTGGGAGGAGGTGCGGTGGGCGAACGGCACGCGGCCAAGATCGTCGACATCATGCAGCAGGCGCTGAAGTGCGGCGTGCCGGTGGTGGGCATCAACGACTCGGGCGGCGCCCGGATCCAGGAAGGCGTGGAAGGTCTCTCCGGCTACGGCAAGATCTTCTACCACAATACCCTCCTCTCCGGGGTGGTGCCGCAGATCTCGGTGATCGCGGGGCCCTGCGCCGGCGGCGCGGCCTATTCGCCGGCGATGACCGACTTCATCATCATGGTCGATGGGACCGCCCGGATGTTCATCACCGGGCCGCAGGTGATCAAAGCGGCCACCGGGGAGGTGATCGGCGAGGAGGAACTGGGCGGGGCCCGGGCCCACGCCGCCATCTCGGGGAATATCCACTTCGTTGCCACGGACGACGAAGATGCGATCCGGATCGTCCGGCGGCTTCTCTCCTTCCTGCCGCTGAACAACCTGGAATCCCCCCCGGCTCGGCCCTTCGAGGACCAGGTCACCGACGACGAGGAACTGGACCGGCTGATCCCCGATGACCCGCGCCAGTCCTACGACGTCAGGGCGGTGATCTCCAAGCTGGTGGACGGGGCCGATTTTCTCGAGATCCAGGAGGCCTTCGCGCCGAACATCGTCATCGGCCTGGCCCGGATGGGGGGGATGGTGGTGGGGATCGTGGCCAACCAGCCCTGCAGCCTGGCCGGCGCCCTCGACATCGACGCGTCGGACAAGGCGTCCCGTTTCATCCGCACCTGCAACGTGTTCAACATCCCGCTGGTCACCCTGGTGGACGTGCCCGGGTTTCTCCCGGGAGTGGCCCAGGAGCAGGGCGGCATCATCCGTCACGGGGCGAAGATGCTCTTCACCTACTCCGCCTCCACCGTCCCGAAGATGACGGTGATCATGCGCAAGGCTTACGGCGGTGCGTATCTCGCCATGTGTTCACGCGACATGGGCGCCGACTACGTGCTGGCCTGGCCCTCGGCGGAACTGGCGGTGATGGGGCCGGAGGGGGCGGCGAGGATTCTGCACCGCAAGGAACTGGAGCAGACGGACGATCCCAAAGCGCTGCTCCGCGAAAAGGCCGCCGAGTACCGGCGGGTTCACGCCAACCCGTACAAAGCGGCCGAGATGCTGCACGTGGACGACGTGGTCCGGCCCTCCTGGACCCGGCGCCTGCTGATCGAGGCCCTGGGGACCTGGCGGATGAAGCGGGATCACCGGCCGGAGAAAAAACACGGAAACATGGCGCTGTGAAACCATGAACATCTTTCTCAACAGTGCACTGATGACCTTTCTGATGGTGGCCCTTTCGCTGTCCCTGATCAGCCTGGTGCTCTATGGCCTTCGGGCGCTGGCGCTGGCCGTGGAGGCGCGGCGGGCTGCGGCCGGGGAAACGGCGGGGGATGGTCCCGATGAGGAACTCGCCGTCGTGCTGGCGGCCGCGGCGCACGCCGTGCTGGGGCCCAGGGCGCGCATCCGCCGGATTCACCTGCACCATGACACCGAGGACGAACTCTGGTCCCGCGCGGGCCGGGTGGACATCATGCATTCACACAGGGTGGAGCCCAGACGATGAAGAAACTTCGCATCACGGTCAACGGAAATCGATATGACGTGGAGGTGGAAGTGCTGGAGGACGACGAACGGCACGTCCCCGGGGCCGGGATGAACTCGTTCTCCCGCACCGGCACCCCGCTGGCCGGTCATCCTCCGGCGATGCCGGCCGCACCGCAGCCGGCCAGGGCCAGGCCGAATGGCGCCCCGGCCGTCGACCCCGACACGGTCAGAGCCCCCATTGCCGGCACCGTGCAAAAGTACTTCGCCGACCCCGGGGCCGCGGTGGAAGACCGGGCTCCCCTGGTGCTGCTGGACGCGATGAAAATGGACACCTACATCTATGCCCCGCGCAAGGGGGTGATCGCCGAACAGTGTGTCGCCGTGGGCGAACCGGTTCAGGCGGGTGACGTGCTGGTGCGCTACCAGCCGCAGGAAAACCAGGTGTGACATGCTGACCGAACTGCTCAGCAATACCGGCCTCTACAACCTGGTCTGGCGTGAGGCGGCGATGGTCGGTGTGGGTGTGCTCCTGCTCTGGCTGGCCATCCACAAACGGTTCGAGCCCCTCCTCCTGGTGCCCATCGGCTTCGGCGCCATCCTGGCCAACCTTCCCCTGGGCGGGTTGATGGCCGCCCCCGTGGGGGAGGAGATTGGCGGGCTCTTTTACTACCTCTTTCACGGTGTGCGGCTGGAGATCTTTCCGCCGCTGATTTTTCTCGGCCTCGGGGCCCTGACCGATTTCGGTCCGCTGCTCTCCAACCCCAAAACCCTGCTCCTCGGCGCCGCGGCCCAGCTGGGCGTGGTTGTCACCCTTGTCGCCGCCGGGCTGCTGGGGTTCACCCCCCAGGAGGCGGCCGCCATCGCCATCATCGGCGGCGCCGACGGCCCCACCTCGATCTATCTCTCGGCCAAGCTGGCCCCGCACCTGCTGGGGGGTCATCGCGGTTTCGGCTTATTCCTACATGGCGCTGGTGCCGATTATCCAGCCGCCGATCATGCGCCTGTTGACCACGCGGAAGGAGCGGGCGATCCGGATGGAGAACAACGTCAACGTGCCCAAGTGGCTGCGGATCGTTTTCCCGGTGACGGTCACCATCATCTGTGCCCTGCTGGTACCCGCTTCCATCACCCTGGTGGGTCTGCTGATGTTCGGCAACCTGCTGCGCGAGTGCGGGGTGACCGAGCGGCTGACCCGTTCGGCTCAGAATGAACTGCTCAACCTGGTGACCATCCTCCTGGGACTCTGCGTCGGCGTGACGATGAACGGCGAGCAGTTTCTCCAGCCGCAGACGCTGAAAATCCTGGTCCTCGGCTGCGCGGCCTTCGCCATCTCCACCGCGGGCGGGCTGCTGCTGGGCAAGGTGATGTCGCGGCTGCCCGGCAGCCCGGTCAACCCCCTGATCGGGGCGGCCGGGGTTTCGGCAGTGCCCATGGCTGCCCGGGTGGTGCACAACGTGGCCAGCGAGGAAGACCCGGACAACTACCTCCTGATGCACGCCATGGGTCCCAACGTCGCCGGGGTGATCGGCACCGCCGTGGCGGCGGGCGTCCTGCTTTCGCTCATCGGGTAGAGCGGTAGGTACAGGACCGGATCCAGCCCGGTGCATCACCGCTTCAGCCGCTCGCGCAGTGTCTTGCGGTCGATGCCGAGGATTTCCGCGCACCTGGTCTTGTTGCCGTCCACGCTGGCCAGCACGTTGCGGATATGCTCGGCCTCCACCTCGGCCAGCGTCCGGTTCAGCCCGGCGTGGTGGCCCACCGAAAACCGCATGTGAGACGGCAGGTCGGGGACGTCGATCGCCGGGCCGTCCACCATCACCACCAGCCGCTGGACCAGGTTCTCCAGTTCCCGCACATTTCCCGGCCAGTGGTAGCTGTTCAGCACCTGCAGTGCGTCGTCGGAAAACCGGGGCACGGCCCGCTCCGCCTCACCGGAGTGCTTGTCGAGAAAGTGATCGGCCAGGACCAGGATATCGTCGCCGCGATCCCGCAGCGGGGGCACTTCGATCTCGATCACCGAGATGCGGAAGAAGAGGTCCTCGCGAAAGGCATCCTTCTTCACCTGGCCGGCCAGGCTCTTGTTGGTTGCCGCCAGGATCCGCACGTCGATCTTCCGCGAACGGGTGGCGCCCACCATACAGACCTCCCGGTCCTGGAGCACCCTGAGCAGCTTCACCTGCATCGACGGACCGGTTTCCCCGATTTCGTCGAGAAAAATGCTGCCGCCGTCGGCGGTCTGGAAAAACCCGGCCCGCGATTCCGTGGCCCCGGTGAAGGCGCCCTTGACGTGGCCGAACAGCTCACTCTCGAACAGCGTGTCCGGGATGGCCCCGCAGTTTATCGGGACGAAGGGGGCGGCAGCCCGGCGGCTCCGGTAGTGGATCGCCCGGGCCACCAGTTCCTTGCCGGTGCCGCTCTCGCCGGTGATCAGGACCGTGGCCGTGGTCGTGGCGGCCTTGTCGATGGCACCGAACACCTTGCCCATGGCGCTGGAGCTGCCGATCAGCCCGTACATCGCCGCGGCCGTGTCCGCCGTTCCGGGGGTGGCAATCCTCCGGCGGTGCAGCTTGTCCAGCACTCGCCGCACCGCACCGGACAGTTCCTCGTCGGTGAAAGGCTTGCCCAGGTATTCCTCTGCGCCGGACTTCACCGCTTCCACGGCTCCGTTGACCGTGGCAAAGCCGGTGATCATCATCACCTCGGTGTCCGGCAGGTTTTCATGCACGTGGCGCACCAGCTCCATGCCGCTGATCCCCGGCATCTTGAGATCGGTGAGGACAAGGTCCACGTCCGTGTCCCGCAGGATCTCGATGGCCGCCTCCACCCCGCCGGCCGTCAGCACCCGGTACCCCTCGCCGCTCAGGTTGCGCTGCAGCACCTCGAGGGTGTCCGCTGAGTCATCCACGACCAGGATTCGTTCCCGTTCTTCAGCGGCTTTCATCCTACGGCGCTCCTTTCTCCCCGGTGCCCAGGAAGTGAATGGGGAACCGGATTTCGATACGGGTTCCCCGTCCCGGTTCGCTTTCCACGCCGATGTCGCCCCCGTGGGAGATGACGATGCCATGGACCACGGCCAGGCCAAGGCCAGTGCCCTCGTTGACGTCCTTGGTGGTGAAGAAGGGGATGAACATCTTCTTCATCGTCTCTTCGGTCATCCCTGCGCCGGTGTCCTGCACCACGAGTGACACCTCTTCACTGTCCGAGGCCGTCCGGATGGTCAGCCGGCCGCCATCCGGCATGGCCTGGACCGCGTTGACCACCAGGTTGACCAGCACCTGGTGCATCTGCGCCTTGTCCACCGCCAGGGCCGGAAGGTCCTCGGCCAGCTTCCGGACCAGTTCCACGCCTGCCCGGGTGCACCTCGACTCCACGAAATAGAGGCCTTCCTCCACCAGCTGGTTCAGATCGGCCTCGGCCTTGTTCGGCGGGGTCTGGCGGGCAAAGAGCATCAGTTTCTTCACCACTTCCCGGGCATGGAGGGAGGCCTTGATGATCTTTTCCAGATCGTTGGCCGCGGCCTCGGGCAGGCCGTTGCCCTTGGAGGCCAACTGGGCGAAGCCGAGGATGTTGGCCAGCGGTTCGTTCAGTTCGTGGGCCACGCCCGCCGCCAGCTGGCCGATGGTGGCCAGGCGGTCCGCGTGGCGGAGTTGTTCCTGGAGCTGTTCCCGCTCCTCCCCGGCCTGCTTGCGTTCGATGATCAGAACGATCTGGCCGGCCACGGCATCGATCAGATTTCGCTCTTCCTTGAGGAACGGCCCCTCATCCAGTTCAGGACGATCCTCGTTGTAGATGACTTCCACTTTCCCCCGCGGCTCTTCCCCGACCAGAATCGGGGCTGTCTGCCGGGCTCCTTGATCACGAAAGCCGGTACTGATGTAGCTCTGCTCATCAAGGACGATGCGCCCCGAAGCAATCTCGGGGTACTGCCAGGCCGGGGGCAACAGACCCGCGATTCCCTCGAGGATATCACTGAGCGAAATACCCGGCTTTCCGGCGATTCTGGCGATGGCGTAGAGGCAGCTCAGCTCCTTCACCCGCTCTCGCAGCATCCGGTGGGACAGGTCGAGGAGGTCTCCTTTGGAGGGCCGGCTGGCGGTCTCGTGCTTGTTCTTTCCGGATCCAGCGCTCATCACCCGACTCCTTGCCGAATGGGAATAGTGCCCCATCTTTGAGCCAGGGGAATTATAGCCGTCTTCGGCGGTTTCGCCCATCGCAACAAAAAGTCCGGCCCCGGAGGGCCGGGGCTGCCATCGCGGCGGATGCCATCTTCTGCTCTGTCCGATCCTTGATCAGCGTACTCATGGTTCGAACTTCCTGTGAATTACCATCATCTCTTTTGTTCCGGGCTTTGCGCCGGGTTGTTTCCCGGATACGATTTGCCTCCGTTCCTGATTCCGTGTTATATTCGAATATGCGCAGATAAGAAGATAATGTGCGGAGGCTACACATGCAAGAGGAAGCTGTTTACTTCAAGGTTCTGGCCAATCAAACACGCCTCAGGCTGATGGTCATTCTTGCCCTGGAGGGGGAAACCTGTGTCTGCAAGCTGGCCCAGGCCCTGGAAGCGCCGGAATCGAGAATTTCCCGCCACCTGCGAATCATGCGCATGGCCGGGATCGTCGAGGCCAGGCGGGAAGGCACCTGGATGCATTACAAGCTTTCCCATACCCGAAACCGGCTGGAAGTATGTCTGCAGACCTGCTTTCGGGAGTGTTTTGCCGACCACCAGACCGTCAAGAATGACATCGAGCGTCTGGTCCAGGTCAAGTGTTGAGCGCCGGAATATCATACTGGGTGAAAACGTGCGCCGATTCTGGCGCGGCATCTAATGCGGGAGACAAGAAGAGATGTTGAAACAATCAGTCGTAATGGCACTCCTGGTGATCGCTGCACTCGGTGTTGCCGCCGCCGTCGCTGTTCAGCCGGACGAAAACACTTCAGCCGTCGCGGCAGAACCGGGTGAAGCTATTGTCCGGGCATCCGAAAGCCCGGCCCTCGGCAGTGGCTGGGCGGCCATGGAACGTGCCGCCGAAGAGGATAAATATCTCTTTGTCTTTTTCTGCAAAAATGATGATGAGCAGACGCAAAGCATGAGGACGGTTTTTGACACGGCGGTGCAGAAGGTTGCTGACCGGGCGGACGCTATCGTGATCGATATCACCGACGCGGCAGAAAAGGCAATCGTGGCCAAGTTCAATGTCAGCCGGGCCCCGATGCCCCTCGTCCTGGCATTGGCTCCCACCGGCGCTGTTACCGGCGGGTTCCCTGGAAACTTCGACGAGGCGCAGTTGCTCGGTGCTTTTACCAGCCCGGGATCGGCGAAATGTCTTGCCGCGCTTCAAGCCGGCAAGCTTGTTTTTCTGTGCCTGCAGAATGAGGAAACGAAGCTCAACGGGGAAGCGATGAAAGGCGTCCAGGAATTCAAGGATGATGAGAAATACGCCGAAGCCACCGAAGTTATCACCCTGAATCCCGGCGATCCCGCTGAAGCGGATTTCCTGAAGAATCTGAAGGCAGATCTCCTGGGCGACGAAGCGCTGACGATTTTCATTGCGCCTCCCGGGACCGTCCTTGTTCAGCAAAAGGGCCCCACCGGGAAGGACGGTTTCGTGAAAGTTCTCGATGCTGCAACAGCCAAGTCCGGCTGTGGCCCAGGCAGCGCCCCCGGCTGTTGCCCGCCCAAGAAACAGGGGGAGTGAGGTGCGACTGCGAACACTTGTCTGGCGCGAATTATTCGAGCGCAGGAATCAGCTGGTCACCAGTTTTTTTGCCATACTGCTGGGGATAACCGCCATTGTCGCCGTTAAGAACATCACCGTTTTCTCCGAAAAAGCGGTGGCCAGAGAGCTGGATATGCTGGGCGCCAACATCCTCGTTCTCCCCAAATCGGCTTCGGTGCAGGACTATTACCGGGCGGACATGCAGGAGGAGCAGTTTCCCGAGGACTATGTGGACCGCCTGACCATGTCGGACATCCAGGGCCTGGACAATCTGTCGCCCAAGCTGTCCGTTCCGGTGACTGCAGGCGGCAGGGAGTGGACGCTGACCGGGATACTGCCGAAAAGCGAGTTCCAGGCCAAGGCCATGTGGCAGGGTGCCGGCATCTTCACGCGGCCGGCAGAGGGTTGCGGCGTGGTTGCCGATGTGCCCTTGCTGGGAAATCCGGAGACCAAGGCCAGGGAGACCCTGGTCCGCACGCGGGTTATCGAAACGCTGGGAGACAGCGAGGCTCTGGTGGGCGCGGACGTGGCGGCTTCACTGGGCACCCGGCAGGACGATGAGCTCATCCTGCTGGGCCGGACGTTTTCAGTGATCGCGATTTTACCCCAGACGGGGACCGTTGATGATTCCCGGATCTTTGCCCACCTGCACACGGTCCAGCAGCTTGCCGGCAAGGGCGAGGTGATCAATGCCATCGAGATCGTCGGTTGCTGCAATGAGATCTCAGCGGGTCTGGTGCAGAAAATAAACAAGCTGCTCCCGGAGGCCAAGGTCGTCACCGTCAAGCAGATCGTCGACACGCAGATCAGGACCAACCGGATGATGTCGAAACTGTCGATGATCTTTCTGGTGATCATTGTCCTGCTGGGCGGGGCGAGCATTGCCAACTATATGTATGCGAATGTATTCGAGCGGAGACGTGAGATCGGCACCCTGATGGCCCTCGGCGCGGGGTCCTCTCTGATTCTGAGAATGTTCCTGCTCAAGGCTCTGCTGCTTGGGCTGGTTGGCGGGATCAGCGGGTTCATCCTCGGCACGGTGCTGGCGGTTGTGCTCGGGCCGAGGATCGCCCAGATCCCTGTTCTGCCGATGCCGATGCTGATGGTCTGGGCCATCGGGCTCTCCGTGGCGATCGCCCTTGCGGCGAGCTACCTTCCCGCCCGGCGGGCCGCCCGTCTCGACCCCAGCACCACGCTGCAGGAGGTGTGACCGTTGCTGAGATTGGAAGCTGTCAGCAAGAATTACCACCTTCGCTCACGGGTGGTGAATGCTCTGGACGATGTCAGCCTCGACATCCCCGAAGGGGACTGGGTCTCCGTGGTGGGCCCCAGCGGCAGCGGAAAGAGCACCCTGCTGCTGACGCTGGGCGGTATGCTCACGCCGTCTTCCGGCCGGGTGATGCTCGACAGTGATTCACTCTATGACCTGACCCCGGACCAGCGAGCCCGCCTGAGGCGAGGAAAGATCGGGTTTCTGTTTCAGACCTTCAACCTGGTGCCCTACCTGACCGCAGCGGAAAACGTCCAGATTCCGCTCTACCTGGCCGGCCTCAGCGATAACGACCAGGCAACAAAGGCAGTAGTGCTGCTCGAGCGCGTGGGCCTCGGTGACAGGACCGACCACAAGCCCGCCGAGTTGAGCGTGGGCCAGCAGCAGCGTGTCGCCCTGGCCAGGGTGCTGGCCAACGATCCGTCGGTCATCCTGGCCGACGAGCCCACCGGCAATCTCGACCCGGAAACAACCGGGCAGATCATGGGAATCATCGCTGAAATAAACGCCGAGGGCCGGACCATCGTCATGGTGACCCATTCCCCGCAGTACGCCGGGCTGGCCAAGAGGACGCTCAGGCTCGATGCGGGCCGGATGTACCCGGATGCTGAGGTGTGAAGAGGTCCCCGCCGACAGCATATCTCCACGAAAATAATATATAATCAAAGGGTATTCCGCTGTCGAGGTAGTGTCATTGTGCGCACCTGACCATCGGCCTCTGCTTGCTCGCCGTGCCCGGGTGGGGCATGGACGACACGATAATGATTAAAGGCTGGCGCTACTGAACGCCACGAGCGTACGGACAGATGACTCCTCCTCCTGAAACAGTGCCGCCGTCTGCTGAAAGCCGTTTCGGCAGCCTGGGATGGCGGATTTTTCTCTGGACCGCCCTGCTGGCCCTCGGGCCCCTGCTGATCATGTCCTATCAGGGGTATCACTGCGCCCGGCAGGCCATCGAGGAGTCTGCCGGGGAGCGCCTGTTTGCGCTGCTCGAGGCCCGGCAAGCCCGTCTCGAATCACTGATCACCGGCGTGCGGTCCGACTTCGAGTTGATGGCCATCACGCCGTGCACCACCGGGAGCTGCACCGGTCTGGGCTGCGGTTCTACTCAACTGGCGTCCGGTTCGGACAGCCAGAGCTGCTGCGGATTTCTGGACAGCCTGCGTGAAAGAAATCCGGCCTACGAGCATATCGTTGCCTACGACCGGGAGTGGCGGTCTCTGAACAGCACCGGTGGGGCCGGAGGACTGGGCAGGGAATCACTTCCACAGGATTTTCTGCTGGGACTCGCTGATTCGAAGAAGACGGTGATCACCCCGGTCCAGCTGATGCCGGACGGCCGGCTGGTGGCATTTGCCGGCCGAGCGTACAGCGGGTTCGATGGACAGAGCGGAGCGTATGTGACTGCCTGGCTCGACCTGACCCGCGAAGTCGAACGCCTGCTTGGTGAAGGCAGCGGTCTGGGATTGACCGGACGGCTGTTGCTCGTCGCGCCTGATGGGCACCGTCTGTTCACAGCCACGGGCATCGAAACGGTCGATCAGCACTCGCCGGACATTCAACTTGCCACGCTTAGCCGCCTGGATTCTCATGCGTCGCGGTATATGACTCATCGTGGGCAGGAGGTCCTCGGCGCCTCGCTGAACGTGCCGTCATTCGGCTGGCTGCTCGTGGCTGAAATAGATCACGCCGAAGCTTTTTCCTGGTTGCGGACGCTTCGGGCCCGTGCCATCGTCACCGGCGTGCTGACATTTCTCCTGGTGATGTTTCTTGCCCGGCGCGTCGCCCGAAAGCTCTCCCGTCCTTTGGCCGAGCTGGCCGGCGTCTCCAGAAAAATCGCCGGGGGTGAACACGGGGAGCGGGTGGGCGGCCTGGAGGGAAGAGAGGCGAGGGAAGTAGGCCGGGCCTTCAACAGGATGATGGATGAACTGGAGGAGGGCCATCGCCGGTTGACCCAGGCGGCGGCCCTGGCCGCCGTGGGGCGGCTCAGTTCGAGCATTGTCCACGAGATGCGGAACCCGCTCTCCTCGGTGAAGCTGAATCTCCAGGCTCTGCGGCAGCGGGTGCAGGACGACCAGCCGTACGCTGAACTGTCCGATATCGCCCTGGATCAGACCGGACGGCTGGAGCGGATGCTCGAAGATCTGCTCGGTTTCGGCAAGCCGCTGGAGCTGCACCTCGAACACGTGGACCTGGTGGTGGTGGCCGCCTCGGTGAAGGAGGAACTGCGTTCGGCGTGGGATTCGAAGGGCGTTTCAATTGTCCTCAGTGATCTCGGCGGCATCGATCTCAATGCCGATCCGGAACAGCTCCGCCGGGTCCTGGCCAACCTGATGGCCAATGCCATCCAGGCGGTGAACCCGGGGGGCGAGGTGCAGTTATCCGCATCGACGTCTGATGCTGCGACACTGATCACCGTGGAGGACGATGGCCAGGGGATTGACGCAGGAATACTCGACCGGGTCTTCCTGCCGTTCGTCTCCACCCGTCAGGAAGGTACCGGGCTCGGGCTGGCCTACGTAAAGAAAATCGTGGAACTTCACGGGGGCACCATCTCCGTTGAAAACCTTCCCGGGAGAGGCGCCCGCTTCACCGTCAGCCTGCCCTCCCCCGCAAAATAAAAAGGCGGAATTGCTTGCAGGTTCTATCCTGGCGAGCCACGGGACACCCTCCCGAACATCCTGTAGATGGCTGGCAGGACAATCAGCGTGAGGATGTTGGCCGATAACACGCCGCCGATGACAACCGTCGCCAGCGGGCGCTGCACCTCTGCGCCGATTCCGGTGTTCACGGCCATCGGCAAAAAACCCAACGCGGCGACCAGGGTCGTCATGAGAATTGGCCGAAGCCTCGTGAGAGCGCTCTGCTCGATGGCCTGTTCGAGCGAAGAGCCTGCTTCAAGGATGTGCTTTATGGTGGAGACAAGGACCAGGCCGGCCAACATCGCCACTCCAGATACGGCCACGAAACCAACGCCGGCCGATACTGTATATGGCATGCCGCGAACCCAGAGGGCCGCAAGACCACCGAGTGCCGCAAACGGGGCACCGGAAAAAATAATGAGCGCGTCGCGGACGGAATTCATGCTCGTGTAGAGGAGGAAGAAAACGAGCAGCAGGGCCACGGGAACCACAATCATCAGTCGAAGACGCGCCCGTTCCATGTGCTCAAACTGCCCGGCAAAACTCACGTAGTAACCTTGCGGCATGGTCACCTCGCCTGCGATGCGTTCCCGCGCTTCCTCCACGAAGCCCCCGACGTCCCGACCCCTGACGTTGCACTGGACCACAATCCGCCTGCGTTGCCACTCACGGGTTATCGTCGACGGTCCCTCGATTTGCCGGATGTCAGCGAGTTGCTCGAGCGGGATTCGGCCACCGGTTGCGGTGGGGATGAGTATTTTCCTCACGGCTTCGGGATCGCTCCGGTACCGCTCGGGAAGGCGCACTACAAGGTCGAAACGCCGCTGATCTTCACGAATTTCCCCCACGGTCGTTCCCCCGATGGCCTGCACGAGTTCAAGGACGTGCTGGGCCGCCACGCCGTGGCGAGCTATGGCATCCTGGTCTACACGAATCTGAAGAACCGGCTGCCCGGTTATTTGCTCCACGTAGACATCGGCATTCCCTGGAATGGTACCGACGACTTCGCCCACCTGCATGGCGATATCTCGGAGGGCCTCGAGGTCGTCACCGAAGATCTTAATGCCGACGTCTGTGCGGATGCCGGCGATCATTTCGTTCACGCGCATCTCAATGGGTTGGGTGAAGATGAGCCGCATCCCGGGAAGTCCGGAGAGTTCCTCACTCATCAGGTCAACGAGATCATCCTGGGTTCTTGCACGCGTCCACACGCCGCGGGGGGTGAGGGTGATGAATACGTCAGAGAGTTCGATCCCCATGGGGTCCGTTGCTACTTCGGCCGTGCCGGTTCGGACCCAGACGTCCCGCACTTCGTCCGGGTATTTCTCGAGGACGAGCTTCTCAAGCCGGGAACCATAACGAACCGATTCATCGAGGGACACTCCTGAGAGTCGTACCGTGTTGATGACGATCCCCCCCTCGGACAGTCGGGGGATGAACTCTGATCCAATGCGTGTGCCGAAAACGGCCCCGCCGGCAAGAAGGACAAGGGCGCCAACAAGGACAAGCCGCCGCCGTCGAATGGCGAAGCGCACAAGCGGTGCGTAGGCACGTTTCGTGGCACGGACGAAGCGGTTCTCCCGCGCGCTTATCCGCCCTTTGAGGACCAGGCTCGCGAGGACCGGCATCAGGGTCAGCGAGAAGATGAGCGAGCCGGCAAGCGCAAAGAGCAAGGTCAGCGCCATCGGACGGAAGAGTTTTCCTTCAATGCCTTCAAGGGTCAGGACCGGAAGAAACACGACGGCGATGATGAGTTCGCCGTACATCGTAGGTTTTCGCACTTCGATGGCGGCGTCCCGGACCGTATCCAGGACCGAGGCGCGCCGCTCGGGAATCGCGAGTCGGCGGACGCTGTTCTCGATCATGATGACGGAGCTGTCCACAATGAGCCCGAAGTCTATGGCGCCAAGGCTCATCAGGCTTCCCGCGATTCCAAAGCGCATCATTCCATTTGCCGCAAAAAGCATCGACAGAGGAATCGCCGCAGCCACGATGAGCCCGGCTCGCAGATCACCAAGGAAGGCAAAAAGCACCGCGATGACCAGCAGCGCCCCCCAGAGTAAGTTTTCCTTGACAGTCACGAGCACCTGGCCGACGAGCTCGCTGCGTTCGTACACGGGAGTGACCTTCACTCCCTCGGGCAGTGTTTCTTGAATGTCCGCCATCCGATCACGCAGGAGTGAGGTCACCTCGTGGCTGTTCTCCCCCATCAGCATGAAGCCGAGCCCGAGCACAACTTCACCCTTGCCGTTGGCGGTCGCAGCGCCACGACGAATCTCGTGGCCTTCTTTTACTTCGCCCACATCTCGAATATGGATTGGCACACCGTCGTGGGCGACGATGACGATATTCCCAATCTGCTGCAGGTTGGTGGTGAGACTGATGCCTTGTACAAGGTGGAGTTCGCCGGCCTGGACGACGTATCCGCCGCCGACGTTCAGGTTGTTCGTGGCGAGGGCTCGGAGCACATCGTCCAGCGTGAGGCCGTATTTTACGAGTTGGGCCGGGTCGGCAAGTACGTGGTATTGCTTCCGCTCCCCACCCCACGTGTTGACCTCGGCGACACCGGGAACGGACCGAAGCCGTGGCTTTATGACCCAATCGTGAAGCGTTGTGAGCTCCTGGAGCGTGTGGTTGGAGCCGGTCACGATGTAGTGATAGATCTCGCCGAGCCCGGTGGCCACGGGGCCCATCTCCGGACTGCTGATGCCTTCGGGCAGCTGCACGGTCTGCAGACGCTCCATGACGAGCTGGCGGGCGAAGTAGATGTCGGTTCCATCGTCAAAGGTCACCGTGACTTGAGAGAGACCGAACTTCGAAATGGAACGAACCTCAACGAGGCTCGGCAGTCCTGCGATCGCCTGCTCCACCGGAAAGGTGATCTGTTGTTCGATTTCGAGCGGGGAAAGCGCAGGGGCAGTTGTATTGATTTGAACCTGGACGGGCGTCGTGTCGGGGAAGGCATCGACCGGCAGGCGAAGCAGTGAATTCACCCCTGCCGTCGCCAGAACGAGCGTGAGCGCGATGACGAGAAACCGGTGGCTGAGGGACCAGGTGATGATTGCGTTTAGCATGTGCTTTCCCTTCTATGCTCCAGGGTCAACTTCGCAGCAACCGGCGCCGATGCTTCCCTTGAGAATCTCGGTCTTGAGCAGAAAGCTTCCTTGCGTAACCACTTCCTCTCCCTCGCTGACTCCGTCAAGCACCTCGTAAACCGTTCCCGTAGCGATACCCAGGTGGACCCGGCGGGGCTCGTAGACCGTTTCGGATTTCTTGACAAAAACCACGTTGCAGCACCCCTCCCACTGTACGGCGGCTTCTGGCACGACAAGGGATTGCCGGCGGTCTCGCACAGTAACGCTTGCTTTGGCGAACATGTGGGCGCGGAGTAAACCGCGGTTGTTGTCGAGCTCGACGCGCGCCCGCAGGGTCCGGGTCTGGGGGCTGAGCTGAGAGTCAACCCAGGTTATCTGGCCGGCAAAGGAATCCCCCGGAAGACCCTCAACATGAAGCACGGCCGGCTGTCCTGCCTGAATGTGGCGCAAGTCCGACTCGTAGACGTCGATAAGTGCCCACATGCGTGAAACGTCAGCGACGGCAAAGAGGGGCTTAGAGGGGTCTACTACTTCTCCGATAGTGGCATGCCGGTCAACGACAATCGCAGAGAATGGGGCCTTTACGGCATAGCGCGCACTCGTATCATCACCCTGACGAACATCTTCGACCTGCTGCTTGGAGAGTCCAAAGCTGAACAGCGCCTGTTCCGTTTCCGAGAGCGCGATTCGACTTTCTGCAAGGCGGGTCTCCGCCTCGAAGAAGTCCTTCTCCGTCGACACCCCGCGGTCGAGGAGGTCCGCTTCCCGTGCGTGGTTCCTTTGCCAGAGCGCAACGGCGGCCACGGCCTGGAGGTAGGAAGCTTTGGCTGCGCCGAGGTGGGTTGACGTGATGGTGACCAGCGCCTCTCCCGGTTCGACGTGGTCCCCGAGGTCCTTGCGGACCTCTGAGATGATGCCCGGCACCTGTGCCGAGAGTTGAGCATACCGGTTGCCGTCATAGGCAAGCTCGGCACTGCACTCGATAGTCTTCGTAACGGCGCGAGACTCGACGGCGGCAAGTTGGAGGCCGGCAGCCTCGGCGATGTCGGGATGGTCAAAGCGCACGACAAGTCCCAGCGTCGAGCAATTCACAGACGGAGGCTGTTGCGTCCGCGAGAAGTAACCCATTGGGGCCGCACTTGCCGTTGGAGAATCAACGGGCTGAGTTGCGGCAGCGGTTGGTTCCGTCGCCGGAGTCTCCTGGCGGGCTGGATCGAGTTCCGGATTGCAGATATAGCACTGGGATTCGGGCCGGTCGTGCCCGGCGCACCAATCCCCGACGGATTTGAAGGCGGGAATCAGGGCAGAGTTACACTGGTAACAAAGGGCCTCGGGAACGCCGTGACCATCGCAGTGACCCAACGACTCGATGAGACTCGGGTTGCAAAACGGGCACTGTGTCTCTGCGATCTGGTGTTCCTCGCAGAAGTCAGTGGTTTCGGGCTTATTGCCGCGCCTGGTGTCGTCGTCGGCGTCTGGACCACAACCAGAACCACCGAAGACGATCAACGTGGCCAGGAGCAGGGTTAGTATAGGAATCTTCACCATGGTGCTTCTCCACATTCTCCGTAAGGACCTGTGCCGGTGAGGCTCATCAACTCTGCCTCTGCCACAATGAGGTCCTTTTTGATTTCCAGTGTTCGTAGCCGGACCCTTGCCAGGGTGCGTTGCGCATCGATAAGCTCCAGGAACGGAAGGTGTCCGACGCGATATCCTTCCTGTGCCTGGGTCAGCCCCCGTTCTGCCGCCGGCACAATGCGACTCACCGTCGCGTGGAGTTGGTCGCGGGCGGTCAGGTAGCGTTGGCGGGCCGCTTCCAAAGCGATCTTGAGCTTGTTGTGCACGATGCGCGCAAGGTGTTGAGCCTCCGCAACCAGCGATTGGGTCTCAGCCACCCGCCCCTGATGGCGATTGAAGAGGGGCAAGGGCACGGTGAGCCCGGCCTCCACGAAACCCTCGTCGATGGCCCGATAACTCCCGTAGGTCAGGGAAATGCCGAGGTCGGGGATCCGAGCCGCCTTGGCCTGGCGCAGCATGGCTGCCGCAGCATCGATCTCCCCCTGGGCCGCGTGAAGGGCCGGGTGGTCATCAACGGCGCCGTCGCGAAGGAGATCGCATGTGGCGCCGCTGTCACGATCGAGCGTACCGACCAGGCGGTCTAACGGAACCCGCACACCGCCAAGCAGGGATGAAGTCTCCGCTGACCCATTCGCTTGCTCCTGCACCAGCCGTCGCTGGGTCATCTCGAGTTCGTATACCTCCAGAAGGGCTTTGGTCACCTGGGATTCCGGAGCTGCACGGACGTCGAATCGAGTCTGGGCAATGCCGAGTGTGTGGTTCGCGACGCGGAGCAGTTCTCCTAACGCGGCATGGGCCTCGCGGAAGTAGAGCTGCTCGGCCCAGAGCGTGTGAATGCGTAGAAAGACATCTCTTCGAACGCTGTGGACCGTGTGGGCCGCCGCCGCCTGTTCGGCGTGGGCCGCCGCGACTGCGGCACCTCGACGCCGGCCAAGGATCAAGGGCTGGACCAGCGACACTTTGTCTTTGCGGTCACTGGAGTCGCGGGTGGAGAGCTCCTCAACCTCAAACTCGATGACCGGGTTGGCGTAAAGGCCGGCCTGCCGGACTCGCCCGGCCCAGGCCTGGACACGGCTTTCGGCGGCGGCGAGCGCAGGGTTAGCCAGCTCTGCAAGCCGAAACAGATCGGCCAGCGTGATTTCTTCCTGGTCCAGGATCGAACAGAATGTTTCCTCGGCTGCTCCACCAGTTGCCGCTTGAGCGTGAGCGGCTGGAGTTGTGGCGAATAGAAGAAGCGCCAATAGAAGTAGCTTCCGCGTCATGAAGAATCCCTCCATAGACGAACCATCGCGACAGACGGTTGTCTGTAGACGTTGATAGCCTTGTGGTAACGAGACGGAGAGTCTCAGGGGCGGGGGGGGCGGTAAATCTCTCCCGGGTGGGCCGAGGAGACATCGCCCTGGTACGGGGCAACGGGGCCGAGTGACACCAGGGCAAGACGCAGGTCCAGTGAAGAGGCTGACAAGGAAGCCGGGCCGGCACAACAGGGTAAAAAACAATCCCGGCAGCCACTTGGACAACAGCCTTCATCCACAGGTACGCTGGTTGCACCCTTGGCCGCGGGGGCAGCAGGCTCCCCGTCTTGAGCACAACATGTATCGGCTCCAGTGCGGCCGCCAATCCCGCTGCCTGCTTCCGATGGCACTGAAGCCACAGCCAGAACAATGGCGAATAGAAGGGTGAACGCGCAGAAGTTGTATTGTGCTGTTGTCATAGCGTCTTTGTGAATTCCCGGTTCATGGTCTCATGCTACAAGGATTATACTATAGTGCCTCGGCCCGCCTCGCGCAAGAACTTGAACGCCTGAATCCGCAGCGTGCCATAATTCAGCCAGATTCCGTGGAGTGCTGGGCACCAGAATCTGGTGGATCCATCCCCGGAGTGGTGGACCCGGCGGGCCGGTGCCCCCTGCTGATCAGACCTTTGCCTGATCACTGCTTTGGCACGTGCCTTGCTCTGACATCATGTCAGCTGGTGCGGCACGTGCTCGAAGATCCGCTTTGAGCATTGAAAACCGTGCCGCCACTGACAGGCGGGAGAATCCATGAGCGATCACGATCATTCGCAATGCCACCGGACGGAAGCCACGCCGGCAGCCGGCCCGGAATATACCTGTCCCATGCATCCGGAGGTTCGGACATCAGCGCCCGGGCCATGCCCCATCTGTGGGATGGCTCTGGAACCGGTTCTGATCGCAGGGCCCTCGGTCAGGGGCACGTACACCTGCCCGATGCACCCGGAGGTCGTCCGGGACGAACCCGGCAGTTGCCCGGTGTGCGGCATGGCGCTGGAGGCGCGAGATGTCGAACTGGACGAAGGCGCCAATGAAGAACTGACCATGATGAGCCGCCGGTTTCGGGTAGGCCTTGCCCTGACGGTCCCCCTGTTTCTCATCGCCATGGCCGACATGATCCCGGGTCTGGTGGGCGCCGGGGGTGTCTCCAGGAGAGTCTTGACCTTGATCGAGCTCCTGCTGGCGACGCCGGTGGTGTTGTGGTGCGGATGGCCCTTTTTTGTGCGTGCCTGGCACTCCGTGGTCAACCGGTCGCTCAACATGTTCACCCTGATCGGGCTCGGGGTGTCGGTGGCTTATTCATACAGCCTGGCGGCGGCGACCTTGCCGGGCATCTTCCCCGCCTCGTTCAGAGACGCCGGGGGCAGCGTGGCCGTCTATTTCGAGGCCGCGGCCGTAATCGTCACTCTGGTCCTGCTGGGACAGGTGCTGGAACTCCGGGCCCGGCAGCAAACGAGCGGCGCGATCCGGGCCTTGCTGGGCCTGGCCCCGAGGACGGCTCGCCGGTTGGACGACGATGGCAGCGAAACAGATATCCCGCTTGACCAGGTTCGGGTCGGCGATCGACTCCGTGTGCGTCCCGGAGAGAAGGTTCCCCTGGATGGTGTGGTGCTGGACGGGGCCGGTGCGGTGGACGAATCGATGATCACCGGCGAACCGATCCCGGTTTCCAAGATGGCGGGAGACCCCGTGATCGGCGCCACGGTGAACGGCACCGGGGCGCTGGTGATTCGCGCCGAAAAGGTAGGCGCGGATACGCTGCTTTCACAAATCGTGCAGATGGTGGCCGAGGCCCAGCGCAGCCGGGCGCCGATCCAGAAACTGGCCGACCAGGTGGCCGGCTACTTCGTGCCGGCGGTGATCGGCGCCGCAGTGGTCACCTTCATCGTCTGGGGGCTGTGGGGGCCGCAACCCCGCATGGCCCATGCCCTGATCAACGCGGTGGCGGTGCTGATCATCGCCTGCCCCTGCGCCCTGGGGCTGGCCACCCCGATGTCGATCATGGTCGCCACCGGCAAGGGGGCCTCCATCGGTGTGCTGTTCAGGAACGCCGAGGCCATCGAAGTGCTGCGTCAGGTGGACACCCTGGTGGTGGACAAGACCGGCACCCTGACCGAGGGGCGGCCGAAACTCCAGTCGGTGGAGGTCGTCGGGGATCTGACCGAAAATGAGTTCCTGCGTCTTGTGGCGAGTATTGAACGGGCCAGTGAGCATCCGTTGGCCGAGGCCATCGTGGCCGGCGCCAAAGAGCGGGGGCTTGATCTCGAAGAGGTCACCGGGTTTGAATCGATGACCGGCAAGGGTGTCGCGGGCCAGGTGGCCGGCAGGTCCGTGGCCATCGGGAACCTGGCGCTCTTCGAGGAACTCGGCATCGATCCGGGTACGCTCGCTCCGTCGGCCGAATCACTGCGCGGTGACGGGCAGACTGCGATGCTGGCGGCCGTGGATGGCCGGGCGGCTGGGCTTCTTGCGGTGAGTGATCCGGTGAAGGAAACCACCGCTGAAGCCTTGGCCGCCCTGCGCGATGAGGGAGTCCGGGTGGTGATGCTCACCGGTGACAGCCGCACCACCGCCATGGCCGTGGCCAGACGGCTCCAGATCGACGACGTCATCGCCGAGGTTCTTCCCGACCGGAAGGCCGGCGAAGTGAAGCGCCTGCAGGCCGAGGGCCGCACGGTGGCCATGGCCGGCGACGGGATCAACGATGCTCCCGGACTGGCCCAGGCCCACGTGGGCATCGCCATGGGCACCGGAACCGACGTGGCCATGGAAAGCGCCGGGGTGACCCTGGTCAAAGGTGATCTGCGGGGCATTGTCCGTGCCCGCCGGCTTTCACGCTCCACCATGCGCAACATCAAACAGAACCTGTTCTGGGCTTTTGCCTACAATGCACTCGGCGTGCCGCTGGCCGCAGGTCTGCTCTATCCTTTTTTCGGTATCCTGCTCTCCCCCATGCTGGCCGCCGCCGCAATGAGTTTCAGCTCGGTCTCCGTCATCGCCAATGCCCTGCGGCTGAGGCGGTCGGAAGTCTAGCCCGGCCTTCACCGCCGCCCACCAGTTCCTGACCACAAACTCTGGCCAGTTTCTGGTCGAATGATCGTTGAGGGGTCGGCGCGGCTCTCGCCAAATATCAGGAAACTGAGCGGTATTGCCGGACCGATGATCATGGCACGCCCCTTGCTAACCTTAGAACCGGGGCGAGGCGGATTCGAGCCGTCAATGCAAAGTGCACGTCGGCGATTCAACCGATCGGGCCCCCGGGAGCCAGGAGATGAAAGTAGTCATCACAGACAACGATACGGCCCTGCTGAAGAGCCTGGAAATCGTTCTCGATGCTGAGGGTCACGAGGTGCGAACCTTCAACGACGCTCTCGTGGCCTGCCGCTACCTCGAGGGCGGGGGTGACCTGGATGTGCTGATCATCGATTACCTGATGCCGGGGATGACCGGGGCCGATCTGCTCAACCGGGTTGGCCGGTGGCGGGCTTTCGATTTTACTGTTATTCTGATCAGCGGTCACACTGACATCATAGGGCTGGACCACCTCGAGAAGACGGGGGTTCACCACTTTCTACCCAAACCCCTCGATCTTCATCAGCTTTGCCGTCTCGTCGCCGGTGCAACGGCCGGTCGATCCGGTGCGGTTCCGCACACGATTGGGGGGGAAATATGAGACTCCACCGTCTGACAATCGTCCTTTGCCTGGTCATTTCCATCTTCGCCCTCCCCGGATGGACGAAGGATGAGGCACCGGCAGTCGGAGACCTTCCGCTTCTCGACGAGCAGTCGACCCTGGACGATTATGTGCAATACGCCGCGCTGAATAACCCCGGTCTGGAGGCGGCCTTCCATCGCTGGCAGGCTGCGCTGGAGATGGTGAGCCAGGCCGGTGTGCTGCCCGATCCCCGCTTCAACTACTCCTATTTCATCCGCAATGTGGAGACCAGGGTGGGGCCGCAGCGGCAGAGATTCGGCATCTCCCAGCAGTTCCCATGGTTCGGCAAGCTGCAACTGCGCGAGGATGCCGCGGCGAGGATGGCCGAGGCCGAGCGGGAGCGTTACGAGGCGGTGAAACTCAACCTTTTCTCCCGGGTGAAGCGAGCCTGGTACGAATACAGCTACATCGCACGTTCGGTGGAGATCACCGGGGAGAACGTCCAGCTGCTGACCTATCTCGAGCGGGTGGCCCGGGCAAAATACAAGGTGGGGTCGACCAACCACGCCGACATCATCAAGGCCCAGGTTGAACTGGGCAAGTTGGAGGACCGGCTGCTGGAGGTCCGCGATTTGATGCGGCCGGCCGCCGCCAGGCTGAACAGCGCCATGAACAGGGAAAGTGGTGCCCCCCTGCCCTGGCCCGGACCGATGACCGATGATCCGGTGAGTATTGATGAAAATGCACTGCTCGCCCGGATGGGAAAAGAGAATCCGGAGTTGAAGGCTCTCGATTCCGTCGCCGAGCGGGAGCAGGCGGTGCTCGAGCTGGCCCGCAAGGCGTATTATCCCGATTTCACCTTCGCCCTCGATTATATCGACACCGGAGGAGCCCTGGACCCGGCGATGCCGGAAAGCGGCAAGGATCCGGTGCTGGCCATGGTCTCGATCAACATCCCCCTCTGGCGCGGGAAGTACCGCGCAGCCGAAAACGAAGCGAAATCGAACCATTCCGCCGTTCTCAGGCAGCGGGAGGAGAGGGAGAACGGGTTGATCTCCAGCCTCGAGGAGGCCCTCTACCGCTTCAGGGATGCCGAACGGAAGATCGATCTCTACCGTAACTCGCTGCTGCCCAAGGCACAGCAGTCGTTTGAGGTGACCCAGAAAGCCTACGCGGCCGACAAAGCAGATTTTCTCGACCTCATCGATACCCAGCGCACGTTGCTGCAGTTTCGGTTGTCCCGCGAGCGGGCCCTTGCTGACAGGGCGCAGAGGCTGGCCGAGATCGAGGAGTTGACTGGACAGGAACTACCCCGCGAAGGGGAGGATTCGGCGGGCGATGAGCGCCTCCCGGAGTAACAACGACAAGGAGAAAGCAGATGAGAAAGATGTTCAAGGTTTTCAGTTTTACGGCACTGGCGGCGTTGTTGATATTCTTCAGCTTCGGCAGTCAGGCCTGGGCCGGCGATGAAAAGACGGACGACGTGAAGATGCAGACCGTCTGCCCGATCATGGGCAACCCGATCAACAAGGAAGTGTTCGCTGATCACGACGGCAAACGGGTCTACTTCTGCTGCGCCGGCTGCATCGACAAGTTTAACGCTGATGCGGCAGCCTTCATCACCAAGATGGAAAAGGACGGCATTACCCTGGCCAAGACCCCGGAAGATGATCACGACAAGGGTCATGGCCATGACGATGACCACGGTCACGATCACGGTTAAGCACGGCTGGCCATGGGGGACACCATCTGGATGGTGTCCCCCTGTTTCCAGGCTATTTCCCGGGCAAACAGACGAATGGACGGCAAGATAAAATGAAGAAAAACAGAAAATGGATCTTGATCACGGTCCTGGCGCTTGCCGCGTTTGCCCTGGGCTTTCTGTTGCGGGGCGGCGGGGCGGCGGCGCCTGACGCCCACGAAGGTCACGCAGCCTCTGAAGAGACCCTGGTCACCGACTGGACCTGCTCGATGCATCCCCAGATCCATCAGCCCAAACCCGGGCAGTGCCCCATCTGCGGCATGGATCTGATCCCGGCGAGCAGCGGCGGCGACGAGGACGGTCTCGGGCCTCGCCAACTGAAATTGTCGGAAACGGCGAGGCAACTGGCCGGCATCGTGACCGTGCCGGCGGAGCGGCGTTTCATCCCGGCCGAAGTCAGGATGGTGGGCAAGGTTGATTACGATGAAACCCGGCTCGGCTATATCACCTCCTGGGTGCCCGGCCGCCTTGATCGGCTCTATGTCGACTACACCGGCATTCAGGTCTCCAAGGGCGATCACCTGGTGGACATCTACAGCCCGGACCTGATCGTCACCCAGGAGGAACTGATCCAGGCTCTGCGCGCCGCCGAAGAACTCAAGGCCAGCGGGCTGAACAGTATCCGCGAAACAGCGCTGGAAACCGTAGACGCCGTGCGCGAAAAACTCCGCCTCTGGGGTCTCAGGCCGGATCAGATCGAGGCGATCGAACAGCGGGGAATTCCCACCGACCACCTCACCATCTACGCCTCCATGGGCGGGATCGTGATTCACAAGAATGCCCTGGAGGGAATGTATGTCGAGACGGGGACCCGGATCTACACCATCGCCGATCTCTCCCATCTCTGGGTCAAACTCGACGCCTACGAGTCGGACCTGCAAATGATCAGGTTCGGCCAGAAGGTGGAGCTGTGGACCGAGGCCTACCCCGGGGAAGTGTTCCGGGGCAAGGTCGCCTTCATCGATCCGGTCCTCGATGCACGAACCCGGACGGTGAAGGTGCGGGTCAACGTGCCGAATCCAGACGGGCGGCTCAAGCCGGAGATGTTCGTTCACGCCCGTGTGGAAGCGGGTGTCTCCGAGGGCGGCGCGGTGGTCCGGACCAATCTCGCCGGGAAATGGATCTGTCCCATGCACCCCGCGATCGTCAAATCCCGGCAGGAGCCCTGCGACATCTGCGGCATGGACCTGGTCACCGCTGAATCGCTGGGCTATGTGGACGACGACCCGGCGAAGCGGAAGCCGCCGCTGATCATCCCCGCCTCGGCGCCGCTGATCACCGGCAAGCGAGCTGTGGTTTACGTGGAAGACCCTGACCGCACGGGTGTGTTCGAGGGCCGTGAAGTGGTGCTCGGGCCCCGGGCCGGCGACTGGTATGTGGTCCGTGAGGGGTTGGAAGAGGGCGAAAACGTGGTGGTCCAGGGGAATTTCAAGATCGACAGCGCGATCCAGATCAAGGCCGGGCCGAGCATGATGAACCCCGATGGCGGCGGCCCGCCTCCGGGCCACGATCACGGCGGAAAGCCGGCGACCGGGCACGAAGAGTTGGCCGGGCCGTTCGACGTGCCGGCGAAATTCAGGGAGCAGCTCGACCCGGTATACAGCGCCTATTTCGAGATTCAGGCCGGGCTCAGCCTCGATGACCCGGACAGGAGCCGGGAGGGCGCGAAGCGTTTTCTAGACGTGTTGGGGAAGGTCGACATGACCCTGCTTGGCGGCGACACGCACCTGGCATGGATGAAGCAGTCGCAGAAACTGAAGGACGCGGCCAAAGGCGTGGCCGCAGGCGATATCAAGAAGGCGCGCGCGGCCTTCGAGCCCCTCTCGATGGCCCTGGCCGCCACCGTGAAGTCGTTCGGCTCCACGGGCGGCATGCCGATCTACCGCTATCACTGCCCCATGGCCTTCGACAATCGCGGGGCCGACTGGCTGCAGAAAAAGCAGGGCACTGAGAATCCCTACTTCGGTTCCGCGATGTTCAAGTGCGGCAGCGAAGAAGAGACGCTGGTGGAAAAGAAGTGATGATGAACAATTCGAACAACCAGAACCGGTTCTCGCCCATTGACGGGGTTATCCGTTTCTGTCTCGAGAACAAAATCGTCGTCGCCCTGTTCATCGTCTTCATCGTCGGCTGGGGGGTGATGGTCTCCCCCTTTGACTGGGACCTCGGCGGCCTGCCCCGCAATCCGGTCCCGGTGGACGCCATCCCCGACATCGGTGAGAACCAGCAGATCGTCTTCACCGAGTGGATGGGCCGTTCGCCCCAGGACGTGGAGGACCAGATCAGCTACCCCCTCACCGTTTCGCTGCTCGGCATCCCGGGGGTGAAGACGGTGCGCAGCTATTCGATGTTCGGCTTCTCCACCATCTACATCATCTTCGAGGAGCAGGTGGAGTTCTACTGGTCCCGCTCCCGGGTGCTGGAGAAGCTGGCCAGCCTGCCCTCCGGCACGTTGCCCGACGGCGTCCAGCCGGCTCTGGGGCCGGACGCCACCGCCCTGGGGCAGGTCTTCTGGTACACCCTGGAAGGACGGGACGAGGAGGGCCGCCCCACCGGAGGCTGGGGCCTGGATGAACTGCGCTCGATCCAGGACTGGCACGTCCGCTACGCGCTCCTGGCGGCGAAGGGGGTCAGCGAAGTGGCCTCCATCGGCGGCTTTGTCAAGGAATACCAGGTCGACGTGGACCCGGACGCCATGCGGGCCTACGGGGTGAGCCTCGAGGAGGTCTTCCAGGCGGTGAAGATGTCCAACGTGGATGTGGGCGCCAGGACCATCGAGGTCAACAAGGTGGAATACGTGATCCGGGGGCTGGGGTTCATCAAGACCCTCGAAGACCTCGAATTCGCCGTGGTGAAGGTCAAGGACAACGTGCCGGTCTACGTCAAGGACGTGGCCCGAGTGGTGTTCGGGCCGGCCCTGAGGCGCGGCATCCTGGACAAGGGCGGCGCCGAAGTGGTGGGGGGCGTGGTGGTGGTGCGCTACGGCGACAATCCCCTGGCCGCGATCAAGAACGTCAAGCGGAAGATCGCCGAGATCGCCCCCGGCCTGCCGAGCAAGACGCTGGCCGACGGCCGGGTGAGCCGGGTGACCGTGGTCCCGTTCTACGACCGGAGCGGCCTGATCTACGAGACGCTGGGCACGCTCAACTCGGCGCTCACCGAGGAGATCCTGGTCACCATTATCGTGGTGCTGGTGATGCTGATGCACCTCGGCAGCTCGCTGCTCATCGCCGGGCTGCTGCCCCTGGCTGTGCTGATGTGCTTCATCGCCATGCGCAGCTTCGGGGTGGACGCCAACATCGTCGCCCTTTCCGGCATCGCCATCGCCATCGGCACCATGGTGGACATGGGGGTGGTGATCAGCGAGAACATTCTGCGCCACCTGGGGAAGGCGGACCCCAACGACAATCGTCTGGAGGTAGTCTTCCGGGCCTCGAGCGAGGTGGGCGGCGCCGTGCTCACCGCTGTTTCCACCACCATCGTCAGCTTCCTGCCGGTCTTCACCATGGAGGCCGCCGAAGGCAAGCTCTTCAAGCCGCTGGCCTTCACCAAGTCATTCGCCCTCATCGCCTCGGTGATCGTGGCCCTGACCATCATCCCGCCCTTTGCCCACCTGCTGTTCGCCAACCGGGCCAAGGGCAAGGTCTTGGGCCGGTTCCTTCACGTGGCCCTGATCCTGGTGGGGGTGGTGATCGCGGTGGCCTCGGTCTGGTGGATCGGGCTGATCATCGTCCTGGTGGGCCTCTACCACCTGGCCAAGCCCTGGATACCCCAGCGGATAAAAGACCGCTGGGTGCCCCTGGTGTTCACCGGGTTCGCGGTGGTCACCGTGGGCATTCTCCTCGCCGAGCACTGGATGCCGCTCGGCCCGGAAAAGGGGTTGACCCGCAATTTCATCTTTGCCGGCGTGCTCATCGGCGGGGTGCTGCTCTTCTTCCAGATCTTCAAGCACTTCTACCCGGCCATGCTGACGTGGACCCTTGACCACAAGGGCCTTGCGCTCCTGGCCCCGCTGCTCGTGGTCGTTATGGGCGGCATGTCCTGGCTCGGTTTCGACGCCTTCTTCGGCTGGCTCCCCGCGACGGTCAGAACCTGGGCCCCGGTGACCTACATGGCCCACAAGTTCCCCGGCCTGGGCAAGGAGTTCATGCCGCCGCTGGACGAGGGTTCGTATCTGCTGATGCCCACCACCATGCCCCACGCCTCCATCGGCGAGGTGCACGATGTGCTGAGCAAACAGGACATGGCGATCAGCGCCATCCCCGAAGTGGAGTCGTCGGTGGGCAAGCTGGGGCGGGTGGAGAGCCCGCTCGACCCGGCGCCGATCTCGATGATCGAGACGGTGATCAACTATTACAGCCAGTACATTGTCGACCAGGCCGGCAAACGGCTCACCTTCCGCTTCGACGTGGACGAGAATGATTACTTCAGGACCGAGGACGGCCGGCCCGTCCCGGCGCCCGATGGCGAGCCTTACGTGGTTCCGGGCCGCTTCTTTCGCGACGACCAGGGCCGGTTGATCCCCGACGATGACGGGCGGCCCTTCCGTCTCTGGCGCCCGCCGCTCGACCCCGACCTCAACGACGGCCGCGAGCAATGGGCGGGAATCACCGAGCCGGACGACATCTGGGACGCCATCCTCGAAGCGGCCTCAATTCCCGGCACCACGTCGGCTCCACGGCTCCAGCCCATCGCCGCCCGGATCGTCATGCTGCAGAGCGGCATGCGCGCCCCGATGGGGCTCAAGATCAAGGGGCCGGACCTGGAGACCCTCGACAGGGTGGGGCTGGAGATCGAGCGGCTGCTGAAAGAAGTGCCGATGATCGAGCCAGCCGCGGTTTTTGCCGACCGTATCGTGGGAAAACCCTACCTGGAGATCGAGATCGACCGCCGGGCCATCGCCCGTTACGGAATCAAGCTGCGCCAGGTCCAGGACGTGATCGAGATCGCCGTGGGCGGCAAGCGGATCACCACCTCGGTGGAGGGCCGCGAGCGCTACCCGATTCGGGTCCGCTACCTGCGTGAACTGCGGGACAACATCGAATCCCTCGGCGGCATTCTCGTCCCGGCGCCGGACGGGACCCAGGTCCCGCTGTCCCAGCTGTCGACCACCGAGTATGTCCGCGGCCCCCAGGTGATCAAGAGCGAAGATACCTTCCTCGTCGGCTACGTCCTCTTCGACAAGAAGCCGGGCTACGCCGAGGTGGAGGTGGTGGAACAGGCCCAGGCCTACCTGCAGGCGAAGCTGGATGATGGGGAGTTCCAGCTTCCCGCCGGTGTGAGCTACACCTTTGCCGGGAGCTACGAGAACCAGATCCGGGCGCAGAAGAAGCTGATGGTGGTCCTGCCCCTGGCCCTGTTCATCATCTTCATGATCCTCTACCTGCAGTTCCGTTCGGTCTCCACCACGGCCCTGGTCTTCTCCGGCATCGTGGTGGGCTGGGCCGGCGGTTTCATCATGATCTGGTGTTATGCCCAGCCCTGGTTCCTCAACTTCAGCGTGTTCGGGGCCGGCATGCGCGACCTGTTCCAGGTCCACCCGATCAATCTCAGCGTGGCCATCTGGGTCGGCTTTCTCGCGCTCTTCGGCATCGCCTCCGACGACGGGGTGATCATGGCCACCTATCTCGAGCAGGTGTTCAAGAGGGACAACCCGGCCACGGTGAAAGAAATACGCGAGGCCACCGTGATGGCCGGCAGCCGCCGCGTCCGCCCCTGCCTGATGACGGTGGCCACCACCATCCTGGCCCTGATCCCGGTGCTCACTTCCACCGGCCGCGGCTCGGACATCATGGTCCCCATGGCCATCCCCTCCTTCGGCGGCATGGTCTTCGTGGTGATCACCATGTTCGTGGTGCCGGTGCTCTACTGCTGGATCAAGGAGCTGGGACTGAAGGCGAAGAGCGGCTGATCCCTGCGCTTCCAGGGAGGCTATTGCCGTATCTTGTAGTCAGTGATTTTTTTGCGCAGCGTGGTGGGAGAAATTTCGAGCGTTCTAGCAGTCCGGGTGATGTTCCAGGCATTGCCGGCGAGCGCCTTTTCGATATGGCGCTTCTCGGCATCCCTCAAGGGAACGATGGCTTCAGAGCCTTGATCGACCGGGGATGGACTGATGGAGACCGCCCCGAAAGCCTCGGCGGAAAGGATCGGGTGCTGTGAAAGCGCCACGGCGCGAGTGAGGACGTTCTCCAGTTCACGGACATTGCCGGGCCAGTCGTAGGTCTCCAGCTGCCGCATGGCCGATTCGTCCACCCCCTCGACATCCCGGTGCAGTTCTTTCGCGATCCGCCAGAGCAAGTGCTGAGCGAGGGGGCGGATGTCCCCACGGCGTTCTCGGAGCGGGGGTACAACGAGTGACGAGACGGCGAGCCTGAACAGCAGATCCTCCCGAAACGTCTTCTGTTTGACGAGCTCCCGAAGATCTTTGTTGGTGGCCGCGATCACCCGCGCCCGGAACGGCACGCTGCCGACCCCGCCCACCCGCTCGAACTCCCGCTCCTGCAGGACGCGCAGCAGTTTGGCCTGCAGTTCGAGGGACATGTCCCCGATTTCATCGAGAAACAGCGTCCCCTTGCCGGCCAGTTCCATCTTGCCGGTTTTGCGGGCATCCGCGCCGGTGAAGGCCCCCCGCTCGTGGCCGAAGAGCTCACTCTCCAAGAGAGTGGGCACCAGCGCCGAACAGTTGATCGGGACAAAGGGATCCCCGGGAGTGGCCGCCCCGTGCAGCGCCCGCGCCACCAGTTCTTTTCCCGTGCCGCTTTCCCCCTCCACCAGAACCGTCACCCGGCTGCGGGACAGCAAGCCGATCTGCTTGATCAGGTTGGTGACCTTGGGGTCGGATCCGACGATCTCGTGGCGTCCCAGTGAGGCAAGCGCAGCCTGGAGGCCCGGGCCGTCCTTGTGCCTTTCCGATTTCGTCCGCAGGGCCTTTTCGATCAGCAAGCGCACGTCATCGAGTTCAAAGGGTTTGCGCAGGTAGTCGAAGGCACCGAGTCTCATCGCCTCGATGGTGGCCTTCATGTCCTGCTGGCCGGTGATCATCGCCACCGGCACCGTTGAATCACTCGTGATCCGGGGCAGGAATTCCAGACCGCTGCCATCCGGCAGGGCGAGGTCGAGGAGGATCAGGTGAGGTACGAACCGGGCCGCCAGGTCCAGTCCCTCCAGGCCGCGATTGGCGTACTTCACCTCGTGGCCCAGTTCGGTCAACTGGATCTGAAGCGACCGGCAGAGCGGCTCGTCGTCGTCGATGATCAGAATCCTGCTCATATCCCCATCATTGTACGGTGAACAGGTAATACGGGCAAGAAGTTCTCTGCGGGCCTGCCTGATGACCATCGCCATCATCACCGTGTTCGTCGTGCCGGTGCCCTGCTGCCAGGTCCGGGAGTGGAGGGTGCGGGGCCGGGATCGGAAATGACCCGGTTGGGATCGAAACCGTCGACGCTGGGAGCACGGGTCATCCAGAGATCATACGCGGCGATATATCTGTCCCGGATTACCTGGCCGGTCTCGACACTCCAGACCCGAAAATTAGGGGAATAGAGAGAGGTATCAGTGGCAGTGCCAGTGATGATTTCATCGATTCCGTCGCTGTCCACATCGCCGGCAGCGACGCGCACGCCGAACTGTGAATCGTTTTCGGCCAGGAAGTTGACTGACGCCATCGGGGTGATCTGGCTTCCATCGAATTTCCAGGCCCTCACGTGGGAGCCGAACGAACAGCCGGGCCCGGCGCCGGATATGATCTCCGCGTAGCCATCGCCGTCGAGATCGCCGCAGGCCACGTTGACCCCCCATTGGTGCGTGCCATAGGCGAAGAAGCTGATCCCCGCAATCGGCGTCACCGGGCCGGCGCCGTCGACGTTCCAGCCGCGGACGTGCGGGCCGTAGACCGCGCCGGGCCCGGCCCCGGTGATGATCTCGTCGTATCCGTCACCGTCCACGTCTCCCGCCACCACGTTCACTCCCCACTTGGGCGTGCCGTAGGCGAAGAAGTTGACGCCGCTCATGGCACTGACCGAGCCGCTATTGTCATAATTCCATCCGCGCACATGGGGGCCGAAGACGGCTCCCGGTCCGGCTC
>JAQAZP010000303.1:0-3342 GCA_032127265.1 Acidobacteriota bacterium
GGCTCAACTGCGACCAGTCCGAGAGCGGCCGTGCTGCTTGGGGTTTTGAGTGGGGCGCCATGTACCGAGGAGGAGGATCATGTTTCGAGTCCTGACCGTGCTCACCGTCGTAGTGTTGATGATGGCTCCGTTTGCCGGGGCTGCCGATGACACCAATACATCGAAAACAGGGTGGCAGACTCCTCCGGAAGAGGTGATGGCGGTACTCCATGCTCCCCAGCTCCCACGGGCGTGGATCTCACCCACGGGAGAGTATCTGCTGCTGGCCGATCCTGTCACCTATCCTCCGCTCTCCGAGATGGCGGGGCCGATGCACGTGCTGGCCGGCATGCGGGTGGATCCCGTGACCAACTACATCCACGGGCGACACGGGGCCACCTCCCCGCGCCTGGTCAAGGTCGAGGGCGGCGCCGAGACACCCCTCGGCCTGCCGGAAGATGCCGAGGTGCACTCGGTGAACTGGACCGCGGACGGCCGGCGCTTTGCCCTGACCACCAGGCACGCCGACCACATGGGTCTGTGGGTAGGCGCGATTGATGGCGCGCTGACAAAAATCGAGAACGTGGCCGTCAACCAACTCCTGGACACCGGAGTGCGATGGCTGCCCGATCAGCAGCGGCTTCTGGTTCGCCGCATCCCGAAACGCGGAGCGCCGCCCCAGCCGCCGGCCATCCCGGCGGGGCCCGAGATCCTCGAGGGTGAGGGAGCCAGGGCCCGCTCCACCTACGAGGCGCGCAACCTGCTGGTGACCGCTCACGACGACGCCCTCTTCGAGTATTACGCCACCTCGGAACTGGTGATCGTGGACCCGGCAAAGGGCACGGTGAAAACCATCGGTCAGCCCGCGGTCTACAGCAACTCTGATTTCTCGCCCGACGGAGCCTGCCTGCTGGTGGAACGCCTGGTGGGCCCCTGGTCCCATGCCGTGCCCTGGTGGCGCTTCGCCAGCAAGCTGGAGATTTGGGATGAGGAGGCGAAGCCCGTGGCGACCATCGCCGCTCTGCCCCTGGCCGACGAGGTGCCGATCCACGGTGTGGCCCTGGGGCCGCGGGGCGTCTCCTGGCGCGCTACGGCGCCGCACACACTCTACTGGGTCGAGGCCCTGGACGGAGGAAACCCTGTCGCCGAGGCCGAGCACCGCGACCGGCTGATGCGCCTGGACGCGCCGTTCACCGGGGAACCGGAGGAGGTCTTCAGGGCCAGGCACCGGATCGAGAGCTGGCAAAGCGGGTGGGGTGCCGAAGGCGGTACGCTGATGCTCACCGAGCACGAACGCATCCGCCGCTGGAGCTACACCTGGCTGCTGGACGTGGACCAGGGCAGTTCGCGCCTGTGGTTCGACCTCAATGAAAGCGACCGCTACAACTCGCCCGGCTACGCCGAACATCGTCCCCTGCCCAACGGCCGCCAGGTGCTGCACCAGAAAGGCGATGCGGTCTTCTTTTCCGGCAGCGGCGCCACCGTCGAGGGAGACCGGCCTTTCCTCGACCTGCGCCAAATGAAGACCGGCGAAGTCCAGCGCCTCTTCCGCTGCCAGCCGGACCGCTATGAGTATTTCGTGGCCTTTGCCGGTGAGGGGGACGGTTTTGTCATGCGCTCCGAATCGGCCGTCGACGTGCCCAACTACTACTTGGCCACCCTGGGGAAGACCGTGGAAGCCGCCGAGGGCGAGGCCACCCGGGCCCTCACCCGGAAGCCCATCACCAGCTTCAAGGACCCGACGCCCCAGCTGCGTCAGATCGAAAAGCGTCTCGTCCGTTACGAGCGTGAGGACGGCGTGCCGCTCAGCTTTCAGCTCCACCTCCCCCCTGGCTACCAGGAGGGAACGCGGCTGCCCACGGTGGTCTACGCCTATCCCCTGGAGTACTCCGACCCGGCCACCGCCGGACAGGTAAGCGGCTCGACCAGGCGCTTCAGCAGTATTTACGGCTCCTCTCACCTCTTTTTCCTGCTCCAGGGGTATGCCGTTCTTGACCGCACCGCCATGCCGATGATCGGAGACCCCGAAACCACCTACGACACGTTCATACCCCAGCTGGTGGCTGACGCGGAGGCGGCGGTGGCCAAGGCCGTGGAGATCGGGGTGGCCGACCCCGAGCGCATCGGCGTCCTCGGTCACAGTCACGGTGGGCTGATGGTCGGCAACCTGCTGGCCCACACCGACCTCTTCCGGGCCGGTATCGCCCGCAGCGGCTCGTACAACAAGACCACCCAGCCCTTCGGCTTCCAGTCCGAACGGCGATCCCTCTTCGAGGCCCGGGACGTCTACATCCAGGTCTCGCCCACGTTCTTCGCGGACAAGGTCAACGAGCCGGTGCTGGTGATCCACGGCAACGCCGACTCCAACCCCGGCACGCTGACCTTCCAGTCCGAGGTCTTCTTCGAGGCCGTGCGCGGCTCGGGCGGTACCGCCCGCCTCGTGCTGCTGCCCTTCGAAGACCACGGCTACCGGGCGCGGGAGAGCATCGAGCACGTCCTGTGGGAGCAGATCCAGTGGTTTGACAGATACGTGAAAAACGCTGAACCCCGGACGCCCGAGGTTTCCGACGAGCCGTAAGGGGGAAGGGTAAAGATCGCGTTCTTCGACTCAACCGAGGCGCTGAGATACGAGCAGGGGGCGACGCCTCCAATGAAGAAATACTTCAATGACCTCATTGGGCGGCAACGCCCCCATGCTCTGTTGAGATACAGCACACCGGCCAAACTGCGAAACCTGGCCCGGTCCCTGGTCCAGCGCCGGCTGCGCCGGACCAGGGTCACCGCCTGGCCCTGCCGGTTGATCGTTGATGTCACCAACTCCTGCAACCTGCGGTGCCCTCACTGCCCCACCGGTAAACAGGTCAAGGGCCGCCCCAGGGGATTTATGGAGTTGGAGCGCTACGGTCGGATTCTCGACGAACTGGGTGACCACGCCTACATCATCGACCTGTTCAACTGGGGCGAATCACTTCTGCACAAGAATATCGTGCAGATGATATCCATGGCCGAGCGGAAGAAGGTCTGCACCAGCATTCACACGAATCTGAATGTCCGGCTGAGTGATGAAAAGCTCGAAGCACTGGTTCGATCGGGTCTTTCCTTTTTGTCGGCATCACTGGATGGCGCCGACCAGGAGACCTACGTCCGGTATCGCAGGGGTGGGTCTCTCGAAGTGGCCCTGAACAATGCCCGGAGGATCATCGAATTCCGGGACAGGATCGGACGGCGAAAACCGTATCTCACCTGGCAGTTCCTCGTTTTCCCTCACAATGCCCACCAGGTGGATGCCGCGCGTGAGCTGTCGGACGAAATCGGTTTCGACCGATTCGTGACCATGAAGGGTATCACCAGCAGGGACCGGCA
>JAQAZP010000304.1:0-6858 GCA_032127265.1 Acidobacteriota bacterium
TGGATGCGGTCCTCCTGGCCTGGGGCACGGATCTGCAGATGCGCGACGGAAAGTGGTCCAACCATCGAGCACGGGGCTACCTGAAAAAGGCCAAGGTGCGCGACCCGTTCCAGCTGCGCCTCAATGCCTACCGGGTGCTGCTGACCCGCGGGAGGGATGCCACGGTGGTGTTCGTGCCGCCTCTCGAGGAGCTCGAGGAGACCTTCGCGTACCTGAAGGACTGCGGGTTTCAGGGGTTGTGAGGGAATGGCAGTGCTCGGTTTTACATCGAGGACGTTGTCCCGATGGCTGCGGCATTGACGATGGCCTCAGCCGCGACTTTGCGGACCACCAGAAATCGCATGGCCCATTTGGCCCATATATGGCCCAATTCGGTCATCCTGTCTCCAATGACCCATTTGGCCCATTGGTGGCCCTTTTCCGGACCAGTAGGTAGTGAGTACCTTTGCCTCGCGTTCCGCGCTTGGTGAACACGCCCTTCTCGACAAGCTCCACAAGGTCCCTATGCGCCGTGCGCTTGGCCACGTCCGCCATGTTCTGGTATTCAGTGTTTCCTATCCTGCCGTGGGTCTTGACGTGCTTGACGGCCTTTTGCTGTCGCTCGTTCAACCCAAGTTTTTTCATCGCCGCATCGGTCAGCCAATCTCGCCAAACCGTTGTCACGAAATGCGGACCGCACTGCTTGAAATCGGGTTCGGGAAGGCCGGCCGCCAGGCAGTCGGCGATCATGTCGGTGGTGCCGGTGCCGGCCTTTTCCACGAACTTGACCCGGAACAGCGGTTCGGCGAGCAGTGGATTGCGTGGAATGGGGCCGTGCGGCTGGCGCAGCTTCTCGGGAGTCAAGCCGCGTGGCAGTTCACCGGGATTCCAGACCTCGATCCGGTCGGAGAAGACGATGACCTGAACAAACCCATTGTTCCGATAGTCGCGATGGGCTACGGCATTGACAACGGCCTCGGTGATGACCGATCTGGGAATCTCAAAGTCACCCGATGCTTGGGTGCTCTGTGCCCTTGTGCCGACGGGGCGATCCAGCTTGCCCAGCACGAACTCGACTGCCTGATCAATGACCTCGAATATGCGCCCTTCGTAGGGTTGCTGTGAGGCGATCGGTTTGCGCTTCCTGGTGCCGAAGAAGTGGAAGCAGTGGACCTGGATGTTGTTGAAGAAGCGGCGCGGTTCCTTGCCGAAGAGCAGAACGGCGGCATTGGTCGGCTTGCCCTCACGCAGGAGTTTGAAGTTCTGCAATATCGCATTGGGCGCGTGGGTGCCCTTCAGCGTCAGCCGACCCTTGGCCTTTGCCGTCTCAACGAAATCCTCGATGGCCTTGCCGTCGATGTCCTTGAGCGTGGCACCAGGGCACGGACTGTTATCGAACGGCATAGTTTGCAGCAGTCCATGACTTTCCAGTGTCTCGACTAGGCTGGAATAGACTTCACGAATCAACTCCTGAATGCTCGTGAATCGCCGTCGGATCAGCTGGTCTCCCGCCTTGCGGACAAGGGCGAGCATCTTGGGGTGCCGGCTCCGGTCATCCGCGCCCTTGACGAAGATCAGTCTGGTCTTGCCCTGAGCGGTCGCCCGATCAAACTCGCGTTCCGTCGGAGAAATGCCCGCCGCGTCTTCATACCCGTATTGGTCACCGAAGAGCCCGACATATAGCCCGCAACCGTCCACCTGGTCAAGATAGACGTCGTCCGCCCGCCGGTCGGAAGCCGGCAAATCCTCGAAGAGGAACACGTCGAAAAAGCGTCGCAACAAGGCGTCGCCCTCGATGTAGTTCTTCAGGGCCCGGCGTTCCTCGGCCAGTTCCTTTTGCACGCTGCTGATGAATATCGTCTCCATGACCTTCCGTTTTCTGCTTCCGGTGAGCTTACATCCAGACTGCTGCTGCGGCAAACTGGTGTCTTATTCTATTCATTATCATGCTGTTTGTGCCGAGGTCCGGCCCCCTTTCCCTGAATCCAACCGCTGTAATACAATCCATTCAGCTTATACGGCATATCATCTGCTGATCATCGCCGTTGATCACTCATCCAAGGTGACACGCATGCAAACGCCCTGCCCATTCTGCAACCTGCCTGCCGAACGCCTCGTTCTGGAGAGCGAGTGGGTCATGGCTCTCCGTGACAGTTTCCCCGTGTTGCCTGGGCACACGCTGATCATCCCCCGAAGTCATGTGCAGTCTTTCTTCGAGGCCTCGCCGGAGGAGGTGGGTGAGATGCTCCAGCTTCTGCGGGAGGCAAGGGAAGGGCTGCAGTCCGAGCTGGATCCCGACGGCTTCAACATCGGCATCAACGATGGGGAGGCTGCCGGGCAGACGGTGTTGCACTTCCACCTGCACCTTATCCCCCGGTTTGCGGGAGACGTTCCCGAGCCCCGCGGCGGGATCCGCTGGATCTTCCCCGACAAGGCCGACTACTGGAGCGGCAGAGACGAGTGACCAGCGCCACATCACCCGAAGCCCAGGTCAGGTTCCTGGCCAACATCCAGCGGATCCTCGACGAGGGGTCTTTCGTCGCCACCTACAAGTTCGCCCTGCTGCTGGCGCTGGCCGACCTCTCGGTTGAACTGGGGGACGACACGGGCGAGTCGCTCACCCTTCACACACGGCAGATCGCGGAGAAGTTCATCGGCTATTACTGGCGGCAGGCACGGCCTTACGTGCCGGTGGCCGGGGCCGTTGAGGCCGCGGTCCTGCGGCAGAACACAGGCCGCCAGGCTGCGGTGGTCCGCTACGTGGCTGAAGCGCAGCAGCAGTACACGGCCCGATCCGACCCCGGCGATATGCCTGCGGAGCAGTACGAGCAACTGCTCCGCCAAGTGGTGCGGAACATTGAGGTCATGCCGCTCTGGCGGCTTCAGGAACTGGCCGGCGGGGTGGAGCCGTTCCTTTATCCCAACACCGGTCAGGGGCACACGATCACCCTCGAGCCGGGGGTGGCTTTCTGCTTCCGGCGGTTCCACGGCCTGGTGCGCAACCTGGTCCAGGGAGCCTGGCTGCGCTTTATCCGGCGGGTCAGGGGCAATGCGGATGTCCTTGGCGACGGCACGGACCTTTCGGAGTTCCTCTTCGGCTCGGAGCGGGCCCCACTGGCCGCGTATGTGCCGATCCTCAGGGACGTGCAGCACGGCGACTGCTTCTACTGCCGGCGCCCGATCAGCGGCCGGGCCGAGGTGGACCACTTCATCCCCTGGTCCCGCTATCCCACCGACCTGGGCCACAACTTCGTCCTCGCCCACAGCGGCTGCAATGGCAGGAAGAGCGACCTGCTGGCCGCCCTGCCGCACCTCGAGCGCTGGCGGCAGCGCAACGAGGACCGGGGCCATGAACTGGCCCAGCGGTTCGAAGAACGATCCCTCCTCCACAACCTCGACGGCTCGCACCAGGTGGCCCGCTGGGCCTACCGGCAAGCGGAAAGCGCCGGCGCCCACGTCTGGCTCAGAGACCGTGAGGTCGTCCCCCTCGACCCGGGGTGGAGGGGACTGTTCGCTGATCACTCCGGCATGTGAAGCGACGAGCCTGCCGTCTCGGCGTAAACGCGCCGCCCATACCGATGCCTCGTTCATCACCGGTCTGAGGCTTCCGTCCCTAATCCTTGAAGACATTCCGAGTCAGGAAGACATTCCGAGTCAGTGGTTTTCGATATCCGGGATGTTCATGGCGACATCATTATGAATGATATAATAAGAATAAATATCGAAATATGATATATAAAGTGGCGTTCCGTATCGCATCTGGGATCGACCTGATGGTGTTCGCGGGGAGCGGTCATGGCTGGGATAACAACGAGTCCATTCCAGGTGGCGCTGATCGCCGACCTCGGGTTCGGGACCGGGGCGGCCGGTCGGGCCCAGGCGGTGAAGCTGGCGGCCGGGGTGTGCGAGCGAGTCAACCGTCACGTCGCCGCGGTGACGCCCCTGGCCGTATCCGATGACGGTGGGGTGCAGGGCGTGTACGCCGCACCGCACCTGGGGTTCGAGGCGTCCCTCCAACTGAGGCTCGAACTGCTCGGGACGGCAGACGTGCTTATCGGCCTCGGCTGGGGCAGCGCCGGGCCGGGAAGTGCCGGGCCGGGTGGTGCTGAGCCTTCCGCCGGCCGTTCCGGTGCTGCCGTCCGAAGGGCGCGGGAGGCCCTGGCCGTGCTGCGGAAAGAGTCGGGGCGGGCTCGCCGTCCCGCCGGCTGGCGGACCTACTTCATCGGCGACGACCCGACGCTGGACGACGCCTTCGTCGCCGGGCTGGTCTGCCGTGATGAGCTGGTGGGGCGGATGGACCGGCGGGATGCCCGCATCACCCTCGGCCTCCTTCGCGGGATGAGCCAGCAGGAGATCGGCCGGGAAGTGAAGATCGCCCAGAGCGCCGTGTCCGGGCGTCTCAAGCGCAACGGCGCCTACGCCATCCTCATGGCCCGGGAGCGCCTCGAGGCCATCGCCAAAGGCGAGGGCTGGCCGGGCGGTTCGGCGATACCGGCATCGGGCACGGGGCGGGGGCCGGGGGCCGGCGGCAGCAAACCGGGCAGCGCTCCCGGGGTGGGCGGTGGCAAGCCAGGCAGCAAACCGGGGGTCAGCAGCAAACCGGGCAAGGCTACCAAATAGTCACAGGACAACCTTCCGTCGAGTTAAGGCGACATCCGGATACTCGCATCCGACCACCGGCATCCATCCCGCCTCAAACATGCCTCATCCCACCTGATCCATCCGGCACGTGAGTTGCACCATCATCTACTGAATATTCTCCTGGTTGCCGGAAGTCCTGATATCAAATGCTCGGGGCAATTTTGTTCTGGCAACCTGGGTTGCCAGGAGGGAACGGTGGTTGCCGTGAATATCAGGGAGTTGAAAGCGCTTGTCCGGGACGGTGAGTCGGAGCGTGTCGAATTCAAACGATCCACCGGCCAGCGTTCCACAGCGGCCAAGACCGTTTGTGCGATGCTCAACGGGTTCGGCGGCTTCGTGGTATTCGGCGTCACGGACAAGGCTGATCTCGTCGGTCAATTGGTCACGGCCAAGACGATTGAAGATATCTCGGCAGAACTACGAAGAATCGAACCGCCGGCTTTCCCCGATATCGAAACTGTACTGCTGAGGGACGGAAATTCGATCATTGCATTGACCGTGCCCGGCGGTGGCGGGCCCTATACCTACGACGGTCGAGCTTATCTTCGGCACGGCCCTTCCACGATCGTCATGCCCAGAGACGAGTATGAACGGCGACTTTTGGAACGGCTCCACGCCACCCGGCGCTGGGAAAATGAACCAGTCGCGGACAGTGTTTCCATCGAAGATCTTGATGCCGAAGAGATCCAGATCACGTTAGACAACGCAATTCGGCTGGGCCGTCTTGAAGCCACTGCCCGGCGAGACACCGCATCCATTCTCCTTGGCTTGGGGCTGGTTCACGAAGGTAACCTCCTGAACGCCGCAGTGGCACTCTTTGGCAAGAGCGACCCCCTGAAGGCGATCTATCCGCAGATGGGCATCCGTATGGCGCGCTTTCGGGGCAAAGACCGCCTGGCGGATTTTGCCGACAACCGACAGTACTGGGGGCACGCTCTCGCGCTCCTGCGCCGGGCCGAGTCCTTCCTGATGGATCATGTTCCGATTGCCGGTCGGGTGGTGTCGGGCAAGATGATCCGCCAGGATCAGCCTTGGTACCCGCCGCGCGCCACGCGCGAAGCCATCGCCAACGCTCTGTGTCACCGCGATTATTCGATCCCGGGCGGTGCTGTGGCCGTGGCCATGTATGACGATCATCTGGAGATCACGAATCCCGGGGAACTCCACTTTGGGATCACTCCGGAGAAGCTGACTAAAGCTCACGAGTCCAAGCCGTGGAACCCGATCATCGCCAACGTGTTTTACCGGGCGGGTATCATTGAACGCTGGGGTACCGGAACGCTGAACATCATCGATTTGTGCGCGGAAAACGGCAACCCCATGCCCACCTGGCAGGAGCAGGCCGGGTCGGTGTATGTAACGTTCCGGCCCGCCTCGTTACCGCGGGATACGGAAATCATAGGGGGTGCTGGGACCAAGTTGGGACCAAGTCGGGACCAAGTCGCAACGAGAGCCACGGGTGAAGCTACCGGGGAAGTCACCGGGGAAGTTACCGGGGAAGTTACTGCGCAAGTACGGCGTCTCATGTCATCGATACGGGGTGAAATGAAGCGTCGTGAACTTCAAGCAGCTTTGGGGCTTCGCCATGAAGAACACTTTCGAAACGCCTACCTTCTCCCGGCCATTGAGGCTGGACTCATCGAGATGACCATTCCCGATAAGCCCCGGAGCAGCAAGCAACGATACCGTTTGACCGATAAGGGTAGGAAGTTCGTTGCTGACCCTCCGGAGAGTGAGCAAAGTTAGATGACCTGTCTACCTGCGTGTCGCCCATGCCCACTACCTCGACGACCTGGCCGTGCCGCGGGCCAATGGCAAGACCAGTGTGCCGGCGGTGTTCCTGTCACCTCCGACCTCGACACGGCAAAGGACTACTTGCGGGAGCGTAACGCCGAACACCCTGAGGCCAGCTATGGTCTTGTGGCATCCTCCAAGGACCGCGATCTGGTCGACTTCGGCATCCCCAACGACTTCCAATCGACAAAGCGGATCAACTTCTGTCCTTGGTATAGCGATGAGGAGGAGGCCTATGGCCGAAAATCGTGCAGGCATCTCGAAACCGTGGTGACCGAGTTTGGCGCCCAGGGGCTCGAGCTGGATGCGGTTCTCCTGGCCTGGGGCACGGACCTGCAGGTTTGCAACGGCAAGTGGTCCAACCATCGAGCACGGGGGTATATGAAAAAGGCCAAGGTGCGCGACCCGTTCCAGCTGCGCCTGAATGCCTACCGGGTGCTCCTG
>JAQAZP010000305.1:0-24497 GCA_032127265.1 Acidobacteriota bacterium
CGAGGGTCTCCTCGATCCGGAGCGGTCGAAGCAACTGCGGGCCCACCTCGACAGCTGCGCAGACTGCACCGAGCTGATCGAGATCATGGAGCTGAACATCGTTCAGTTGGAAAACGTTCCGGAACCGACCATGCCGGCCGGTCTCGAACAGCGTCTGGCCTCGATCCCGCAGCGCGAACTGGCCGCGGCCGGCGCCGCAGCACAGCAAGCCGGGATGGGGATGCGGTCCGGCGGCGGGCACTGGCTCTTTGACAATGCGGCGGCAGCCGTTATCCTGGCGGTGTTCATCACCGCCAATCTCACCTGGTTCAATCCTGACTTTCAGGATTCAATCCACGGCTGCCGGCGGTTGATCAACGACAAGAGCGCTCGGGCGCTGGAGATGGCCTCGGACTGGGGAGCCGGTCTGAACGATTTGAAACAGAAGGTTGAGTCCCGAATTGACGTGGTTCGGGATACCGACGGCCGGACCGGCAAGAATGCCGACGAAGCGGAGGGAGACACCTCCGGATTCCTGGTCACCGACATTATCAGGGCGCTGGGTCTGATTGGAGCCTGAAACGGCTCGGGCGCCCGGGGGCGAGGGGAACATGCGCTGCCACTACCACGCAGAAGAAGAAGCAATCGGCGCCTGCGCCATGTGCGGCCACCCGCTCTGCGAGACCTGCACCCAGGAACGGGACCGGGTCTTCTATTGCGACAGTTGCCTGGTGGAGAAAGAGGGCACGGGGAATAATCAGACCCCGGGTGATATTCCGAAAATCACGCTCCCGGCCGGCGAATACGACCGGGCCCCGCGCGCGGAAACCGGAAATGACCCGGCCTCGAAAAGCAAGCGGCCCGGCACGGCAGCCCTGCTCTCGATTTTCATTCCGTTCACCGGTCAGATCTACAACAACCAGTTCGCCAAGGCTCTGACCTTTCTCCTGCTCTTCATCAGCTCCATCATCCTGACCCAGAAATCTCACCCCATGGAGGGCCTGTTCGGAGTGATCGCGGCCTTCATCTACTTTTACCAGATCTACGACGCCTACAAGACGGCCCGCGGGATAAAAGAATCCGAATACTCCACGGCCCTGGTTCCCATGCTTACCGGCGAAAGCCATGCCGATTTCAGCCAACAGGCCGCCGAACCCTCTTCCGGCCCGGCGGCGGCATCGGCAGTTGAATCACCGGTCTGGGGCATCAGCCTGATCCTGCTGGGGATTATCTTTCTGCTGGACAATTTCAACCTGGTTCACTACTACACCCTGATTAATCGCCTCTGGCCGCTTTTTGTGATCGGCACCGGGATGGTGATGATCCTGATCTACTTTCGGCGCAGCACCAGCTGAACCAGCCGGCGGCAGCGATCCGGCCCTGGCGTCCAGACCCCGGGATAAGGCACCCGGCAAACCCAAACACCCGCGCCGTACCTGAACGAAGCCCCGCGGCCGCCATGGCCTGCGGGGCTTCGTTGCTCACCTTCACGGGAACGGCGGCTACGGAGCCAACACTTCGATACTCGCGAACTTCGTGTCCACGGGTACGCCGCTCATTTCCAGCCATCCAGTGAAGGTGTAAACCCCCGGCTGGGCAGCCGCGACCACTGGAATTTCCCAGTTCTTGCGGCGGGAAGTGGCCGGCGTCACATTGTTGATCGGGAACGGACCACGAGTGATGGTGGAACCCCAGGGGGTATCGATGGTCATGTAGCCGATGCCGGAGAGGAAGATGCCTGAACCGTAGGGCGCGGGGTTGAAGATTACCACGTTCAAAAACGCCTTCTCACCAACCAGGACCGTGTCCTGCGGCATATTGAAGACCACCAGTTGCAGATCATATTCCTGAGCCATGGCACTCGCGCCCGCCAGCAGGAACCCCAGGACCAGTAGGACAGCCAGTTTTTTCATCAGATCTCCCCTTGTTTGTAGTGAATCGAAACCAACGAAATGGCCAACGGAAGACCGCCTCCGCGAACACATTCAACCCCGTGCATTTTTCACCTGTGGAAACGTAACTAAAATCCGAGAGTTTTGCGGCGGTGAGAGGAACAACTCCACCAACCGTGCACCACTTGTAAATAGAATTTAGGCGAAATAAGATAATTTGTCAATATCCTAACATGAAAAATGATCATCGATTTTCGGAACGGTCTGGCTGCGGGCCTCACCGTAGAGGGCCGTGCCATGTGGTATAATTTGCCGTGATACCCGCGATTCAGGATACAAACTTATTGATAACCTCACCTCGTCGGGCCCTGCCCCGGGGGCATCCAGGCGGCATGAATGAAATCCCACCACCCGCACTTGATACGTCCGACCATGCTCCTGATCCTCGTCATCGCCATTCTCTTCTCATCGCCCACCGGCGGAATATCTCCGGCAGCATCCGAGATACAGTTCGAAGAGCCCGGGACGGAGTTCACGCTGATCACCGGCAACTGGCTCCAGGAAGTGGCCGCGGACCTGCCGCTTCCAGAGGAATGGCAGCTGTACCAGTCCATGCACCGTCCAGATGACCGTGGCTATTTTCGGGGGGTGTTCTGGGCCCGTCGTGACCCCACTCCGGATACGGTGCACAACGAGTTCAAATATGCCTACCTCGCACGCAAGCACCGGGCCAGGGAATTGTTCAGTTGCCTATTGGCCGGAGTGGCCTCCAGCGACGAGGGTGTGGCGGTACCCGGTGACCTGACCGACATGGGCCGGGTCTACACACTGCTGGGTCAGCCGGACGGGGGCCTCCAGGTCACTTTTGCACCGGGGGGCGGCACGGAGGCCCTGGCCTCGGCACGCTACTCACCGGCCTTCGAATGGATCTACCGTAAAAACAGCATACTCCTTCCACTGTCCGAACCACTGACCCTCCGTTTCCAGGACCTGAACAGCGACGGGCTTCCTGAATTGGTGGACGAGGCCCGGTTTTTCGGCGAAATCGTTCCGGAACTCAGGCAGAAGACCATTCTCTGGCCGGATATCTTCTACCAGCCCGGGGGACGGCCGCTTGACGGCCGGCCGATGGACCTGGTGGACGAAATTGAACTGGTTGCTTCGGTGAGAGAATATTTCCGTATGGGACTGGGGCCGGCGGACATGGACGTCCAGATTCAGCCACAGATCTCCTTTTTCCGCGGCGAACAGGGAAAGACCAGCGTCTGGCTCACCTGCAGCCTGTTTGTGGTCCGGGGCCAGGGGCACGCCGCCTACCGGGTCAAGCAGGACCAGGGCGCCGAAAATCTCAGGCTTCGCGGCCTGGTGGTGGGACCTGACGGGGACGTGACCGACCGTTTCCACATCCGTGCTCTCCGCTCCGGTCAGGATGAAGCGCTGATACTGAGCCAGGCGGTGAGCCCCGATGACGAACCGTGGACCTTGCGCCGGGTCTTCGACCTGGCGCCCGGCGACTACCAGATCTATCTCATCGCCATGGACCGGGCAACGTCAAAACAGGGTTGGCACCGGCTCAATTTCAGGGTGCCCGACCTGGGCCTCGATCAACTGGCCGCCAGCAGCCTGTTGCTGGGAAACGGCCTCGAACCCTACCCGCTGATCCGACGCCCCATGCCGCCCCCCTTCTGTCATCGCGGGCGGCAGCTGACCCCGTTGCCGGCGGAGGGCACCATCCCCCTGCCCCTGTCTGCCGGTCCGACCATGCTTTACCATGTCTACCTGCCCACAACCGCGGAGGGGGAGGGAAGAACGGGCCTCCGTGCCAACCCGCGCCAGGTGGAGGCCTCATTCCGCGAATTGACCGAACGGCCCTTTCTCACCACGTACCGTTTCAAGCGGGCCGGTGAAACGGTGCTCACGCTTCCGGGGAGCGCCCTGGACGAGCTGGCCCAGCCGGCGGACTACGCTGAACAGGAATGGAAAGTATCGATCACCGTGCCGACCGACCTCCTCACCCCGGGTGAATATGAGGTGGAGGTCGAGGTGATTCTCCCCGGCGCATACCAGACCTGCCTCCTGGGCACCGGGCTGGCCATCACCGAAATGGCCGCCGCGGTCATTGATCCGGCCAGCGGCGAAACCGCCCCGCTTCGGCTGTTGACCCGTCTCGAGAGTCGGGGACTGCCGGAGAGTGGCGGCGAGCAGACCACAGGCCCGAAGGTGGTGATCACTACGCCCACCACTCAGGAAAACATCTTCGCCGTCGAACGCCTCGAGGCAGTGCCGACCCTCGGCCCCAACGGCGTGGAAGCGGATTGGATCGATTTCTACGTCGACGGCGAACACCTGCTCCGGGATCTCGCACCACCCTATGACTGTCTCTGGCGCGCCTACCCTGCCGCCGCCGATTACCAGGTCACGGTGCGGGCCCACTATCCCGGCGAGACATGGGGCATGGACCAGGTGCTGCTGGCCCGGCCGAAAAACTTCCTCTCGCTGGAAGTGGAGCTCCAGCAGATGTATGTCACCGTGGCCGATCCCAAAACTGGTGACTACGTCACCGATCTTGCCCGGGATGACTTTCTGCTGCTGGAGGACGGCATGGAGCAGGAGATCAGTCACTTCGAGCAGAAACAACGGCAAAATCTGGTGGCCGCCTTTCTGTTCGACCTGGGCATCGATCCGCCCCAGGCCCTGCAAAAGCTCAAGGACGGGGCCGTGCAATACATCTCGGAGCACCTGCCCCAGGGCGACCAGGTGTTCATCGCCGCCTACCAGGTACGAACCCTGGTCCAGCAGGAACTCACCGGCCAGCGGGGCCTGCTGGTCAGCGCGATCAAGTCTCTGCCGGCTCCCGATGCCGCCACCAGCCGGCGGGCCGACCGGATGATGGAGGCGATTTCCGCTTGCGCCGCAGAACTGGAGCAGCTTGAGGGCGACCGCAAGATCCTGGTCCTGCTCTCTGACGGTAAGGACGTATCGGCGGCAATCAGCAACCGCGGTCTGGCCGACCAGCTCCAGCGCGGAGGTATCACCCTCTACGCCATCGGGATCAACACCACTCCCCCGCTCACCGACAACCAGTTCTACAACCTGACCCGCGACCCCTCCAACTTTGAAAAGGCGATGCGCCTGATCGGTCTCGGCGGCTTCTACCGCAGCAAGGATCTGAAGCGGGCCGAAGCGCGAAACCAGTTCATGGAACGCCGGTTCAGCGAGTCGCTGCTCGACACCCTGACCCTGGCCTCGGGCGGGCGCTACTTCCCCTTCGACGTGAGCTTTCGCTCCGATCACATTCGGGATGCCCTGATCAGCCTGGAGGAAGAACAGCGAAATCAGTACTATCTGGGCTACATTTCAGGAAGAACGGAAAAGGACGGGTTGTGGCGCGGGCTCGAAGTGGATACGACAGGTGAACGGGACTTGCTCGTGCGCAGCCGCCTGGGGTATTTCGCCCGTGGACGAAGCCTCACGGCGATCCAGGATATGCAGGATCTGTTCGCCGGAACAGAGGGCGGGAGCAAACCAGCCGTGGTTAATCAGGCTGGTCCGCCCCCGTGAGGCTGACATGGATTGCCGGCGGCACCCCGTGGGGCGCCGCCGGAAGTTTCAGACCGCTCCCTGCTACTGGGCGGCTCCGCCGGTCACGTTGGCTCCGTAGAACACCGTTGTCTCGTCAAAGGCGTAGAAATCGGTGCCGGTCAGCATCTCCAGCATAGCCCCGTCATAATTCCAACCCCGAACCAGAGCGGGTTGACCAGGACCGGGTCCCGCACCGGTGAGAATCTCGTCGTAACCATCATTGTCGAGATCCACACAGTTCACATTGACCCCGTAAGTAAAGCCGGTTTCGTAGGCAAAGAAACTGACCCCCGGGATCGGCGCCAGGGCGGCATTGTCGAAATTGAACGCCCGGACGTGGGGTGAGGTGAACTCGCCGGGTCCCGCACCGGTGATGATTTCGTCATAGCCGTCGCCGTCGATGTCACCGGCGGCCACATTGACCCCCCAGCGGTTGGTGCCGTAAGACAGGAAACTGACCTGGCTCATGGCCTGGATGGCGGTGCCGTCGAAGTTCCAGCCCCGGACGTGGGGACCGTAGACCGCGCCGGGACCGGCGCCGGTGAGAATTTCGTCGATCCCGTCGCCATCGATGTCCCCGCACGTGACGTTGACGCCCCATTTCGGTGTTCCATAGGCGAAGTAGCTGATGGCGCCGATCTCAGTTAGGGGGCCGCCGTCAAAGTTCCAGCCCCGGACGTGCGGGCCGAAGACCGCACCTGGGCCGGCACCGGTAATGATCTCATCAAAACCGTCACCGTCCACGTCACCACAGGCCACGTTCACACCAAATTTGTTCGTGCCGTAAGCCAGGAAACTGAGGCTGCCCATTGCCGTGCCGTCCCACTGGAAGGCGCGGACGTGGGGGCCGTAAACCGCACCCGGCCCGGCACCGGTGACGATCTCGTCGATGCCGTCGCCGGTGATGTCGCCGCAGACCACGTTTACGCCGTAGCCACCCGCACTGTAGGCGATGAAATTAGTGATGCCGTTCTCGTTCCCGTTGATGTAAAAACCCTTGACCCGGGCTTCGTTGTCAGGGCTGGGGCCCGGACCGGCAACCAGAAAGATGGTGCCGCCGCTGCCGCCGCCGCTCTCGAACCACAGCACAGCGTCGCCTTCGAAATCACAGAGCACCAGGTCCACATCCACGTCACCGTCCAGGTCGCCGGCAGCCACGCCGAAAGGCCGCACCGCGGTATCAGTGACTATCCGGCGAGTGAAGGTTTCGGCGCCGTTGTTGTCGTACCAATACATCTGCGAACCGTTGAAGGCCGTGGCGATGATGTCCATGTCGCCGTCATTGTCCAGGTCGCTCACCGCGGCCTGGATCGCGCCGAAAAGAGTGTTGTCGATGTTTTTCTGGGTGAAGGTCTCCGAACCGTTGTTTTCCCACCAGGTGAGCCGGTTGTCGGCGAAGGCGGTGGTGACGAAGTCCATGTCGCCGTCGTCGTCCAGGTCCACGCCCTGAATCGAACTGGCGCCTTCATGGTTGCCCGAGATCTGGTTTGCGGTAAAGCTTTCGCTCCCGTTGTTCGACCACCAGATCACATTGCCGTCGTGGAAGGAGAGCCCGGCCACATCCTGGTCACCGTCGTCGTCCACATCACCGGCCCAGACCCACTGGGCCCCGTCGAGACCGGCGGTGAAGGTGTTGTGCATGGTGAAGGTTTCGCTGCCGTCGTTTTCGAACCAGGAGATCTTGTCCTGGTAAAAGGCGCTGGCCAGGACATCCTTGTCGCCGTCGTCGTCGAGGTCGATGACGAAGCAGCAGCTGGCGTTGACGAACCCGGTGGCGATGATCGTACGGGTGAAGGTCTCGCTGCCGTTGTTCGACCACCAGGCCACCACGTCCATGGTGAAGGAGACGGCGACGATGTCCTTGTCGCCATCACCGTCCAGGTCGTCCACCACCAGGTGGTTCGCCCCGGCGAAGTTGTCCTGGGCCACCACGTGCCGGGTGAACGATCCCAGGCCGCTGTTTTCCCACCAGAAGATATCCGCGTCTTCGTAACCGCAGGCCACGATGTCGTTGTCCCCGTCATCGTCCAGGTCCACCACCTGTGCGAAGCGGGCGCCGTCCAAATCGTCGGCCACCGTACGCTCGAAAAAGTTGATCTCGTCCGCCGCCGCCGGCAGGCAGGTGATCATCGCGGCCAGCAAAAACGCCAATCCGCCAAGAGTTGCTATCCGCCTCATGTCAAGCCTCCTTTTCCCTCTGTTGAACATAAATACAAAACCCGTCTTGTTGCCACATCATCCGTCAAGCGGTATGAAATCAACCGTCACCGATGCACGGCCAACGCATGCCCCGGCGGCGAATCATCTCCGTCACGTCTCCTTCCTCTCGCAGGCTGCGCCCGTCCGCTCCAGCGCCGCCAGCAGTTCACCGGCCGTGACCTCGGGCCGTTCCTCGCACAGCCGGGCAATCATGGCACTGACCCGGGCCGCGGCAAAACTGGACCCGCGAAAGTTTCGCGGCAGATCGGCCCGCTCCACATCCCGCGGCCGCCCGCAGGCCGCGATGGGAATCGGCGCCCCGGACCGCACCCGGCACTCCCACTCCCCGCAGGCCGGGTCCTCGTCTACACCCAGCACCAGCCCGCCGAATCCGGCAGGATAGCTTCGCTCACTCTCGGGACCGGCGGCGGCCACCAGCACACAGCCGGCGTCCGACGCTTCGCGGCAAGCCGTCTCCAGCAGCTCCAGCGCATCGGTGTTGGTGGTGCCCAGGCTGAGGTTGATCACGTCCAACCCCTCACTGGTGCACCAGCGGATGGCCTCGGCCAACAGGCGGTGCGTGGTCTGCAGCTGCCGGTCAAGAACCCGCAGCGAATAGAGCCGAATGTCCGGCGCCCCATGGAGGATCACCCCGGCGCAGGCTGTGCCGTGCCCCGAGACATCCCCTTTCAGATCGTCCGCCACCAGCATCCGGCCCCCCTGGCCCTCCAGCACGGCCACCGATCGCTCCAATCGCCCCGCCACGTGGGGGTGACCGGCGTATACACCTGAATCCACCAGCGCGACGGTCACTCCGCGTCCGGTGCGGGCGGGCGGTGCCGGGGCCGCCCCGGCGTTCACTGACCCGCTCCGTCAAAGTGGCCGGTGGGCAAGAGCACCTTTACCCGATCAGCATCCCCCTGAACCTGCCGGTACAGCTCGCGGTAAAGCCCCTCCTCGGCCATCAACTCCTCGTGGGATCCCTGCTGGACCACGCGGCTCCCGTCGAGCACCACGATATTGTCCATTTCCTGAACCATGAACATCTTGTGCGTAATCAATATGGTGGTCCTGTCGCGCATCAACTCTTTCAGCGCCAGATGAACCCGCTGGTCCGAAAACCAGTCCAGCGCCGCGGTGGCCTCGTCGAGCACCAGGATCCGCGGCCGCCGCAGGAATGCACGGGCCAGGGCCACCCGCTGGGCCTGGCCGCCGGAGAACCGGAGCCCCCGTTCTCCCAGCACCGTGTCGTATCCCCGGGGCAGCCGCTGGATGAACTCGCTGATGTTGGCCAGTTCGGCGGCCTCGCGCACCTCGGACTCATCGCAATTCGGGGCGCCGTAGCGGATGTTCTCGCTCACCGTGCCGTTGAACAGAAAAGAATCCTGGGGCACCAGGGCCATGCTGCGCAGCAGGGTGCGGATCTTCAGTTCCTGCAGGTCACTCCCGTCCACGGTGACCCGCCCGCTGTCCGGCCGGTAGAGCCTGAAGAGCAGGTCGGCGATGGTGGTCTTGCCCGCGCCGCTGGGCCCCACGATGGCCAGGCTTGACCCGCTGGGCACGCGGAAACTGATCTCGCTCAGAACCGGTTTCCCGGGTTCGTAGGAGAAGCTCACGCCCTCGAAGGCCACGTCGCCGCGCACTTCGCTGAGCCGCACGGCACCGGGCTGGTCACCGTCCTCGGGCACGATGTCGAGAAACTCGAAAACGCGGTCGATGGATGCCCGCGCCTTTTGCAGCTTGAGGAACAGGGAGACCAGGGAACGCACCGGCCCGAAGAGCCGGATCTGGAACAGTTCGAAGGCCATCAACTCGCCGGCGGTCATCTGGCCGGCGATCATCATCCGCCCGCCGAACCAGAGCACCGCCGCCGAACTGGCGGTGATCATCAGCCCACTCAGACCGGAGGAGAACCCGGAGATGATCTGGAAACTGATCACCTTGCGGATCAGCCCCTTGTTCTCGCGGAGAAAACGGCGCGTCTCGCTGTGCCGCGATCCGGTGACCTTCACGGTCTTCGACCCACGGAATGCCTCGAGCACGAAACTGGTGATCTCGGCGTTCTGGTCGCGGATCTTGCGGGCCAGGCGGTGCAGCCGGGGCTGGAACCAGCGCAGCAGCAGGATGATCCCCGGAACCGCCACGCAGCTGATCAGGAAGAGTTTCCAGCTGAAGAAGACCATGATCACGGAGACCACGGTGATTGTCATCACCGTACCGAGGAAGGTCATCAGCGATTCCATGGCGATGGACTGCACCTGGGCCATGTCGCTGTTCAATCGCGAAATGATGTCACCCACCTTGGTCTCCTTGAAAAAGCGGATGGAGAGCCGGTGGATATGATCGTAAAGGTGGAGCCTCATATCGAGGAGGATCCGGGCAGTGAGCCAGGTGTACAGATAGCCGTTGAGAAAGGTGATACCGAACTGGAACAGCGCCATTAAAACAAGCCCGCTGACGATATACTGCAGCCAGTGGAGGTTCCGCTGGATGAAAACCTCGTCCACCAGGTATTTGACGAAGAAGGGGTAGATGTTGGCCACACCGGCGGAGAAGACCATGATCACGATCAGCAGACCGATGCGGCCCCGGTAGGGCCTGATGAAGCAGGCGATCCGGCTCACCCGGGATACATCGGCCCCCGCTGCGCCGTTCACCGCTGTGGTTCCCTGCCTCATCGCTCCCCCACCGTTCCCGCGCCGGCAACCGGCTGCACCGGGACCGCCTCTTCAGGGGCGGTCTCGCGGTAATAGCACATGTACCGCGCCCGGCAGTGCTCTTCGGCGTCCCTGATTTCACGGGCCCACGCCGCGGCCTCCTCCGCGGAAGCACCGGCTTCCACCCGTTCGAGAACCCGCTTGACCAGTTGGACGCTGCGCAGTTTGCGCAGGCTCGACGCCTCACGGCCGACGATTTTCACCGAGGTTACCCCGGCGTTATCGAGGGCCTTGATTGCGCAGAGGCCGCACGGGCCGAGCGGAAGTCCTTTTTCGGACATGGTGCAGCCGCAGCTGTTGCAGTACCAGAGCCACCTGCCGTAATCTTCCAGGTGCCCGGCCCAGGCCTGACGATCGGCGTCAGTGAGGTCCCCCGTCCCCGCCGGATGGACTTCATAATCCCAGGGCGTGACACAAAACGCCCCCAGGCGGTCCACTCCGTGCATGGTGTGGCAGAACCCTTCCTCGTAGACGCAGGTATCGTTGAGCACGAAGGCCTCCAGTTCCACCCGGTCTCCCACCGCCGTCACCAGGGCACCGATCTCCTCGATGCTCAGGTGGCGGGGCAGGATCACCCGCTCCACGCCCAGGTCGGCCCAGTGTTCAATGGCCTCGCGGTTGCTGGCGTTGCCCACGGTGCTGGTGTGCAGGCCGGTACCCTTCGGCAGCCGTCCGGCAAGGGCGGCCAGCAGTCCGAGATCGGCCACGATCAGTGCGTCCAGCCCGGCTTCCCCTGCCGCCCATTGGGCCAGCTCCATCGCCAACTCCTGCTGGTCCGCGGTGAAGAACGGCGCGTTGAGGGTCAGGAACACCTTTGCGCCCAGCCCGTGAGCCTTCTCCACCGCCTGGACCAGGTCCACTTCGCTGGTGAAGTTGGCCGAACGCGGGTCGCGGCGGTTGAGCCACAGGGCGCGGGTGAACCGCTTCATCCAGCGTTCGGGCACCAGACCGCAGTAGAGCTCGTCGGCGCCGGAGCCCACCAGCATCTCCACTTCATCCAGCCTGGACAATGGTGCGGTGATCTTCAATCCACGCTCTCCACGAACAGTATGCTGTTTTCACCCGAAAAACGATCCTAAAACGGTAACGCCGGCTGCCAGACAACCCTGTCCACCCCGCAAGCGACGGCGGCTTCCAGCCCCGCCGATACCCGATCCGGCGGCTGGAAATAAAAGATGGTGTTCCCCCGCTGATACAGTACCAGGTCCCGGTCCGTCTCGAAGGGCGACTTGGTGTTTTTCAGTGCCAGAACGGTCCCACTGCACTCCCGGCCGCAACGGCCGAGATGCGAAAACTTCTCCCCCGGCAAAAGGCCGAGGGAACCGGGGAGGCAGATCCGCCCGGTGGTCACGTAGCCGAAGGGCAGATAGATGCTCGCCGGTATCTCCTGGGCGGTAAAATCCACCGCCAATCCCTGGAGCGGGTTGTCCACTTCCACCCGCCTGACTTTTTTCTGGTCCAGAAATGCTCGGTAGCTCCCGGCGGAGATGCTGAACCCCCTGAGGGCGTCCACTGCCTCCTGCGGGGCTCGCGGGTCGTCGAACTGCGAGGCCACCCGCGGGTCGCGAATCATCTTGTTCATCAACCGGCCCAGCACCGGCCGGATGTGTGCCTGTTCCCGGCTCAGCATCCGCAGCACGCCCCAGTCGTTGACCACCACTTCATCCGGGTGGAGCTCCCGGGGCAGTTGCTGCAGCAGGCGGCCCACCCGGTCCAGCCCGTGGTCGGTGACGTAGGGCGTGACCAGGGCCCAGTCCAGGCCGAGCCCGCGCACCGTCCTGGACAACCGGGCAGTGGCGCCGGCTCCGGGGATCAATGTTTCGCAAAATTCGCTGCCCCAGTACACCCGGCGGAACTCACCGCCCCCGTGGGCCGACACCGCGTCTCCGTAATACTGCTCCGGCGTTCCCGCGGCGGGGCTGACCCGCCAGACAGCATCGCCGGGAAAATCGTCACTCTCCAGGATGGCGATGGCGCCTTCCAGGGCCGATGGAGCGATGAACAACGCCCACTCCATCGTTTCACCGCACCGCCGGCATGGTGGCAATCACGTTCACCGAATTGGGCATGGCAATACGCTGGGAGACCCGCCACTCCGTCCCGCTCAGCGCAACTTCGGTCAGGTATCCCTCACCCTCTTCCGGGGTGCAGGTAAGGAACACCCGCCGGCCGTCATGGTCCTGGGCCAGCCAGCGATGCTCGTTCGGCAGTTCCACCCAGGCGACCTCCTTGCGGGCGGCCAGATCGAAGACCAACAGGTGACTGCGGCAATTGACGAACAGCGTCCGGCCGTCGGGGCTCACCAGTGCCCCCTGGGCGCTGCCGTTGCGGGAGGTGCTCATCCGTTCCACTCGGGGCTCGCCCGCGGCGCCGTGCCGGGGAAAGGTGGCCAGCCAGAGAATCATCGGCACATCGTCCCCCGGAGTCTCCACGCCCACAAGTTGCCGGCGGCCGCCGGGCCCGGCCAGCGGCACCAGGGTGGCCACCCGGGTCATCCGCCGCAGGTCGGTGCCTTCGTCGCCGAGGGTCAGCACCTGGAGCTTCGCCCGGGCCGGATCTTCCGTTGACGCCCAGCCGATGGTGCGCCCGATCTTGTTCGAGGCGAAAAGCAGGCTGCCGTCGGGAGAGAGGAAGATGTCATGGGCGTTGGTGCTGAATTCCAGGGTACCCAGGGTGCGATGTCCGGGCAGGTCTTCGAGACGGACGGTGTGCCGCGTCTTGGTGAACGGCGTGTGGCCGGGACAGGTCAGGACCGCCAGCATCGTGTCATCCGCCGACAGTTCCACCGAACAAAGCATGCCCCAGTCGTCCAGACCCGTCCGTTTGCCCGTGGTCAGGTCGGCGCGAACCAGACCGGCATCGGTGGCCGCCAGGGCCAGCCGGCCATCGGCGGTGACAACGATGTCGTTGGCGGTTTCGTCGATGTTGACCACCGCTTCCACGCGGCCCGCATCAACGTCCACCACGAAAAGATCGTACCACCCGCCGACAATGACCCGGGTGGGCGGAACCCCGCCTGTTTCGCCGCCCAAGGCTGCCGGGGAAGTCAGGGCGAACAACAGGAGAAGACAGTACACCGCTGGATAGCGGCCGGGCATACCGGTCATGGCGTTCATCCAGGTCTCCACGCCGCGACAACTCCCGTCCCTCGGCCGGGCCGGGGAACGGGCAGGACCGGGAGAAGAGGGCCGGCTTTACTTGGCCGACGCCACCACGAAGGGAGAGTGACCGGGAATCGACACGCGGGCCAGTCGCTCCATGGTCGCGGTGTCAAAGATGTCCAGTGCTCCGCCGCCCTCGAGGTGGGGGATGCTGCTGTAGATCTGTCCGCCGTCACTGCTCACGCCGATGCCCTGATGAACCTCCTCACACCCCGTGTAACGGGTCACGGCCAGGGTCTTCATATCCACGGTGAAGATGCCCTTCACCGATGACACGTGAAGGTAGGCGCCGTCCGGTGAAGCCACCATCGACCGGGGGTAGGCCTCGAAACCGAGGGACACCCAACGGGTGGCGCCACTGGCCGCATCGACCTCCCACAGACCGCACTCCTCGCGCATCTCGGGGATATAGATCTTGCTGCCGTCCGCCGATGTGGTGAGGCGGAAAAGGACGCCCTGCTCACCGGCGCGCGCCGTGTCGGGCGTGCTTCCCGGCACGGTGACCGTTTTCATCAACGCCCCGTCGGTCAGCGTCCGCTGGGCCAGGGTCCGGGCCGAGAGGTTGAGCACGTGGATCGTGCCGCTGGACGGGGAGACGATGAAGTCGAAAGCGCCGCTGCCCAGTTCCATCTGCTGGATAACCCGGGGCTGCTTGCCGGCAAGATCCACCACCTGGATGAAGTAGCCCTCGGCCACTTCGCCGGAGGCGCGCATGGCCTTGCTGCCGTAGGTCAGGGCATAGAGCCGCATACCGTCAGCGGAGAGCCGAAGGAAACGGGCCGGCATGGTCACAGGATGGGCCACTACCTGCAGGCTGCCCAGGTCCACCACTTCCACGCCGCCGCTGTGGGCCACGTAAGCGAAACGGCCGCCGGGGGCCACGGCGATGTCCTTGACGAACCGGCCAAGGGGCACCTCGCCCACCAGCCGCTGCTGGTCGGCGTCGATCACCAGAAGGTCGTTGGATGCGGTCAGTACATAGTTGCCCGCGGCGTGGGCTGAAGGCCCGGTCAGCAGAATAAAGGCGAAAAGCAAAGCCAGGATTCCTGCGCCGGCCAGGGATCGATTCCAGTTTTTCGTAAGCATGATTTCCTCCCGAAGTGGGGTCGTTGTCTTCACCGGCCGAGCCGGCGGGACCACCGGAGCTTCTGCGAATTCCCGATCAGTTGTCGGGCACGACACAGATGCGGTACCAATCTTCGGCAAGGTTGCCGCAAGCGTCGAGCCAGTTGGGTTCCCAGTAGTCGTCGGCCACCTGGCCCGTCCAGTAACAGGTGACCCAGCAAAGATAGAGGTCACTGGCCCAGGGGCAGGGGTCCACGCGGCCATCCTGGCCGGTCTCCCAGCCCGGTGCCCAGGCGGTGCAGCAGTCGGTGCAGGCGTACCCGTAAACGTCCGGCCCGTCCAGGCCTGAAATCTGCCTGGCCCTGCGATTCATTGGTCTGAGGTGCTTCATTATCGTCCTCCCGTCCATTGCCGTTTCCGGCTCTCCCACCGGAAAGCAGCTGAACAGCTGATCTGTCGTCCGCGGCCGCCCCGGCCGCCGGAACGAACATTAAACCCATCGCTCAACACCCGGCACCGACCTCAGCAGACGATGCGGGGCTCGAGAACCTTGGTGATAAACTCCGGACAGCTCTCCATGATCTCGGCGTAGAGCCCGATGCCGTACTCATACCACTTGCGCAGGAACCTGCAGTAGAGGTGGTGGGTGCGGGACGGATCCCCGTAATGCAACTCCGAGATGTAGTAACAGCCGCCGCTGCAAATGTACCGGGCCCAGCAACCGCTGCAGCCCTCCTTGTTTTCCAGGTTGACCTGGCGCAGGAACTCGGCCTGCCGGTCATGATCGATACCCTGATCCACGTCGCCCACACGATACTTCTCGTTGCCCACCAGCCGGTGGCACATGTAGAGCTCACCCGAGGGGTCGCCGGCGTAGAGCTGGATACCGGCTCCGCAGGGATAGGCCTTGTCCTCGCCGGTGTGCAGCTGGCGCAGCACGTTGGAGAGGTTGGAAAAGCCGTAATAACCTCCGGCCATCGCCCGTTCGAGGTAGAGGTCGCCGATGGCGCAGCACTCGGCGTGGAAGCGCTCCAGATCATCTTTATCGAAGTCCAGCTCGGGGTCACCGCAGTTCACCGGGGTGACACCAACCTCGAAGAAACCCATCTTCAGCAGGTGGTCCACAATGCCGGTCACATCGAGCGACTTGCGGGTCAGGGTGACCCGAGTCCCCAGGGGCCGTCCCTTCTGGAACATGGACATGACCTTGCGCACCGCTTCGTAGGTGCTCTCATCACTGTCCTTGAACACCCGCACCGCATCGTTGATCTCCGGCGGCCCGTCAAGGCTCAGCGAAATGCCGATGCGGTGCTCGTCAAGGTAACGGGCAATCTCAGGGGTTACCAGAGTGCCGTTGGTGGTCAGGCTGAAAGAGATCTTCTTGCCCGTTTCGGCGGCCAGTTCCTCACCGCGGGCCACGGCCGCGCGAACCACGGGCATGTTCATCAGCGGCTCGCCGCCGAAGAAGGTCATGTGGACCTTGTCCAGTTGGCCGGAGTTGGCAAAGAGCAGTTCGACGTAGCGCAGCCCCATCTCCTCGGTCATCAGCTCGGTTTTGCCGCCGTAGGAACCGCCGCCACCGTAGCAGTAGGAACAGTTGAGGTTGCAGTCGTGGGCAACGTGGCAGACCAGCGAACCGATCTGCAGCGGAGAGCGGGGAAAACGGTCGGGCGCTGCGCCAGGAGCGGCCTCGCCATCGACCTTCTCGTAGAACAGACCGACACCGGCCAGTTCGTCCACGATCTCGCCGACCTCTTCCCGGCCGTATTCACCACCGAACCGGTCCTGAAGCGCCGTGCGTGTCCAGGTCTTCGACTTCTTCTTCTCCCGGTAAATCTGGCGGACCATGGCCGCGGCCGTGTCACCCACGTTCCAGAAGGCACAGTTGGGTACCGAAAGCAGAAAATCCCGCTCCCGCTCACGGAAGACATGAACCTCCCGGAAGGTCAATTCCTTTTCACTGCTGCCTTCGGTCATCGTTGCCGGTCTCCGCCGATGGATGGATGTCGCTAGTCGCGAACCCAAGTGGGCGCGGTGGTGTTAACGGGGACGGTGTCGCCGGTAGCGCCGGGATAACTGGCCGTCACCTGGCCGGCACCGGTGTGCTCCCTGGTGACATATACCCCGTTGTCGGGATTGATGAAGCACACCAGATCGGTGGCCACCGGGTTGTTGTTGCGGTCGACGAAGTTGCCCACCGACCAGGTGGCGCTCACCGGCCCGAGGTTCACGTCGTCCCCGCCGCCCTCCTCCGGGGTGCCGTTGGAACCGTTGTTCCAGCCGTTGGCAACGAAAAACTCGACGCCTTCGGGCAGTCCGCCGGGATAGGGGCCGACACCGAAGATCCGCGTGCAGACCTTGTTCCCGAACCCATTGTCAGGAGTGATAATCAGGTAGTCGACAGTACCCGATCCGAGCACGGTGAAGCCGGGTAACCCGGTCATTCCGCCGTGGTCCACCAGGTCGGTGTCACGCTGGAAGGTGCCGGCGGGCGGGAAATCGACCACGATATCGTAGGCCCCCAGGCGCTGAGCGCTGGGCCAGACCATCAGGTAGTTGTCGTAGGCTTGTCCCGACTGGATGGAAATTAATTCGAAGCCCCCGCTGATGTCGAGGAGCCGGGTCCCGTCGGTCCACTGCTCCGGAGTGCGGTGGGGCATGATGTAGACCCGGGCCTTGGTCCCGGAGAGGTCATGCCCGTTGGCCACCGACGGCACGGCCACCCAGACGTCCTGTCCCTGGGCGAAGCCGTCAACGTAATAGACCACGTCGGGAGCGTTGGGCAGCGGCGCCACGGGTGCCTGGGTGCTCAACGGCACGGTGGGTGTAGCGGAAGCCCCGAACCCGGAATCCGCGGGGCACTCCATGGCCAGCGGTCCGATCATCAAAACGGCCGCAGCCAGAATGACACCCAATACAGGGGCCTTCCGGCTCAGTAACAAGATCCTTTCCTTCATCCCTGGCACCTCCCTCTCAGACCATGCGTTGGTGTACTCGCCCCAGGCCCGGGGACCGCAGCAGGGTTGTCGTCGGTAAGCCGGACGAACCGGCACGACGTCGCGGTACCCCGAACTGCTGAATTTCCCCGGAGACGAGCGTTTTCATGGCTGCAACTCGATAACACCTGCAGCGCCAACCACAGATAACAGTAAACTGAACACACATATGTCCTGGCATTATATCGTCCAGCGCGCCACCGGGCAAGATATATCTCGCCATGAATCAACAATTACTTTATTTTTTCGGCACCGGGATAAGTTGTCGAAAATGTTTTAAGACAAAAACTTATCTTTTTCATCACTATCAGTACTGTGGATATTTCGTAACGGTCAATGGTACGGGGCCTATCTGCTGGCAGGTCGGGATCGTTGTGCTATACTTTTCCCCGCCCGCGGCCGGTCCCCGGCCGGTTAACCGTGTTCTTCTGCGGAGTTCCAGATGCCGCTCAAAATCGGGCTATTCGCCTGCGAACTGCTTTACCCGGACACACCGCCTCACCTCGGGATGTGCCTCTTTGTCAATGATTTGCGTGAGGCCGGTGTGGAGTGTCACCCCTACCTGGTCAACATCGCCGAGGCGGAACGTATCTCGACCATTGCCCGGGAGAATCAACTTGATCTGGTGGCCCTGGAGTCGATCTTTCCACTTCAGGCCGTACGCCGGATCAAGCAGGCACTGGGGAAAACGCCGCTCCTCCTGGGTGGTGTCAATGCCCTGACCCTTTTTCTGCACAGCCCGGCGGAGTATGCGGTGGTGGGGCCCGGGCGGCGGGCGATCATGGCCCTGGTCAATGCCCTGTCGGGCAAGGGGACACTGGACCAGGTTCCCGGACTGTTCCACAGGGTGCCCGGAGGCAAGGTGGACCACAGCGGCATCGACGGTGAGTGGGATGTGCGTGCCGAAATCCTGCCCTACCGCCCCGAGTTCCGTTGGACTTATGTCGGCCCCCACAGGAGCAGCAAAGTATCGCTGAAACTCCCCGCGGTGGTTCCCGAATTCGGGTGTCACTATGCCCGGCCCGCGGCGGAGAATGAACTGTTTCGCGACCTCCCCCCCCACCCGGTGCTCCAGGACCCGAGCCTGCTCCCCCGGGCCCGGGAGGCCCTGGCCCGTCACATGGAAGCCGGCTCCCGCGGCTGCAGTTTCTGCGTCTTCCGCAACCAGGAGACCCGCCTGCTGCCGGTGGCCGACACGGTGGACCTGGTGCTGGAGCAGGCGCGTCACCTGCGGACCGAATGGAAGACCAACGATATCTACCTGCAGAGCGAGAACCCCTTCCGCTTCCTCGAACCCCTGGTGGAAAAGTCCATCGACGAAGGCATGCCGCCGGAACGGCTCTATATCCGCACCACGCCGGCACTGCTGGTCCGCCACCGGAAAATCGTCGAGCGTTGCATCTCCCGACTCTCGTCCACCGGGGGCAAGATGCAGATCATGCAGCTGGGATTCGAGAGTTTTGTCCAGCGCCACCTGGACATCTTCAACAAGGGGGCCACGGTGGCGGAGAACATCGAGGCCTGCCGCATCCTGCAGGACCTGCACCGGAAGTTCGGTCCGCAGGCGGTGGAAGGTTTCCGGGGCCACGGGCTGATTCTGCTGCACCCCTGGTGCCGCCTCGAAGAGTTGCGGGAAAACCTGACGATCATCGAGCGGGAAGCCCCGTTCCTGCGCACCGCCATCTCGGTGGGGTCCCGGCTGACCCTGTACAACGAGTTCACCCCCATCTTCCGCAAGGCCATGGCCGACCGGCTGGTCCGCCGGTCTACCGCTGGATTCGGCTGGGACTTCCGTTTCGAGGACCCGCGGATGGAGATCCTGATCCCGCTCGCCGGTCGAATGACAGAAGCCCTGGTCCGCCTGGTGGGCAACGAACGTCCCGGCGACAAGGACCTGCTCCGGCAAACATCAATGTTTTCACAGTTCGACCTGCTGGGCGCGGCCCTGGAATGGATCGATAAAAATGGTCCTGATACAATGCGTGTTGCTCAAAAGGAATTGCCGGCCGAGCTACACGAAGCGGTGCAGCGGATCGGCGGCCGCTGGGTCAACACATCCGGCGTCCCCCGCCGGGACGGGCAGTGGCCGGAGGAGGATGAAGGAGGGAACAAGACGTGAGCCGTGGCAGACTTGACTGGGATCGCTATTTCATGAGAATCGCCCGCCAGGTGGCCGAACGGTCCACCTGTCCCCGGGCTGCGGTGGGCGCGGTGCTGGTCCGCAACCGCTCGATTCTGGCCACCGGATACAATGGTTCTCCCTCCGGTCAGCCCCACTGTGACGACGTGGGCTGCCTGATCTACCACTCCAAGGACCCGGACGGCGTCGAGGAACAGAACTGCTTCCGCACCATCCACGCGGAAATCAATGCCATTGCCCAGGCTGCTTCCAACGGCACAGCTATCCGCGGGGCCGACATCTACATCACCCACTCCCCCTGCTACCACTGCGGCAAGGTGTTGATCAACGTGGGGATCAACCGTATCCACTACATCAAACCCTACAAGATCGAAATCATGCAGCGCCTGTTGGCCGACACCGACATCGAACTGGTGCAGGTGGATCCGGAAGAATAGCCCACCGTCATCGTTCACGGATCTCGCGGTGAGGGGGCAGGGGGGCGGGTATCCATCCCCTCCGAGCGCCTGTCGAGGGGAAAATGACAATCCTTGCGTGAACCCGAGACCTGAAGCGAGGAGGGGATGGATACTCCGCCTCCAAATAAAAGCCCCCGGGATCGCTCCCGGGGGCTTCGTGTGTACCGCGGTCAAGGCCGCTTACGGCGCGTGCGCATTGACCACATTGGTTTTGACGCACGTATCGCCGGACGGCGGATACGGCGGCTGGTTGTACGGTGTCGGTGTGACGTCCATGGTACTGAGAACGAACGTGTTGTTCCCCAGAACCGAAGGCAGCCCGGGAAAATTCACCGTGAACTGAGTGTAGTAGATACTGGCCGGAGCCACGTTGGTGAAGCCGGCACGCCACGGGTTATACGTCGTGCCGTTGCCGATGGTCACCCCGATGCGGGCGGCAATGCGGCGGGTGAAAACCTGACCGCCGCTGAGGTTGTTGAACAGCGTGATCCGGTGCACCGTCTGGAAGGGCAAGGTGCCGCTGGCCGGGGTCACCGTGTAGTCGCAGTCCATGGTCGAGCCCTGGAAGACCTGGCAGTCCTCGAGGGTCACGTCGTCGATATACCAGCCGGCCCCGCCCACCGAGTAATCGCAGCCGAGGCGGAACCGGATGTTCACCGCCTCGCCGTCGTAGCTGGAGAGGTCCACTGTAACCTCTTCCATGGGACCGATGGAGCCGCCGGACCAGGCCTCGCGGGCGCCCAGCGGGTTGCCGCCGCTCAGCGTGTCGTTGTAGCCGTTGCCCGAAGTGATCAGGGCGCCGAGGTCGGCCCAGCTCGAGCCGCCGTCGGTGGAGATCTCGATCACTCCGCCGTCATAATAATTCTCGTAACTGTACGTGTGCCAGAAACTGAAGATTCCGTTGCCGGCAACATTCACCATCGGGGTGACCAGGCTCTTGTCGGCGTCCACGGGCACGTCGTTGCCCCACCAGGCGTGGGTCGGGCTGTGCGCCTGGGCCAGGGTGACGATGGTCCAGTCGTCGGCGCCGACGTCGGCATAGTGGGTCCAGCCGCCTTCACCGCCTTCCATATCATCAAGGATGCCGCCAACACCCATGCCAAAGCCGGCTCCGCCATTGTCCTGATCGGACATCATGTCAAAGGTGAAGCTGACCGCCTGGCCGCAGGGAGTGGCCTGGGATATGGTGAATTTGTAATGAGGGGCATTGCTTGAGGCAGATCCGGCCACCGGGATGTTGGGATACGTGGCTGTGTCGTTGATCCAGGTGATATACGCGGGCTGGTTGGAACTCAGTTGGCCCGTAACACCGGTCAGGGTGCTGTCACCTTCGTTGCGGATGTCGATCACCATGGTGATCGTCTCGCCCGGGTCGGGGTTGCCGTCGCCGTTGCCGCCGGCGGTGTCGTCAAGAGAGTAGCCGTCGTAAAAAATAGCCTTGTCGACATACCAGACGATGTTGTCGTCATGGAATCCGGCGGCCAGCAGGTCGGTCTCACCGTTCTGGTCGAGGTCCACCACCACCGGTGACTCGGCGCCGCCCAGGGCGTCGTCCACGGTGGCCATGGTGAAGTTCTCGGCGCCGTCGTTGGCGAAGGAAACCAGCTGGTCGCCGTCAAAGCAGCCCACCACCAGGTCGATGTATGTGTCACCGTTGCGGTCGGCGGCGTCCACGGCCACCGGGCCGCGCGGCGTGGCGCCGGCGACATGGGTGGTGAAAACTTCGCTGCCGTTGTTCTCCAGCCAGACCACTTCGTCGCCGAGGAACGACACGGCCACCAGGTCGAGGTCGCCGTCGCCGTCAACGTTGACCACGCCGACATCCTTGGGACCATTGACCAGGCCGGAGGCCAGATGCTCGGTGAAGGTCGGCGCGGCGCCCCCCGAATTCTCCCACCAGATGATCTCGTTGTCGAAGAAGGAGGTGGTCACCAGGTCGACGAATCCGTCGCCGTCAATGTCGGCCGCGTCGATCGACTCGGAGTGGACCTTGTCGGTGGCGATGTTGTGCCGGGTGAAGCTGGGTGTCGAGGCGCCGTTGCTCTCGTACCAGGCCACGGTGTCCGATTCGTAGCCCACCACCGCGATATCGAGGCTGGTGCCGCCGTCGAGGTTGGCCAGCACCACGTCCTCGGCGCCCATCAGGTTGGTGTCGATGGTGTAGCGGGTGAAGTTCTCGCTGCCGTCATTGAGATAGTAGGAGACATACCAGTTCTCCGTGCCGGCAGAGAAACTTGTCACCACCAGGTCGAGCGCCCCGTCGTTGTTCAGGTCGCCTACGGCCACCGCCGAGGGGTTGCTCATCGTGCCGATAGTGTGCATGGTGAAGAACTCGTTGCCGTTGTTCTCATACCATACCACCCGGTCGTCAAAGGCGTGGACCGCCAGAATGTCGAGCCCGTTGACCCCGTCCAGGTCCACCGTGACGAGGGACTTCGGTCCGTTCACGCTGCTGTCGAGGAGGATCTTCTCGAACCCGGCCTGGGCCGGGACGACACAGAGCGCCCCGATGGCCCACAGCGTGAAAAGGACGGGCAGAAGTCCCGCCAATCCAGGGCGGGTTCCGGTAGAACTAATGCACATGATCTTCTTTCCTTCCTGCACTGCCACCGCAAGGGGTGAACCCCGGGGGCTCACCCTGACGTGGTCAGTCGCGCTCAAAGGCCGCAGCCGTGAACAGGGACAAGCCGGGGGTCTCAACCATTCCGCTCTGCTTGAGCGAGCGGGCGTCGAGCACCAGCAGGTTGCCGGCACTGCCGTCGCCGTGCAGCGGGTTGCTGAGGTAGACACGGGTGCCGTCGGCGCTCAGGTCGAGGCCGATATAGACCTCGTCGAGAGGACGGGAGGCCGCCACCTTGCGCCCTACCGTATCCACCACCATCAACTGGTCGGCGGAGAGCAGGAACAGGCTGCGCCCGTCGGGTGAGACCTGGGAGTCACGGATAAAAAACTCGCCGCCGAGGTCGATGGCCCGCGACGCACCGGACAGGGTGTCCACGTCGAAGACACAGGCCGAGGCGCCGTGCTGGGGCACATAGAGGTGCTGGCCGTCGGGGCTCCGTGAGATGAAGTGCAGCAGGTTGACCTTCATCGGGTCGAGGTCCGCGGTGACGTTCACCGTGCCGATCCGCTTGTCCTCGGTCAGGCTGTGCACCGAGAGCGAACGGTCGAACCGTTTCATCGAAAAGACCTTGCCGTTCACCGGGTCGACCACCGCGTCGAAAATGTCGTAGCCCAGGTTCACCGAACCGGTTACCTTGTTCTGCTGCAGGTCGATGATCTGGATCGCGAACTCGCCGGCGTGCTTCTGGCCGTCGGCATTGACCAGTATCGGGTGGGTCAGGGCGTAGAGCGTGTCGCCGTCGGCGCTGAGCTCCAGCCGCCGGGCCGGCTCATCATGGAAAAAGCCGAGGGACGAATAAGACCGGGCGTCGAAGATCTCCACCCCGCCGCTGTGCGCAGCGTAGACCCGCTCGCGGGCCTGGTCCACCACCAGCTGGTGGATATGTTTCTGCACCGGGATCTGGCCCAACACACTCATGGTCGCTTCGTCAATGACCAGGATGTGGTTGCCCCCGGCAAAAATAGTGCGCTGACTAGCGAAGGCGGGCGCCGCCGCCAGGGTCAGCAGCAGACAGGCACAGAGCCACACGACGGGGATCAGTCCCCTCAACCGCGGGATCCGGATTCTTTCTCTTGGCTGCATCGATTTCCTCCAGGATCGGTTCGGGCCCGGCCGCAGCCGGCGGCGGCCCTCACCGGAATGCCGCAGTGATCAATCGGGGACCACGCAGATACGGATCCAGTCTTCGGCCAACAGCGAGCAGTCGTCGAGCCAGGTCGGCTCGGCGTTGTCGTCGGCCACCTGGCCGGCCCAGTAGCAGGTGACGTAGCACATTGACAGGTCGGTCATCCAGGGACAGGGGTCGACATGATAGGTGGACCCGTTCTCCCAACCCGGGGCCCAGGCCGTGCAGCAGATGCTGCAGGCGTAGCCGAAAACGTCAGGAATCTCATTCTCCCCGCTCAACTTCATCGCCCGCGTGTTCAGGGGCTTGAGATATTTCATCGTAATTTTCTCCTTGTATCAAAGCCCAAAGGGACGATTCTTACGGCACCCAGGAGGGGGTACTGGTCATGACATACACAGTGTCGGTGCGCCCGAGAAAATTGGCGTTGACATCGCCTTCGCCGGTTCTGTTGCGCGCCACGTAAAGACCGGTGCTCGAATCGATACGGCCCACCAGGTCGACGTCAATCGGGCTGCCGTTATGGTCGACGAAATTGGCCAGCGACCAGATAGCGGAC
>JAQAZP010000306.1:0-16028 GCA_032127265.1 Acidobacteriota bacterium
GCTCAAGCTCTCGTTTGCCGGAGCTCTTGCACAACCCGGCACAGCAAAGGCAACAGCTACTATCGCAATCCACTTCAAATACCAAATGGGTTTCATGTCATCCCCTTTCAATGCACAACAATTTTATCTACACATTTTCACCGAAATCGGCGCAAGAATTGCATTTCATTAAAGGATACCTCTTGCGGTTGTGGAAAATCAAGTGTTTGCTGGTGTTGTTACGCCATATCTCAGATATATCGATAATATATAGATTGTAAATAAATATCGGATGCTGTTATGACAAAGAAAAGTGGAACGAGGAGGAGTGAAGTGTTAACCGGCTTTTCCGAATTCCTCCGCAAACGGGAAGTGGTTTTGCCGGCGCACCGGCCATACCTTGTACGCTGGGTCGATGAATTCCTGCAATGCGCTGATAAGAATCCTGGTTATACGTTCGAACAAGTGTTGGAGAAATACCTGACACTGGTCAGGGAGCGGGATGGCGTTGAGCCGTGGCAGGTGAGGCAGGCGGCTGATGCGATCCGCATCTACCGTTTTCAATACCGGAAAGCCACTGGGGGAGCTGGCCGACAACCGCAGATTACGGGTGAACAGCTATTGACACGGCTTCGTGAAGTCATCCACCTGCGTCACTATGCGAAGAGCACGGAAAAAGCCTACATGCAGTGGGTTGGGCGATTCCTTGCCTATCGGGATCAAACCGGTCTTGACGGAGAACCGGCGGCCGCCGACGTGAAAGTGTATCTGACCCGTCTGGCCATGGTGGACAAGGTCAGCGCCTCGACCCAGAACCAGGCGTTCAGTGCCTTGTTACTGCTGTTTCGGGAGGTCCTGAGGAAGGATCTGACGGAAATGGAACAGACGGTTCGGGCCAGAAGGGGCAGGAGGCTGCCTGTGGTGCTATCGGTCGATGAGATTGTGGCCCTGTTGGAAGCAGTGGATGGGCAATACCGGTTGATGGTGCAATTGCTCTACGGCAGCGGCTTGCGGCTGATGGAACTGCTTCGCCTGCGGGTGAAGGATATCGACTTCGATGCGGGTCTGGTCTTCGTGCGGAGCGGGAAGGGTGACAAGGATCGTTCCACACTGCTCCCGGAGTCACTGCATGACGCCTTGCGGGCACAGCTGGAAACCGTTCGGGTTTGGCACGAACAAGATCTGGCCGACGGTTTCGGCGAGGCGCCGTTGCCGGGTGCACTTGATCGAAAATATCCCCAGGTCGGCCGGGAATGGGGCTGGCAGTATCTTTTCCCCGCGGACAAGGTGGCGCTGGACCCGTATGACCGGAAGGTGCGCCGCTACCATGTGTACGAAAAAACGCTGCAGGCGGCCATTCGACGAGCCGTGAAGCGGGCCGGTATGGTCAAGCATGCCACGGCACACACGCTCCGCCACACATTCGCCACCCACCTGCTTCAAAAGGGGGCTGATATCAGGGAGATCCAGGAAATGCTGGGGCACAAGAGCGTGGAAACCACCATGATCTACACCCACGTCTTGCGTTCATTTAAGACCAGGGCACGCAGCCCGCTGGACGAGCTGCTCGGCTCTACTCTTCCTTCCCCACCTTGATCGTGCGGGCGACGTAGGATATCTCCGAGGCCAGCTCGTCCTTGACCCCCACCGCCATACGCTGGAAGCCGGGGGCCATCACCAGCTTCAGCTCGTAGGTGTAGATCTGCAGGCGGGCCCTGTCCCAGTCGCTCTCCGGGATGGTGATCGGCACCACGTGCTCCTGTACCGGTGAAATGTCCCCGTTGTCCTTGCGTGCGGCAACGGTGATCAGCACCCGGCCCTGGTGGCTGCCGCCGCGGTTGAGCAGCGTCAGTTTTCCAATGGGGATCCGCACTTCCACCGGCACGAGGAAGAGGCCATCTTCGTACGGCTGGTGCTCACCGGTGAGGAGCTCGAACTCGAGGACATTGTTCTGGTAACCGAGGACCAGCGAGGAAATCGTCCCCTCCTCCATCTGCTTTGCCGCCGAATTGTCGCGGTAGCCCTTGCGCTGCCGCACGGTGAGGCCGTCACGCTTGACCTTGACCGTGGTGCGGTGGAACTGGCCGTCGCCGGCATGCCCGGGACGGAAGCCGAGGGAGTAGTAGCTCTTGAAGTCCTGGTTGATGCGCTCCAGCCCGCCGGCGATGTTGTTGGTGTTGGTGATCGCCACGCCGCCGGTGTCGCCGGAGAGGAATTTCAGCGAGGCCTGCATGTTGTCCGCGGTCACCGCGTCCACGTGGCCGGAGTAGTCCCGGCCCCGGTCCTGGGCGTCGGTCCCGCTCTGGTTCCGCTGCCCCGCGGCGTCGATGGTGTAGAGGGTCACCTGGTTGGCGTTGGCCAGCATGGTGACCTCCTCGAAGCGGCGGTTGAGGGCGTAGTCCATCCCCCGCAGGGTCGAGTTCGTTCCCTCGAACTTCTCGTCCAGGGCGTAGAACATCTCCTGGGCCGCCTGCATCGGCAGGCCGTCGCTGACGTAGAGCATGGCCTTGCGCCCCTCGATACCGGAGAGGAAGCCGACCAGCTCAACGACCGCGTCGAGGGAGAAGCGGGTCTCGTTGACGATCGATTCGGCGTAGTTCTGGATTGTCGCCAGCAGGCGGCCCGGGCCCTCGGCCTCGGCGATCTGGTTCAGCATGTCCCGGCGGTCCGACTCGTAGAAGACGCGGTCGCCGCCCTTCTCGTCGATCTCGTTGATTGTCGAGATGATCCGCTGGTGGTCGGTGGTGAAGGTGTTGTCGATGATCAGCGAGCGGTCGTAGGTCACCATCATCACCCGGTCGTCGGGCTGCAGCTCCACGCGGAGGAAGTTTTTCAACGCGGCGAGCACCTTCTTGCGGTTGAAGGGGTGGATGTTGAAGTTGTCGATGTAGATAACCAGGTTCAGCGGCTGTTTCTTCGGCAGCGGCGGCGGGGCCTGCGCCTCGGGTACGGCCGGCGGCTCCTCACCGCCCCAGGTCACCTCTCCGCCCTCCACGGCGTAGAAGTTGGTGATGGCGGTCTCCTGGCCGTCGAGAATCAGCTCGAAGTCGTTACGGGTCAGACCGCTCACCGGGTTGCCGTCCTTGTCGGTGACGTAGACATCCAGTTCGATCACCCGGACCTCGATGGATTCCATGAAGAGCGGGTCGGAGGCGGCTGTCTGCCCGGTTGAGGGCGCTGATGCCTGTTCCTCGGCCTCCACCGGGACCATATCCGGCAGGTTCTGGGCCGTTACCGGCAGGGCGGAGATGACGAGCAGCGCGAGAAGGACGGTGAACGGTAATTTCATTAAACAGCTCCCAAGCTGATGGTTTTACTGGTGTTGCCTCTTATTGAACCGGCGCCTCAGCCAACGCCCTCGAGGTCATATTACAACATCCCCGGCCGCGATGCAGGGACCGCTGGCGCTCAGGGCAGCACCGGCCTGGTGCTGCGCATGGCCTGGCGGTACAGCGGGAGATACTTCTTCAGCAGCACCTGGTCCCAGGAGCAGCTGGTCCGCACATGATCGGCGGCCTGGACCTGGATCTTGCGCAGGGTGGTGGTGCGGGTGCGGCGGTAGGTTCGCAGCGCTCGCTCGATGGCCGCCCGCAGTTCTGGCGCACCGCCGAGATACGAATAACCGAAGCGGCCGTCCAGGGTCTTGACCAGGCCCCCCACCCGGTGGACCACCGGCACGTTGCCCATCAGCTGGGCAAAATAGTCGGTGAGCCCGCACGGTTCATAGCGCGAGGGGACGAGGCAGAAGTCGCCGGCGGCATACACCTGGTTGGCCAGGGTGCCGTTGTAGCCCAGGGCCAGGCAGACCCGGCCCGGGAAGTCTCCGGCCAGCCGGATAAAGTCCCGCTCGATGGTATCCGCGCCTGATCCCAGGCCCAGCAGCTGCACCTTGTCATCGGCGCTGAACAGTTCCTGCAGGGCGGCCACCAGCGTGTCGTAGCCTTTCTGGAATTCCAGCCGCCCGACAAAGCTGAGCAGCGGTGTGTCCGGGGTGTAGGCTGCCGCGCCATAGAGGGTAATCCCTTCCGGAGCTTTGCCCGCGGCCAGTTCTTTCAGCAGCGCCTGCTTGCAGACCTCCTTCCCCTCCAACTGACCCTCTGAAGGCCAGAACGGGGCGGCGGTGCCCAGGCGCTGGTTTTCCCGCGGGTCGTAGAGTGCCGGGTCCACGCCGTTGGTCACCCCGTGGAGGGTGATCCCGCGGCCCATCAGGGCGTGGCCCAGCCATCCGGTGAGCGAATCCTGACCGGTCTCCTGCAGTTCGCGGGCGTAGTTTTCGCTCACCGTGCTGATCGCCGTGCCGTAGAGCGCGCCGGCCAGCAGCGGATCGAAAGAGCCGTTGAGCAGACAACCGTTGATCACCTCCATCTCCACCCCGCAGATGGCCGCGGCAAACTTCAGGTCGCCGATCTCCTGGTGGTAGCCGAGGCCGGCGTTGTGAATGGTGATCAGGGTCGGGGTGTAGCCCAGCCGGGGGGCGAATCCTCCGGCCGAGGCCTGGGCGATGAGCGGCAGCAGCGCAGCGTGACCGTCGTGACAGTGGATGACATCGGGGGCCAGGCCCAGGGCGGCCATGGCCAGCAGTGCCCCCTTGACCAGCAGCACGTTCATCGGGAAGTAGTCGTAGTACCCGCTGCCTTTCAGCCGCAGGCGGCCGAGGGCCGAGGCTTCGGCCGCGGTGTACTGGTAGATCCCGCGGCGGGGACTGGTGCCGTCCATCTCGTCGAGAAACTCGTAGCGTTTGGCCCGGATCAGGAAGAGCGTAAGCCGGCGGGACGGGGAATAGCTGAGCACGGTCACCGGTTCGATGCGGTCCGGCTGGTCCGGGTAGGCCATCGGCACGTTGAAGGCGGCGACTTTTTTCAGGTCCAGCCCGGCCAACTCCAGGATTTCAGGGTAGCAGGGGAGAAAAACGTCGGTTCGGATACCGGCTTCGGCCGATGCCCGGGCCAGACCGGCGGTAACGTCCTTGATCCCGCCGGCGCCGGCCAGACCTTCGAACTCGCGGGAGACGTGGGCCACCCGCTTCACGGCCGGGGAGCGGCCGGACCCGCCGGCGGTGGTCTCGCGTCGTGCCGATGTTTTGTTTTTTGTGCTTTTCATCGATTTACCCTCAGGGCTGCAGGCGGCACGGGCACTGGCGGGACAATGGATCAGGCCGCGGCGGATGTACGCGATTCCACCCGGTAGAGCCAGGAGATCTCTCCCAGGCAGAGCAGGCAGATAATGCCGTTACTGATCGCGTAGGCCACGGCCGCGCCGTTGACTCCATACTCAGGTATCAGGTAATAGCACAGCCCCGCCATCAGGATCAACAGCGCACTGGAGTTGAATGTATTGTAGTGCGGCCGGCCCATCATCGACATGGCGAACCCCATGGGTCCGGCCAGGGCGGCGGCCACGTTGGCCAGGGCCATTATCAGCAGGGCCGTGCGGGCCGCGGCGTATTCCGGGCCGAAGATCATCAGGATGTATTTCGCCCCCACCACATAGACCAGCACCAGGGTCATGGCGAAACCGGCCACCAGGCCGCTGGCCTTGATGTGCAGCCGTTTGATCGACGCGATGTCCCGTTTGCCGAAAAAGTCGCCCACCATCGGGGTGAAGATGGCATTCACCGCCGGGGTGAGGATCAGCGGCAGAAAGGCCAACTTGAAGGCCACCCCGTAGAGGGCCACGTCGGACTCGAGTAGAAAGAAAGCGATGACGAAGATGTTGATTTCGTCACGGAACTTGCTCAACGAGGTGGTGATCGAGCTGAACATGGCGAAGTGGAAGGGATGCTCGTTGTGCGGCTTGGCCGGGACCGAGGGATCGAAGAGGAAGCCGAACTCGCGCCGGACCACGAAACAGGTGTAGATGAACATCACCAGCGAGGCCACCGGGTAGGCGACGGCGAAGACGAGCACCAGGTCTTCGACCTGGATGAAGAGCAGGGCGATGAGTCCGATGATCACCAACTGACCGATTGCCGCAATATACTCGTATTTCACCAGGTACTTGCTCTTCAACAGCCCGATGTTGACCAGTATCAGGCTGTGGAAAAAGGCGCCGAAGGAGAGGATGCGGATGAGCCGGATCAATTCGGGGTTGCCGAACTTCATGCTGATGTACGGTGCGGCGATGTTCACCAGCACCAGAAGCCCGATGACGATGGGCAGGACCAGTCGGTAGATCGAGATGGCCACGCTCTTGATCTTCCCTTCCTCGCCCTGGCCGCGGAAGAGCGCTCCGTAACGGACCATGGTGATGGAGAAGCCGGAAGAGAGGAAAAAAGTCGTGATCGCGATACTGGTGCCCAGCATCAACAGGCCTAACTCGTCGGTGGTCAGCACACGTGCCTTGAAGACGGCGATCAGCAGGCCCATGGCCATGTTGATCACCACGCCGGCAAAGGCGATGCTGGTCCCCATGGCCAGCAGGCGGTCGTGCGTGCCCAATCGGCTTTTCAATTGCTGAAGAATTTGCATGACGAGATTGGTATACCTTTTGTAAGAGCGTCATGATACTGGCTTTACGGCGTGATGGCAAGGGTGGGGAGGCGGGGGGTAACAGGCCGGGATCTTGCGGCGGCGAACGTTCAATGCTGGGTTTCCGGGGTGCAATTCCTTCGTCTGGACGGCGGACCGGACTCTGGAGCAGAGCCCGGTCCGCCTGCGTGGCTGGTTAATTCTCCGGCATCTCGTGGCAGCGGGTGCAGGAGACCTCGGTCCCCTTGGCCAGGGTGACCTGTTGTCCGTCCCCCACGGCGAACGTCCGGTTCTTCTGGGTCCGGGCCAGCGGGGTGCCGCCGAGGCCGGTGCCGTGACAGGGGCGGCACTGCCCCAGGTTGTGCTCGGCCACTTCCTTGTGCTGGGCGACCCACTGCTGGTTCACGTTGTGCATTCCGTGCGGCCCGCCGGTGGCCGTGGAGGGCAGCGTGCCCGCCGCGTGGCAGGTGCCGCACTCGGTGATCGTGCCCACGTGGCCCTGCAACTGGTATGCGGTGAGGTTGTCGTTGCTGTAGGTGGTGGCGATGGGCCAGATGGCGTGGGTGCTGCCGTGGCAGCCCTCGCAGGCCAGGCCGCCGTGACCGCGAGAGAAGCGGAAGAGGCTGTTCTCGTTCTCGGCGAAGCGGGACGAGGCGGCAAGAATCGGGGAGGCCGACTCGTCACCCTCGAGAAACGTCTGGCGCAGCCGGATGCCGTCGCCGGCCATCACATATTCCGGGCCGCTGAGGTGGCTCACCGCATCGCCGGTGTGGCACGACTGGCAGCGCGGCAGGTCCATCCAGGCCCGGCGCGGGTTGCCATCGTTCTGGCCGTCAATGCTCCCGCCGGGCAGCAGCGGGTGGATCCCCCCCACGGACAGCATGCCGCCATGACAGTTCTGGCAGACCATACCGCCGGTGCGCATGGCGCCCCGCTGGCACTGGGTCTCCGCGCCGGGGTGGCACTGGTAGCAGGTCTGTTCGGTGGTGCCGTTCACCGGGAATACCGGTGTCCCGTCGGGCAGGGTCTGCTGGCCGTGGTAGGCGTGCATCCCCTCGGACATGGTGGGCTTGCTCAACTGGTCGCCCTGGGGCCCGGCATGGGCCAGGTCCAGTGCTGCCGAGTAGTGGCACTGGGCGCACAGCACGGGAGTGGAATCCACCAGCGAGGTGGCATTCTTATCGTCATGGAGGATCAGCACGTTGGTCTTGGTCTGGATCTCCATGTCCGGGTCGGAGGACCAGACGACCCCCGGGCGGCTGGCCGCCATCTGCCCGGTGGCGTGACAGTTCTGGCAGTCGGTCTCGTTGGAGACGGGCACCACAACGTCGGTGTAGCCCACCGGACTGCCGTTGGAAGCCCGCCGGGCCACGATGCGCATCATCGGGTAGCTGTTCTCCTGCAGGGCGTCGTCCACCGGGGTGATCGGCAGCCCCTCGATGGCGAACCAGCGGAAGGCGGGGTCGAACTCCATTCCCGGGTAGGCCTGGAGCGGGTCATCCGCCGGCATGAAGTAGCCCAGCAGCCCCTCGCCCATGTCCAGTGGGATGCCGAAGAGCTGGAAGGCATAGGCCCAGAAGTCGGTTTTGCCGATGCTGGTGGAGTTTGTCGACCCGAAGAGGTCGCTCACCGGCCGGTACTCCATGGTCACCAGGGAATTGCCAAGCAGGACCGGCATGCCATTGGGGTTGCGGTACACGGCCTGGGCGTAGACCTCGTTGAACGGCGGGAGTATTGAATAGACTGAGTATTCACGGTCCACGCAGTGCATGCCCAGGTTGTTGAAGGGGAAGACCTGCACCTTGCGGTTGTTCGCCGCGGCAGCTGGAATGACGGCCAGCGCCACAGTGAGAGCGAACACAAGGGCCAGCGTCACCAGGCGGCGGGTAGCCCGGTGGCGAAAAGCCGGCCCACAGCCGGCAGCAGGTCCGTGCGATCCAGAAACATCGTTTTCCCTCATGTCGTCCCTCCCTGTAAATGGCCGGCCTCGAGCCGGGATGGCTATCGGCCGGGCCAATGCTACGCCGGCCCTGCGAGCTGAATGCGCGGATCAGCGGTTTTGAATGGAGCAATCACCGTGCCATATTCGATAGTGATATGCTATTGTAAGTATTGATAGTAGATAATATATGGTTTAATTGAACAATAGTCAAGGCGTCGAACAAGAAAGAACGGCATCAATGTGCAGAATCGGAGCCCGCCGAGGACAAACGACATCTGCAGGAAGTGGGAGAGCACGATACCGGCCCACTGGCTGCACCAACCGTCCAGTGATGTGAGAAGCTCGAATATGCTCATCACCCTTCCTTCGCTTCCTTCTCGGCGATCAGTTTTTTGATCTCATCGAGAGCTCCGGCCTTCAGGTCGCGGGTGTCGAGCAGGGAAGCCGCCACTTCCGCCTGGTAGCGGTAGGTTCGCCCGTCGCGCTTCCTGGTCACGTGCCCCTTGTCCAGCAGGATCGACAGGATCTTGCGCACCGATCCGTCGGCCAGCCGGCGTCCCTTACCGTGAAGTGCCTGCAGCATCTCGTCCGGGGACATTTCTCCCAGGTCCCAGAGGAGCTGCATGAACTCCAGTTCCACCTCGGTGAATGTTGATGTCTTACGGTTGGCCATCTGTCGATTTTCTCCCTGTTGTCCTTGCTAGCGAGAATTCTTTCTCGATGGTTCGAGAAAAATATTCGGGCCGGATTCCCCTGTTTCTCTTTTCGATGCTGCCGGTTCGTCAGGGCTCGGGATATATCGGGTTGCCGAATGCGATCAGAAATTCCTGAATTCTTGTATAATGAGGACCCTGTGGCCGACGCCCGTTCCGCGTCGCTCTTCGAAGACCGATAAAATTCACCGGCCCAGTTCCTGGCGCCCGTTCATTGAAATGACGCCGTCAGTGGGAGCCGTTCGATGTTTGCCCTTGTTGAACCCATGATGTTCGAAAATCTGGTGGACCGTCCGCACCTCGGCTGTGCCATGCTGATCGGGGAGTGCGAGGCGCAAGGCATACCCACGAGACTGGTCAAGGGGCAGACGTGGTATCTGCGGAGGATGTTTATCGAGGACAGCGAAGAACTGTGGCACCTGATCTCGGATCTCGTCCGAAGAAACAACCTGCTGCCGGCATGGCACGAGCGGATCAAGAAACTCGACCTGGAGCAATTCCAGTCAACATTGAAGGATCTGTATACCGGCTTTTTCCTGAATAAGGAGCCGCGCCGCTACCTGACCTCCGCCGGCAAGGTCAAAGAGCTTCAGGATTGGCGAGTCTTCCTGCTTTTCGTCCACCGGTATTTTCTGGCCTGCGGCGAGGAGAGCCGGCTCGGTTTCCTCGATCGGTATCTGGCCGAAATCCTGCGCCACAATCCGCGATTTGTGGGATTCTCCATTCAAAGCCACTTTGACGAGTTCACTCGCGCCCTCCGCAGGCGGATCAAGCAGGAGACCGGGATTCCAGTTATCGTCGGCGGGTCCTTTACGCCCTCCATCGACCGGGCAAAATTTGAAGGCCTGTTCGAGGACGAATTGATTGACTATCTGGTGGTGGGTCCGGGTGATCATGCGCTGCCCGCCCTGCTCGAGGCCCTGGACGAAAACCGCGAACCTGCCGGCATCCCGAACGTGTTCTATATCAAGAACGGCCAGGTCAAGGGCGGCGATCTCAAACCCGTTGAGGACCTGAACGCCCTCCCGCCGCCGGACTATTCACAGTTTGACCTCGACCTCTATCCCGTCCCCCGGCGAGTACTGTCGCTCCAGACCAGCCGCGGGTGTTCCTGGAACAGGTGCGCTTTTTGCGAATACACCTGCAGCAGCGCGTTCGGGACCTACCGGATGTGGCGCGCCGAGAATGTCGTGGACACACTGGAGCATCTGCACCGCACCTACCAGTGCTCGTTTTTCAGCTTCAACGATGACGAGATACCGCCGGGACGGGCCAGAAAACTCTGCCGGGAAATCGTGGACAGGAATTTGGAAGGCGCGTTCAACATTGTCTTCTGGGGGACCAGGTTCGCCCGGGGCTACAACAACGACGACCTCTTGCGACTGATGAGCCGGGCCGGTGTGAGGTTTATCGGCTGGGGCCTCGAGTCCGGCAGCCAGCGGGTGGTGGACCGGATGAACAAAGGGATCAGTGTCTCAACGGCAGGCGAGATTCTCGAGAAGAGCGCGGCCCAGGGAATCTCCAACGAATGTTACATTTTTTTCGGGTTCCCCGGCGAGACGAAGGCGGAAGCAGAGCAGACGGTGGACTTCCTGAAACAGCACCACAACGCGATCGATTTCATCACCTATTCCGCCTTCTCCCTGATCCCCACGTCCCGGTTGGGCCAGAACCCGGAGGAATGGGGTGTTCACGTTGCTGAAGATGGCCGGTATCTGCCCCCCGAAGGTGGAATGAGCGCCAGTGAGGCGGAAGCGTTTACGAAATCCTTCCACAATCGTTTCACCCTGGACCGGGTCAACCTTTCATCGGGCAAGATGAAATACTGTTTCCACTCCTACCTGAACGAAACGCTCTTCTTCCTGCTGGCCAGCTACAAGCTGCTGCCGCTGGACCGGATTAAGATACTGCTCGATCAGAAGCAGTGGCAATCGCTGTTCCCCCTGGTTGGAGGAACGGTGGTCCGCCGAGACGACCAGGCAATCCTGATGCCGTTGAATTTCCAGGAAACCGTCCTGGTCAACCAGGTTCGCCCGCCCGGGCCGGTACCTCTGGACCCGGTGGAGGAGAAACTGGTAGCCGGGTCTGATGGCAGGTCCTCGGTCGACCAGATTGTCCGGTCGCTGGAGGAGTGGGCTGGAGTGGATTCCCGCACCGCCGTCGAGCAGAAGGCTCAGCGGTTCTACGACCAGATCTTTTCCAACCATTGGGCGCTGGGCTTTGGCCGGTCATGGCAGGACGAGGGAACGGGCGTGCAACCTGACCGGTTTACCCAACCACTTCACCCACCAGTAGATCCTCCTCGTTGAACTCCGTCTCCCCGGTTTCAGCGGCCGTCCTGGAAAATACAAGTGCCCCCTCCGGAGCGGCTGGCGTCAGCGGGCATCCCCGTACTTGATCCCCTTCTTTCGGCCCTGCTCCCGGATGATCCGGGCCACCTCCAGGTCAAAGGCGTTCCCTTGCCCGGCCTCAATCCGCTTTCTGGTCTCGGCGGCGATATACGCCTCGCGCTCCGCCAGCAGCTTATCGATCTCCACCTGAACCGCTTCGCGCTTTTTCGCCTCCCGGGCCAGGTAAACTTCCTGCTCCGCCGGCGTCATGCCCCTGATCTCTTCGGGCAGCTCATCCCTGTCCAGCCCTTCCAGCTTGACCCGGCCGGTGGCCAGGTCGTCCACCAGGTCGCCGCCACCCTGGACTGCCTTGCCGGTGGCTGCGTTGTAGGCCAGCCGGTCGGCCATTGCCGGGGCGGCGGCCGCCTCGGCCATCGCCTGTTTGGCCCGCACCTCCCGCTCGGCTTCGACGCCGCCGTACGCCATCAGGGTTTTGCCGAGTTCAACGTTCAACTCGGCCAGGCGCCGGTCCTGGGGGGCGTCGATCACGGTCATGTCACCGCTCTGCCCCAGGGCGATGAAGCGCCCCTCGGCCAGGCGGCTGATCTCCTGCCAGACCGGGGTGGTCTCCGGCTCGCTGCCGCACTGCACGGTGTTGATCACCAGGTCGCGGAGCACCGCGGCGCGGCAGGTCTCGCGGTACGGGACATCGTCCTGGTAGTCGGTGTGCGGCGGGCAGTCCCCGACGAGGAAGACCACCTTGAGCACTTCGCGCTCGCCGCTCCAACGAATCTTGGTCAGCGCCTCGTTAAGCGCCTGGTTCACCGACTCGGGGGCGTCACCGCCGCCCCCGGCCTCGAACTCCTGCAGCCGGGCATAGACCGTGTCGATGTCGTCGCTGAGATCGAAGACCCGAGTGACGTACTCGTCGCCCCGGTCGCGGTAGCCCACCAGGGCGATCTTCAGCTCCGGAGTGGGTTCGGCGGCCACCAGCTGGTTGGCGATGGACCAGATCTTGGCCTTGGCCCCGGCGATCAGACCGCCCATGGAGCCGGTGGTGTCGAGGACGAAGCAGACTTCGATCCTGGGGGATTGCCCCGGTCCTTCGGGCGGGTCCCGGAGGATGGCCTCGGCCCGGGCCGTGAGCCCCTGGGCCAGGATGATCATCGTTGCCAGAAGCAGTCCGCCGGTCAGTTGCATCATCTTTTTTCTTTTCATCATTCTTCTCCCTGACCCGGGGGTTGCCGGGTCCTGTCGTTCAGTTGTCGATCACTTCGTAAACCGTGTCCCCGATGAGGATCAGGACATCGCGCCCCAGGGCCAGCCACTGACCAGCCCGGGGGTCGCTGGACAGCAGGTCGAAATAGGCCGGGCTTCCAAAGGGCACCCGGACCCGTTTCCCGGCGGGCTGGGACTGCACGGCGGAGTCGATCCACTGCTCGCCGTTGCGGTAGAAGGTCCGGCCGCCGGCGAAGCGGATTTCCTGCCCGGCCACGGCCTGTCCCACCCGGTCCGGTCTCCCGGCCTCGCCTCCCGCCTGTCCCCGGCTGGCGAAACGGTTCGCCGCTTCCGGCGCGGCCGCGGCCTGTTCGGCCCGCTTGAGCGCGTCGAGGGCCTGGGCCCCGCCCACGGCGGCATACCCGCTCTTCTCCTCGTTCACCTCGCGGTACATCCGGCCCGTCTCGGCGCGCAGGCCGCTGTCGTCGCTGAACTGCTGCAGGGTGCGGGCGGGCAGCGGCACGCCCCGCCGGTCCTCGTCCTCGACGATCAGGTAGGCGGTATAGGGGGTGACGATGCCGAATTCCCGGGCCAGTGCGGTGACCTCGTCTTTCAGCTCGCCGCTCTCGCCGTGCAAACGGATCTGGTCCAGCAGGTAGCCTACCCGGCGGGTGGCCCAGAGCCGGGGGATGAAATCGTTTCCGGGCCCCTTGCCGGGAAAGCTCGCCCGGTAGGTGAAGCGGCGGGGCGTGCCGTTGACCGTTCCGCGGAGGGTGATCTCGGCGGCCCCGCGGCCGGAGTAGCGGCCGGCCACCATCAGCTGCTCGCCCTTGAACAGGTCGGGCAGCGGCGAGGGGTGAAGCCTCGTCGTGCGTACCCCGCCGGAGATCTCAAGCCGGAGGCCGGCAAGCACCGGTTCGCTGATCTTGCCGTAGAAAGATGAGAGCTTCAGTTCCAGGTCCTCGTCGGGCAGCACGTACTGGCTGGCCGCCCTGGTCTCTGCGGTGATCCGGTCGAGGAGGTGGGTGTTGATGTCGGTGCCGATCCCGAGGCAGAAGACCCGCACCGTGCGTTTGCCGATCGCCTCGCCCAGCCGTCCGAGGATCTGCTCCTCGTCGGTGCTGCCGATGGTCGGCAGGCCGTCGGTGAGGAAGACCACCATGTACGGACGGCCTTCCCGGGCCTGTTCGGCGGCGGGCCGCAGGGCGGTGAGCAGCGCGTCCTCGATGGCCGTCCCGCCGATGGGCCTCAGTCCGTCAACCAGCGACTGGGCCTGCTCCAGGTGCTCCCGGTCGGCCGGGACCAGCCTGTTGAACAACGGCCGGGCCTCGGTGGCAAAAGGCACCACCTCGAAGCGGTCGCCCGTCCCGAGGTTGCGCAGGCAGAAGCGGAGCGCCCGCCGGGCCTGGTCGAGCTTGTTCCCGTCGGCCATCGAGCCGGAGGTGTCGAGGACGAAGACCACGTCCTTCTCCATCGCCTGGTTCTTCTCCATGCTCGCCGAGGGCGAGGCGATGAGCAGAAAATACCCGTCCTCACCGGGAGTCCTGCCCGGGCAGGTCAGCAGGTCGAGACCCAGGTCCTCACCGCGTTCCGGGGCGAAGTAGAGCTGGAAGTCGGTGTCGGGCAGGACGTTGTTCGCCTCCCAGGCCGCTACGGCGCGCTTCGGGCCCTGCCGCTCGATCTCCACCGGGTGGCTGGGCGAGTAAAGCGAGCCGATCTCATGGCGGCCGGACAGTTCCACGGTCACCGAGACGCTCTCCAGCGGGCGGGCCGAGAACTTTTCGGTGTTCAGCGGGTAGCGGTATTCCAGCATGCCGTTGTCCCCGGAGAGCAGCTGGGTGTAGCGCAGAATGACCCGTTTGTCGCTCAGCGGCTCGATGGGATAGATCCGCGCCTTGAACGCCTCGCGGCCCGCGTATTCCAGCAGGGCCGGGTCGCGCATGCTGCGGACGATCTCCTCGTAGATCTGCCGCGCCTTGTCCGCGTCGAGCAGTTCGGCCTCGGTCATCCGGCCGTTGACGTCCATGGAGAAACTGTCCAGCTGACCGTCCCGGGGCACGGGGAAGATGTAAGTGCCCTCCAGGCGCTGGTGGTTGGGGTTGAAGAACACCTGGTCCACTTCGGTGACCGCGATACGGTCGGTGATCTTCACCGTCACGTGGTGGTACTTGACCTCGAGCGGCGCGAAGCGGTGCGGCGGCCGAAAGGGGGGGTGGTGGGGCAGCGGCGGCGGGTCGTGGATGATGATCAGTCCGTCGGCCCGGGCGGACTGGACGGCCATGGTGCAGGCCAGTAAACAGATAATCAGGATCAGTGCCTTGCGTGTATCGCTGAACATGTGGAGCCTCCTTCCACCGGTGTTGCTGTATCGATCACTCTCACCCGGTATAACAAGGAAGCCGTGGTTTTGTTCAGTTGTTCGCTGTTCAGGCTGATCCGCCGGAACAAAAAAGGGGCGCCGCGGAACGGCGTCCCTCATTGTGCATCGGACAGGTCGAATCTGGCAGCTACTCCACCACTTCGCCCTCGAGGATTTCCTCCCCATTATCCTCCCCTTCCACCGCCCTGGCGGTGGGATGGGAGAAGACCAGCCGGCCTCCGTGCCGGCGTCCACCTCGACGGTGTCCCCGGGGACGTAACGCCCCTCGAGGATCGCCATGGCCAGCGGGCCCATCAGCTCGCGCTGGATGACACGCTTCAGCGGCCGGGCGCCATACTGCGGGTCGAATCCCTTCTCGGCCAGCAGGTCCAGCGCCTTGTCGCTCACCGAGAGGGTGAGGCGCTGGGCGGCCAGGGTCCGCTTGGCCAGTTCCAGCTGGATACCGACGACGCGGCGGATCTGATCCCGGCCCAGGCTGTGGAAGACCACGAACTCGTCCACCCGGTTGAGGAACTCGGGGCTGAAGTGCTCCTTCAGCGATTCCATGGCCCGGGCGCTCACTTTCTCCGGGTCGCGGTCGGTCAGTTCGGCGATCCAGCGGCTGCCCACGTTGGAGGTCATGATCAGCACCGTGTTGGTGAAGTCCACCGTGCGGCCCTTGCCGTCGGTGAGCCGGCCGTCCTCGAGGATCTGCAGCAGCACGTTCATCACCTCGGGGTGGGCCTTCTCCACCTCGTCGAGCAGGATCACGCTGAACGGGCGGCGGCGCACCTTCTCGGTGAGGTAGCCGCCTTCATCGTAGCCCACATACCCCGGGGGGGCGCCGATCAGCCGGGACACCGAGTGCTTCTCCATGAACTCCGACATGTCCACCCGCACCATGGCCGATTCGTCGTCGAAGAGGAAGTCGGCCAGAGTGCGGGCCAGCTCGGTCTTGCCCACCCCGGTGGGGCCCATGAAGAGGAAGGAGCCGATGGGACGGTTGGGATCCTGCAGGCC
>JAQAZP010000307.1:0-23086 GCA_032127265.1 Acidobacteriota bacterium
CCTGGAAAGACATTAAGAGCTGGAAGAGTAGTGGTGAGCCGTGAAGGAATCGAACCTTCAACCTACTGATTAAGAGTCAGTTGCTCTGCCAATTGAGCTAACGGCCCACTCGTTGCCGCCTTCCCCAGCTCCGGTCGGGAAAAGCTATTCAGGTCTAGGTGGTACGCCCGGCAGGATTCGAACCTGCGGCCTTCTGCTCCGGAGGCAGACGCTCTATCCAGCTGAGCTACGGGCGCACATATAAAATCCGGAATATCCGGTTTCCTCGGCGGATCGCAAATTGGGGTGAGTGAAGGGGATCGAACCCTCGACCACTGGAACCACAATCCAGCGCTCTACCAACTGAGCTACACTCACCTCATGTATGCCACCTCGCACCCCAAGCTGAAAATGGCACGCCTGAAGGGATTCGAACCCCTGACCTACGGATTAGAAGTCCGTTGCTCTATCCAGCTGAGCTACAGGCGCACGCTGCAGGCACGGGGCCCGGTCAACTGTCTGTCTCCAACCCGCCGATCAGCGAAGCCCTTGGTAAAAAAGGCGTCCGAAGGCCCGCGACCTGGTCGGGGCGAGAGGATTTGAACCTCCGACCCCCTGCTCCCAAAGCAGGTGCGCTACCAGGCTGCGCTACACCCCGAAAACAGGTGCGGAAATTAGCACAGGGCCTCAAGGTTGTCAAGATTATTCGGCCGCGGCGCCGGGCCCCGAACCCGGACCCTGGCAAATGGTTAGCAGACCAGAGGCCAGCAGGCGGAACGCCTGCCCACGGTGGCTGATCAGGTTCTTCTCGGCCAGGGATATCTCGGCAGTGGTTTTTCCCAGGTCCGGCACATAAAAAATCGGGTCATACCCGAACCCGCCGCCGCCGCGCGTTTCGGTGAGCAACACCCCTTCGCAGGTGCCGCGATAGCTCTCCAGCAGGTCTCCATGGCGGGAGAGGGCCACACAGCTGACAAAACGGGCCCCGCGGCGGGAAGGTTCCACCCCTTCCATCTCCCGGAGCACCTGCTGTACCCGGCCCGCGTCATCCAGTCCGGGCCCGCCGTAGCGGGCGGAAAGCACTCCGGGCCGACCGTCCAGGGCATCCACCTCCAGACCCGAGTCCTCGGCCACGGTGATCAGGCCGCTGCGGCTGCTGTAAAACAGGCTCTTTTGCGCCGCATTTTCCTCGAAGGTATCCCCGGTCTCCTCGGCTTCCTCTTCGATCCCCTCCTGGTCCAGGGAGACCAGTTCCAGCGGGAGGTGGGCCAGCAGCCGGGCCGCCTCCCGGACCTTGCCCTGGTTGCGGGTGGCCAGCAGCAGCTTCATCGCCCACCCTCGCTGAAGGGCCAGGCGTCCAGACCGCCCAGCACGGTGCGCTGGAGATCCCGGATGCGCCGCGCACCAGCCATCCCCAGGTCCACCATCCGGTTCATGCTTTCCCGGGTGAAGGGGTCGCCCTCGGCCGTGCCCTGAATCTCCACCAGGCGGCCGCTGCCGGTGGCCACCAGGTTCAGGTCCACCTCGGCCCGGGAATCCTCGCCATAGGCCAGGTCGAGGAGCGGCTCTCCGTCGATCACCCCGGCACTGATCGCGGCCACCGAGTCGGTGAAGGGATTCTCCGCCACCCGGCCCTCCTTGCGCAGGCCGGCCACAGCCAGGGCCAGGGCCACGAACCCGCCGGAAATGGAGGCCGTGCGGGTGCCGCCATCCGCCTGGAGCACGTCGCAGTCGATCCAGATGGTCACTTCGCCCAGCAGGTCCAGGCGGGTCACCGCACGGAGCGACCGGCCGATCAGCCGCTGGATTTCCTGCGACCGTCCCGAGGGCCCACCCCTGGTGGAGTCCCGTGTGTTGCGTGTATCGGTGGACCTGGGCAGCATGGCATACTCCGCCGTGACCCAGCCGCTGCCCGTCCCGGCACGCCAGCCGGGCACACCCTGTTCCACGCTGGCCGAGCAGATGACCCGGGTGTTTCCCACCGAAATCAGCGCCGAACCCTCTGCCGCCGGCATGAATCCGGGCCTGATCTCCAGCGGCCGCATCTCATCCGCTGCTCTGCCGTCCGTTCGTTTGCTCATCATACCTCTATTGTGAATTGTCATTGAGAAACGCACTGCGGATTGTCATTGCCGGCTGTTGATGTTCCCTCGATTTCGCTGAAAATGGGAAGACCCATTTTCTTTTATGCTCCGCTGAGGGAACATCAACAGCCGGCAATGACAGGCGCCAGTTCGTATATCCTGGCGTCAAGCCCCGGGCATGATGTCCACCAGCTCCAGCCGATCGATGCCCTGGCCCAGACAGCGCTGCCCCACCTCGCGGAAACGCTCCGACGCGTCGGTGACGAAGTATTCACGGTCTCCGGCGTCCCCCTCCCCGCTCTCCAGCCCTTCCCGGCGGAGCAGCGCGGCAACCTGGCCGGCCACCGCCTCGGCCGAGTCGATCAGGGCCACCCGGCCGCCCAGTGCCTCGCCGATGGCCTGCTTGAGCAGCGGGTAATGGGTGCAACCTAGCACCAGAGTATCCAGCCCTTCGGCCCGCAGGTCGCCGAGGTAAGATTCCACGGTCAGACGGCAGATTTCGTTGTCCACCCAGCCCTCCTCCACCAGCGGGACAAAGAGCGGACAGGCCCGGGAAATCAGGCGCACCCCGGGGCGCAGGCCGGTGATCGCCCGTTCGTAGGCGCCGCTGGCGATGGTGGCCCGTGTGCCGATCACCCCCACCACACCGCTGCGGGTGGCCCCGGCCGCCCGCTCGGCACCCGGCTGAATCACCCCCATCACCGGCACCGGCATCTCCTCCCGCAGCCGGGGGATGGACACCGACGACGCACTGTTGCAGGCCACCACCAGCAGCTTGATCCCCTTACCCAGCAGGAACCGGGCGTTTTGCAGGGAATAGCGGATGATGGTCTCGGGCGACTTGGTGCCATAAGGAAGGCGGGCGGTATCACCGAGATAAACCAGCCGTTCGCCGGGAAGAGAGGCGGTGATCTCCCGCAGCACGGTGAGCCCACCGATGCCCGAATCAAAAATACCAATGGGTCGAGAGTCCATGATCACCCGGTTCCGGCATCAGCCGCCGCTTCGCCGGTCTCCTCCGGCGGAGTCTCCGCACCGCCGGGCCCGGACAGGGGTGACCCGACCATGGAGAGATCCATTCCGAAGGGCCGGTCAAGGCTCAGGTGGCCGGCCAGGGTTTCCAACTCCCGGCCTTCCACCAGGAGCTTCACCCGGCGAATGGAGGGGAAGTTAAAGGTCAGCGAGTTGACCACGGAATAGACCGCCGCCCGCTCACCCCAGACTCCGCCCGGATGGGCCCGGCTCATCGCGCCGTTGAAATCGACCACCGCCAGGCCGTCTTCAAAGAGGAACAGCGACCGCAGCCTGGTCCCCGGCGGCAGGGCGGAAACCGCCCCCTTGCCGGCGGGCCCCCGGGCCAGCAGTTCGATGGCCTGCTTGACCTGATCGGTGAGCCGTTCGGTGCGGAAGATCTCGTTCTCCTCCGGCAGAAGGAGATTTCTCGTGGAGGACTGGTAGAAGATGAAGACCTTCAGCCGGTTGCCTTCCCCGGCGCCGGGCTGCTCGAGGGCGGCCAGCCACTGGGAGCCGGAATCGTCCGCCGCCGTATTTTCAGGTGCGGGGGCGGAACCATCCCCTTGCTCGCGGCCGCAGCCCCAACCGGCAACTAGGCAGAGCAGGAGCAAACAGACCAGGACAGGCAGGCAATGACCGCCGGCACTGAGCATCGACCTGTATCGGGCTGGCATCGGGTGGTGCTCCAAGCTTCAGGGGCGGGCGGCTGCGGCGCCTCCCTTGGACATGGTTTCGTAATCCCGCTTGAAGGCGAGCACGCTGCGGTAGAGCGCGGTGGCGATGCGCTCGCGGAACGATTCCTTGAGCAGCAGCAGTTCCTCCTCAGGATTGGTGATAAAGGCCATTTCCACCAGCACCGCCGGCATGGTGGCGCCTTCCAGCACCCGGAAAGGGGCTTGCTTGATGCCCCGGTTCGGCGTGTTGAGCAAACGGTTCAGTTCCTCCTGGATCCGCTCGGCCAGACGGCTGCTCTCCAGCAGAAACTCGGTCTGGGCCAGGTCCCAGAGGATCATCTCCAGACCCTCGCCGGCCGCGGCCGGATTGCTCACCGCCGCCGCGACACGGTTTTCCAGGGCGGCCAGGTTGCGGGCCTCGACGTCGGTGGCTTCCGCGCTGAGAAAATAGGTCTCGGAACCCCGGGCGCCGGAGCTGGTGGAGGCGTTGGCGTGCAGGCTGACAAACAGGTCGGCCTGCTGGTGATTGGCCAGGGCGGTGCGGGACGTGAGGGGCAGCATCTGGTCGCCTTCCCTGGTCAGGTACACCTCGAGGCCGGCCTGGTCACGTAGCATCCGGGCCAGCCGGGACGCCACGTCCAGCACCACGTCTTTTTCCATCAGGCCGGTTGATCCCACGGCCCCGCTCTCCGATCCGCCGTGGCCGGGATCGATGACCACCGAGCGCAGCAGACGAGGGCCGCTGTCACCGGCTGCGCGGTGGCGGGACTCGGCAATGCGCCCCTGGTCATCGGGAATGGGGATCGCGTCGTCGGAGCCGGAGGTCCGGCGAAACAGTTCCAGAAGCAGCTCTCCGCCCGTGCCCCGCTCCCGGACCCGGTGCAAGTGGAACCGCGGCCCGAAGCTGACCAGAAACCCGTCGGTACCGTCCGGCAGGCGGCCGAAGCGGATGTCCTCGATGACACCGTTGCCCACATGGGTGTTCTGAAAATCGGAGCGCAGGGCCTGGGCCAGGGGAAAGTGGACCGAGGCGCCGTCGGCATCCACCGCCACCCGGCCGCGGGCATCGCCTGCCCAGCGGAAGCGGAGGGTGCTGAGTTCGTGCCCCAGCTCGAGATCCAGTTTCACGTCCAGCGGCCCGGCGGTGCCGAAATCAAGCAGCCGTCGCTCCTCGTCCCAGGTCGCGCCGCCGGGGTAGAGCGCGCCGAAAACCCGTTTGATGAAAACGGGCGGGACAAATATCCGCCCCTCCACCAACCGGGGGGCCGGCTTGATGAGGAAGAGCCGCTCGCCCACCGTGGTCAACGATTCCTTCATCGAGAGCATCGCCTTGATCCCGCGAAACTCGATGACCACATTGACCACCTCGTCGTCATAGAGCAGCGAAGCGCCAAACAGGCCGGCCAGGTCGTCGAGACCCACGTATTCATCGTCATCGAGGAGGTAGACGGGGACCTGGTGGATCACGCCGTCGATGCGCAGGGTCAGCTGGCCCGTCGATTCCCGGGCCGTGAGCGCCGGCGCCTGAAGGAGCAGCAGAACGGAGAGGAGCATCACAATGCAGTTGTGTCGGCAGGTGAACAAACGTTTTGATCCGGGTTTCGGCACGTCTTAACTCCACCACCCCTGGTCACTGGCCCGAAATTTATACGAGGTGGAGTCTATGGCATCCGGCCTGACCGGTCAATCCACCACGTAGCCGAGGGCCTTCAGCTTTTCCAGGTCCTCCTCGGCCAGTTCCGGGTCCTCCCGGTGCCGGCGGGCCAGGGCGTCAAACACGTCCTGCTCCCAGGCCGCCAACGGCGCAGGCAACGGCTCACCGGGCCGGGCAAGGTTGCGCGACTCGCCCGGGTCGGCCTTCAGAGCGTAGCGAAAGAACTCCCCTGCCGAATCGTAGCGGACGGTGGTCTTGTCGTTCCCGTGGATCCGGCTGATTTCCAGCGGCCCGCGGACCCGGCCCTTGTCCACATTTTTGCGGCGCAGCACGGCCCCGCGCTGGGCCTGGTAATAGCATGGTTCCTCGGCCAGCAACCGGTGACCGGCACAGACATCGGAGAGGTCCCGCCCCTGCATTGAGTCCGGCGGTTTCATTCCCAGCAGGCCCAGGATGGTGGGCGCCAGATCCAGAAGCGTCACCTGGGACCGCAGGTGCCCGCCGGACGGAATCACCCCTGGATAGACGATACCCAACGGAACCCGCAAGCTCTCCTCGAAGCAGACCTGTCCGTGGCCCCAAACCGAGTGCTCGCCGAGGTTTTCGCCATGGTCGGACATCAGGACCACCAGGTTGCCCTCGATCAGGCCCCGCTGCTGGAGACCGTCCAGCAGTTCACCCACCCGGGCATCGACGTGGGCCACTTCGGTGGCGTAGCGCTGCCTGGCATTCGCCGGGCCGCCGCCGGTGATGCCGGCCCGCTCGGCATAGGCCCCGTGAAAACGGTAGGGCGCGTGGGGTTCGATGTAGTGGACCCAGATGAAGAACGGCCGCCGGGGATCCCGGGTCCCGTCAGCCCATTGAAACACCGTACCGTTGACCAGGGTTGCCGAGCCCTCGCTCTTGAACAGCCAGCGCCAGCGCTTGCGGTCAAATGCCTCGTGGTAAGACTGGAAGGAGCCGCCGAGATTGGAGAGGTGATCGCGCAGAGTCCAGTTGCTGATCACCGCGGCGGTCTGGTAGCCCTGGCTGGCCAGCAGCCCGGGCAGGGTGGTCAAACCGGCATAGACCGGCACCCCGTTTCGGGTGGAGCCGTGGCGGTGCGGGTGGAGCGAGGTGAGCACCGAGGCCACCGCCGGCGTGGTCAGGGGCACCGGCGTGCGTGCAGTCTCCATCACCACGCCGCCGGTCAGCAGGGCATCCATGCGGGGGGTGAGTGGGCGACGGCAGCCATAGGCGGTGAGGTGGTCGGCCCGGAGCGTATCGACACAGATCATGATTACCGAGGGCTGTGGTGTGGGTTCGGCAGCGCAAAGCAGCAGGGGGAAGAGTCCGCTGATCGCCAGACAAACAGCGATGGCCCTCATCCGGAACACTGGCCTGCATTCCTTCGATCTCATGCTCGTGTCCGCACCCCCGGAGTCAACGGGCCAATCCCGGCACCGGCGCAATGAGATTCGCCCCTACAGGTGATGGATGAAATAAAAGTCTAGCGTGAACGCTCGCCCGATTCAAGAAACAGGGGCCGCGGCCGGCTTCATCTCCAGCAGTTGTACCACCTCGGTCAGCCACTGCCGGATACGGCGCGCGTTTTCCGGTCCGGTGCGCAGCAGCTGTTTCTGGGCCGGAGAGAGCGCTTCCAGCCGCGGGTCGGCATAGGCAAAGGTGGTGACCTGCCGCACCAGCAGTATCGGCCCGTCCGGCTCCGGGGTGCGGAGCAGGTGGCGCAGGGCCCCGGTGACCGCCCGGTGAAGATTGGCATCGGGGTAGCCCAGTTCCTGGTAGGCCTGGGCCAGCATGGGGTAGAAGGTGCTGTAAAGCTCAACGCAGTCTTTGGGAGAAAGAGAAAGGGCCAGACCGGTCAACATGTCGTAGCGGCCGGCATTCTCCTCGCTGAACACGAACGCCTCACCCGCCGTGCCCGGGGAGAAGGAGCCATCAGGGGCCAGGGCGGCGAGATGCCGGGCCGGGGTGGCCCCTTCGGCGATGTTGTCCACCGCGGTGACAAAGGTCCGGGCCAGGCCGTCCAGGGCCAGCATCCGGGTCAGCTGCGGGTGGCCGGACAGTTCGCGAACGATCCCGCGCAGCACCGTGTCGCTCTCGGCCAGGGTCAAACCCTCAGCGTTCCAGCGGGGGATCTCCGGCGGCGCCGGCGGCGGCACCGACTCTTCCGGCAGCTGGTCCTGCGGTCCGTGCTTGTCCAGGTTTTCCCTGGCCGTTTCAGCCGCGGGCGCCTTGGCCGTCCTGATCTGCTGCTGCTTGTAGTAGGTAAAGAAAGCCAGCAAGGCCACGACCACCACCAGGGCGGTTCCGATGACAAAAATTCGGGTGCGCTCCATCCTCCACTCTCCTTCTCGTCCCGGTGGGTGCACATGCGGCAACCTTGCCGCCGTCGAATCTGACGATAACAACTGTTTCAATTCAATACGTGAATCTGCGGATTGCGTTCAGTGATTCAGCAGGATACGGGTCCGGTCACGCCCTGACCCCGTCGGGGTGCATGCGTCAGACGTCCAGTTCCCGCTTCTTCTTTTCCCAGCACTCCAGGGCATACTGTCGCATGTCGGCCACCGAATCGAACTCGTCGATGATCTCCACCCCAAGCAGGGTTTCGATGGCGTCCTCGAGGGTGACGATCCCCTCGGTCCCCCCGTATTCGTCCACCACCAGGAAGAGGTGCTCCCGCCGCTTGATGAACTCGTCGAGGGTCCCGGCGATGGATTTCGACTCGGGAACGGCATGGATGGGCTGGGCCAGCTGCTCCATGGTTTGACCGTCCTTCCCCGCCGCCTGCGCTTCGTAAATGTGAATGCGCAGCACCAGCCCGGTGACCCGGTCGATATTCTCCTCGTAGATCGGGATCCGGGAGAACTTCAGCTTGTCCGCCCGCTCCAGGGCCTGGGCCACGGTGAGGTCCTTCGGCAGGGCGGTCATCACCGAACGAGGCGTCATCACATCGCCGGCCCGGATGTATTTCAGCCGCAACAGGTTCTGGATCACCTGCTTCTCCTTGCCCATCAACGTCCCCTCGTCGGCCCCGATGCCGGCCAGGGCGCTCAATTCCCGGCGGGTCACCCGCCGCGGATCCCCGCCCGTCCGGGCAACGACCAGGGACACGGCGCGGAGAAAGAGCACCACCGGGTAGCAGAGAATGATCAGGCCGTATATGGCATAGGCGGAAAAAGGGGCCAGACGCTTCCAGTGGGCCGCACCGAGGGTCTTGGGGATCACCTCGGAAAAGACAAGGATGGCGAAGGTCAGCAGCCCGGAGACCAGGGCCACCCAGCCGCTGCCAAAGACGGTCAGGGCCTGGGCGCCCACCCCGGCCGCACCCACGGTGTTGGCCACCGTGTTCACGGTGAGGATCGCGGCCAGGGGCTGATTCACCTTCCGCTTGAGCCGCCGCAGGATCCGGCCGCTGCGCACTTCGTCCCTGATCAGCAGTTCGATGTGGGCATGGGATACGGAGAGCAGCACCGCTTCGAGGATCGAACAGAGAAAGGAAAGCAGGACGGCCAGCAGAAAATAGAGCAGGAGGGCTATCATCCCCGTTCAGTTTCTCCTCTGCAAACGGCGGCCGGTCCCCTGAAACTCAGAGCGGGAAATCCCGGTGGGCCTGCCAGATGTCCATCAGCCGCCTGATGGCCGATTCCGGGTCGTCGGCCTGGTTCACCGCGCGGACCACGGCAAAGTTCACCGCACCGCCGGCCAGCACCTCGGAAAGATTCTCCTCGAAAAGCCCCCCCAGGGCCACGGTGGTCACCGGTGCCTGCCGGACCATCCGGCCCATGGTTTCCAGGCCCAGCACCGGGTCGGGGACCGCCTTGGAGGTGGTGGCATACACCGGCCCCACGCCGATGTAGTCGGGGCCCAGGGCCGCGGCCCGGCGGGCCTGTTCCGGGTTGTGGGTCGAGAGCCCGTAGATCCGGCCTTCGGCCTGCCAGAACGCCCGGGCCTCCTCGAGCCCCATGTCGTCCTGTCCCAGGTGAACCCCGTCGGCGTCCACTTCGGCGGCAATGGCCACGGAATCGTTGACGATGAAACGGGTGCTGCTGTCCCGGGTGATCTCGCGCAAACGGCGGGCCACCGGCAGAACCCGGTCATCCGGGGTGTCCTTCATCCGCAGCTGGAGATAGCGCAGGCCGCAGTTCACCGCCGCCTCGGCGCAGGCTTCGTAGCCCGCCGCCGGGTTGGTCAGGATCAGGTAGAGGCCAAAAGATTCGATACCTGAATTCATATGTTCTCCGGTTTTGATTTCCGCTAACTGGTAAAATGTATCGTACACCAGGCCCGGATGTCACGATACACGTTTTTTGCCTTCCGCCGGGCTCTGAACTATTCTTATGGTGAACAGTACGGATGATCACGGATTCATCACACCGGGTGACCATGATGTGGAAAACTCACCGGGCACCACGCCCCCGGGCGGACCGCCTTCACTTGCTGCTGATACTGATGCTGGCCCTGCTCCTCCCCTGCACCGCGGCCATGGCCGGCCTGGAGCAGGAGATGGGGCGCAACGAGGTGCGGATCTGGTCGGCGCCCTACACCCTCGAACCGGGCACCACGGTGGAAGGGTCAGGCCTGCTGCGGCGCCTGGAGCGCCTGGGCTACCGCCGCGTGCACCAGCGCCCCGAATCGCCGGGGGAGTTCTTCTACGGGCATGAACGGTTCTGGATCTACCGCCAGCCCCACCAACTGGACGGGGATGAATACCCGGCGGAACTGTTCAGCCTGACCCTGCGCCGCCAGGACGGCCTGATCCTCGAACCGGAGCCGCCGGCCACCGGGGAGGAGCCCATCTTCCACAGTAAACCCAGGTCCCACTGGCTTGAACCCGAGCTGCTCACCGAATCGCTGGAGTCCAACCGTGCGCCCCGGATCCCGGTGAAGTTGAGCGAGCTGCCCGAGCACGTCTGGCGCTCCGTACTGGCCATCGAGGACGCCAGGTTCTTCGACCACACCGGCCTCGATGCCCGGGGTATTGCCCGGGCCCTGCTGAACAACGCCCGGGCGGGCAAGGTGGTCCAGGGGGGCAGCACCATCACCCAGCAGCTGGTGAAAATCCGCGACCTGACACCCCGGCGGACCTGGGGACGCAAACTTTCCGAGGCGCTCCGTGCCCTGGAACTGGAAGCGGCCCACGACAAGGAGGAGATTCTCCAGGCCTATCTCAACTGCGTCTACTACGGGCACATCGACGGGGTAAGCATCTACGGCATCGGCGCGGCCGCCCGGGCGTACTTCTCAAAGGAGGCCCGGGAACTGGACCTCGGCGAAGCCGCCCTGCTGGCCGGTATCGTCCAGGGGCCGAACCTCCTCTCCCCGGTGCGCAATCCCGGCCGGGCGCGGGAACGGCAGGAGCAGGTGCTGGACCGGATGCAGGAACTGCACTGGGCCCCGGAGACCGAGATTTCCAAGGCCCGGTTGCGCGGCCTGCCCAGGCTGCACACCACTAATTTGAGCCCGGCCGGCAACCGGCACTTTCTCGGCCTGCTCGGTGAAATCGTGGGACGCAAGGCGGAGCATCAGGTGGAAAAGGGGCGGGGCGTGCTGGTGGAATCGACCATCGACCCCCTGCTCCAGGCCCAGGCGGAAGAGGCGGTTCGCCAGGGACTGGAGGAACTGCGGCGCCACCACTCCCGGCTGCGCCGGGTGCCGCTTGCCGCGGCCCTGGTCTGCTACGACGCCGAGGACGGCCGGATCCTGGCCTACGTGGGTGGTGACCCGGCACAGGAAGACGACGTCTTTGACCGGGTGCGCAATGCCCGGCGGCAGCCCGGCTCGGCGATCAAGCCACTGGTCCTGCTCAGCGCGTTTGACGGCGCGGGGGTGCAGGGCGCCCTCTACCCCGCCCGCCAGGTGGCCGACAGCCCGCTCAGCATCGACTTGCCGTCGGGCGCCTGGGAGCCGCAAAACTACAACGGCTCGTACCAGGGCGTGGTAACCATCCGCGAAGCCCTGGTCCAGAGCCTCAACGTGCCCTTTGTCCGTATCGGCCGCTGGTGCGGCTTCGACACCACGGCGGGAATGATTCGCGAGACCGGCCTCACCGTCCCCGATCCGGCTCCCCCCTCGCTGGTTCTCGGCGCGGTGGAAGCCACTCCGCTGGAGCTGGCCGACGCCTACGCCGTGTTCAGCGGCAGCCTGGGCCGGCGGGCCAAGCTCACCCCGTACACCAGGCTGGCCCGGCCCAGCGGCCGCACGATCACCAAGCACCGCTCACGGCACAAGAAGGTGGTCCGTCCGGCCACGGCCTACCTGATCCGCGATCTGCTGCGCGACTCGGTGGAGCGGGGAACCAGTCGGCCGGCGGCAATCGAGGGGCGCGATGTCTTCGGCAAGACCGGCAGCTCATCGGACCTTCGTGACGCCTGGTTCGTGGGCGGGACCGGGCCGCTGGTGGCCGCGGTCTGGGTGGGGATCGACGACGGCACCCCGCTGGGGCTCACCGGCTCGGGGGCCGCCGCCCCTATCTGGCGCTCGTTCATGGTCTCGGCAGCGCCCACCCGGCCTGCCGCGCCCGTGGAACGGCCCGACGACGTGGTGGAGCGGATGATCCAGGACCGCAGCGGCCTGCTGGTGGGCCGGCCGCGAAAGGGCACGCACACCGACCTCTTCCGCCGCGGGGCCATGCCGCCCAGCCGGCGCTTCTGGCGCAAGGACGAACCGATTCCGGTGCTTAAATGAGGCCGGCACCCCGCGGTTTGACTCCCCCCCTCGTGTTCCGTTAACCTTACCGTCCGTAACTGTTCCCGGGTCGGCCGGTGCAACACTGGCGGCCTTATTCACAAGTGACCGATGAGCAAACTCCCCACATTCCTGGTGGTGGGCGCGGCCAAGAGCGGCACCACATCACTGCACTACTTCATGGAGCAGCACCCTGAGATCTGCGTCCCGCCCTGCAAGGAGACCTACATCTTCTGCCGCGAGAGCATGGCCGGAACCTGGCCCGCGGTGACCAGCTACGACGAGCAGGGATACCGGGAGCTGTTCAGCAAACGAACCACCGGGCGGACCAAAGCCTGGGGCGAAGTGACCACCAGCAACCTCTACTACCACGAGGAGGCGGTGCCGGAAATTCAAAAACTGCTCGGTGACCCGCAGATCATCATCCTGATCCGCAACCCCATCGACCGGGCCTACTCCAACTGGACCTACGCTTCGGCCAGCTACGGCGAGCCCCTGTCCTTCGAAGACGCGATGAAGGACGAACAGAACCGCATCGAGCAAAAGGTGCAGTTCATGGCCCACTATGTCTCGGCGGGGTTCTACTTTAAAGCGGTGAAGAATTTCCTCGGGGCCTTCGGCCGGCACAAGGTCTACCTCCTCGAAGACCTGAAGGAAAAGGCGCCGGCAACGGTGAGTGAAATCTTCGAGTTCATCGGAGTGGACGGTGGTTTCAGGCCCGACTACGAGACGACCTACAACCCCTCGGGCATCCCCCGCAGCCGACTGCTGAACATGTTCGTCCTCCGCGACGACGGGACCAAGGGCACACCGCTGCAGCGGGCCATGAGAATGGTGGTGGGCCGCGAGCGGGCCGACCGCCTGTTTCACTCCCTGCGTGTGAAAAACCTCAAGCGGGTCCCGATGAATCCGGAAACCAGGAAGCAGCTGGCGGGAATCTACCGCGAGGATGTCCTCAAACTCCAGGACCTGATCGGCAGGGATCTCTCCCACTGGCTCGATGCCTGATTCTACTTGAGGTCAGCATTATGAAGGTCTGCATGGTGGCGCCGTATTTCCCGCCGAAATACTCGGGCGCCGGACAGCAGGTTCACGACTTCAGCCGGCTGCTGGCCGCCAGGGGGGTCGAGGTGCTAATTGCGGCCCTCAACACCGGAGGCCTGGCATCCAGCGAACGGATGAACGGCATGCTCGTGGAACGGATCACTCCCCGGGGTCACGGACGGCTGCAGCACCTGCTGTTCATATTCCAGCTGGCCTGGCACCTGTTCCGCCGGCGGGACTGCCCGGTGATGCACATTCACGGGGCCTACCTGCCGGTCTTTGGCGTGCTGCCTCTGCTTCGGCTTCTGGGAATCAAAACGGCCATCACCTTCTGGGACCCGATCGGGGATGTCCCGGATGCGATCCGCCGCCGCAGTCTGGGCGCACTGCAGATGCGCATCCTCGCCCTGGCCAACAGCTATATTTGCGTCACCAGTTTTGTTGCCCGATCGTATGATCGGGCAGGGATGCCGCCGGAGAAGAGGTGTTTCATCCCGGCCGGCATCGACACCGCCGAACGGTTCAGGCCGGCGGACGAGGCGGAGAAACTTCGTCTGCGAGCGGCCCACGACCTGCCGGCCGGGGCGAAGATCGCCATCTATACCGGGTCCATCGTTCCGCGCAAGGGCGTGGACGTGCTGGTGGAGGCCTGGCGCCGGGTGGCCGACCGCTTCCCCGATGCACGGCTTCTGCTGGTGGGTCCCACCGACATTGTGGAATATCCGGGGGAAGCCGGTTTCGTCGAGCAACTGCAAGGGCGGATCGCCGAACTGGGAATGGAGGATACCGTGCGCCTGGCCGGCCGGTCCGACCGCGTGGAAGAGTATCTAAGGCTGTCCGACCTCTTCGTCTTCGCTTCGCGGCAGGAAACCTTCGGCATCTCCCTGATCGAGGGGATGGCCTGCGGCCTGCCCAGCGTAGTGGCCGCCATCGAGGACGTCTCCACCGACATCGTGGATCATGAATCAGACGGTCTGCTGGTGGGGCAGGAAGACCCCGAAGCCTTTGCCGGCGCCGTTCTCCGCCTGCTGGACGACCCCGGCCTGGCCCGGGAGATCGGCCGCCGGGCCGTGGAAAAGGTCCGGCGAAAGTTCTCCATCGAGAGCATCAGCAAACAGCACCACGAATTGTACGAGGAACTGCTCTCCTGAACCGTCCGCCGCTGGTTGCCCGGGCGCCATTCCTCACCAGAGACAGGTTGCCGAGAATGTTCAAACGGATCCACCTCGAACTGACCAACCAGTGCAATTTCAGCTGCGAGTTCTGCCCGGACCGTCTGATCACCCGCCCCCGGGGCTGTATGGACCGCGATATGATACGCCGGGCGCTGGAGGAAATTGCCGGGGAACAGCTGGCCCCGGTGGTCTGCCTGCACCTGATGGGTGAACCACTGCTCCACCCCCACCTGCTGGAGACGGTGCAGTTGGCCGGCAAACTGGGGCTGCAGGTCCACCTGACCACCAACGGCTGGCTGCTCACCGTCCAGTTGATGCAGTCGCTGCTCGAGGCCGAAACCCATACCATCATCGTTTCGGTGCAAACGCCCGACCCGGTCTCCTTCGAACTGCGCAAGGCCAGGATCGGCTTTGATGAATACCGCGACCATGTGACGTCGGCCCTGGCCCGGACCCTGGACCAGGAGCACCGGAGCAGGGTGGTCCTCTCCCTGCTGGTCACGCCGTTCAAGCGCTTCCTCCTCCCCTCGCGGCAGATGAGCATCATCGACACCCGGAAAGAACTGGCTCGCCAGGCTCTGAAGTGGCTTGAAATCACCGTGGGCAAGTGCTCCCGGGACGAAGTGCGGGCGCAGTTCGAAGCCCGGCACCGCCAGTTGGAACAACGGTTGGCAAAGCTGCATCTGCTGACCCGCAACCAGGTGCGGATCACTCGCAACCTGGTGCTGGAGTCGAGACCGTTGGGGGACTGGGTCCGGGAGGGTCTTGAGGAATCAAAATTGAAGATGGCCCACTGGGGCGGCTGCGAGGGCCTCACCGAACAATTCGGCATCCTCTGGAACGGCGACCTGGTTTTCTGCTGTGTGGACTACGACGGCGAAACGGTCTTCGGCAACATCGGGGAAACAACCATTCGCGAGGTGTTCCACCAGGAAGATGTTCGGCGGACGATCCACGATTTCAGGAGCCTCCGCATCCGGCACCCCCGGTGCCGCAAGTGTATGGGCGACACCTCGCTGCCAAGGTCGCTGGGCCGTCAGTTCGGGTCGATCCTCTACTTCAAGCTCTTCCGCCGCTTCCAGGGGTTGGGCAGCGGGGCGGACCGCCCGGTCATCGATATTTAGCCCCCTTTTCTCACGGGTCTCCGCCTCCGCAGCAGATGGGCTGTGAGAAATGGGGGCTAGAGCGCGTCGAAAACACGGCGTATTTTGGCGTCCACCTCGCCGGCCACCGCCTGCAGCTCGGGATTGCGCACCACCTTGAACATCTCCGCCGGCTTGATCAGCGACACCGTGGCCTGCCCCTGGTCGTCCTCGTAGACCACCACGTTGCAGGGCAGCAGCAAGCCCAGTTGCAGTTCCAGGCCCAGGGCCTGGTGAGCCAGCACCGGGTTGCAGGCGCCGAGGATGCGGTAGCGGCGAAAGTCGACATCGATTTTCTTTTTCAAGGTGGCCTGGACATCGATCTCGGTGAGTACGCCGAAGCCCTCCTCCTTGAGCGCCGCGGTCACCCGCTGGAGAGCGGTGTCGAAATCGATCCCTTTCATCGACTTGGTGTATCCGTAGTCACAGCTATCTGTCATTGATTTTCCTCCGTCAGCCGGCGTCCCTGCCGCCGATTTTTGCAATTCCCCTGATCCAGACTGTATCATTCATTTTTACACTTCGTCGCCCCTCGATCAACACTCACCCTGCCGGCAGTCCCCCGCCCGGGCAGTCCGGCGGCAGGAGATGTACCGATGATCACCATCGTCTCCGGGCTACCGCGGTCGGGTACTTCGATGATGATGCGCCTGCTGGAAGCTGGAGGTCTGGAGGCGTTCACCGACGGGCGGCGGCAAGCTGATTCGGACAACCCCCGCGGATATTACGAACTCGAACAAGCGAAAACCATCAAGGCCGATTCCTCCTGGCTCGGCAAGGCCGAGGGCAAGGTGTTCAAGATGGTCTCGATGCTGCTCTTCGATGTACCGAAGGACCGGAACTACAAGATCATATTCATGCGCCGGGACCTGGACGAAGTGCTGGCCTCCCAGGCGGTGATGCTCCAGAACCTCGGCAAGGACCAGGACCAACCGCCGGACCGGCGGATGAAGGAGCTGTTCACTGCTCACCTGGCCCAGGTGGAGCGCTTCCTCGCCGAACAGCCGGCCCTGGACGTGCTGTATTGCGACTTCCGCCAGCTGGTGGAACATCCTGACACGGCCGTCCGGCGGGTGGCCGGTCACCTGGGTCTGGACCTCGATCTGGACCGGATGGCGGCCATGGTCGAGCCGGCCCTCTACCGGCAGCGCCACGGCTGAAAACGGCACACTGACCATGCGACGTCTATTGCAGATCACCGACAGTTTCGAGTACACCGGCGGCATCCGGAGCTACATCAAACAGGCTTCGGAATTGCTGGCGCACCGGGGCTGGGAGGTGGAGATCTACAGCCCCGCCGGTGCGGGAGGCGGCCTGCGCAGCCACTTCACCCGCTGGGCCGGCTGGCGCTACCTCGCCGAGCTCCGAGAGGCGGTGGACCGTTTTCGGCCGGACCTGCTCCATGCCCACAGCCTCTCGCTCAGGCTCTCGCCGCTACCCCTGCGGGCTGCCGTGGAACGCGGTATCCCGGTGGTCATGACCGTTCACGACTTCAACCATGTCTGCCCGCGAAAGTGGATGGTCCGCGCTGACGGCCGGCCCTGTCCCTGGGGCTTCGGTTACCGCTGCCTGCTGCTGGACTGCCCCAGCACCCGCAGCGGCCTGGCCTGGGCGCCTTACCACGGCCTGCGCTGGCTGAAGACCGGGCTGCACCGGCGGATGATCCGGGCCTGGGTGGACACCTTCATCACCCCGTCGGCGGTTCTGGGACAGTGGATGGGCTCCAGTCTCGGTGTGGGAAACGTGACCACCGTGCCCAACTTCGTCCATCCCCCGGACGGCGGGAATCAACCAGAGGTCCGGCGAAGCGGACTGCTCTACGTGGGCCGGCTGAGCAGGGAAAAAGGCGTGGACGTCCTGCTGCGCGCCATGCCCCTGATCCTCGAATCGGTTCCCGGGACCCTGCTCACCGTGATTGGCGACGGCCCGGACAGGCCGGTCCTGGAGACGCTGGCCGGGACACTGGGAATCAACGACTCGGTGACCTTCACCGGCGCCGTGCAAAACCGGTTGCTGGGCGCCCACTACCGGACCGGCGCGGCCTGTGTGCTGCCCAGTCTCTGGATGGAGAACTGCCCGGTCACCGCGCTGGAGGCGCTGGCCCACGGGATGCCGCTGCTGGCCAGCGACCTGGGCGGACTGTCCGAGATCGTTCGCGAAGGGACCGCCGGGTTCCTCTTTCCCCGGGGCGACCACCGCAAACTGGCCGAGTTGGCCGTGCGGCTGCTCGGGGACCGGGAACTGTCCAGGAAACTGGGCGCGAAATCGCTGGAGGTTTTCCGGGAGGACTACTCACCCGACGCGCACTTCGCCCGGCTCACCGCCGTGTACGAGGCCCTGGTCAGATGAAGATCAAAAGCACCGCCATCTGCCGACTGGTCAACCGCTGCTTTCCCCGGGCCGGCGCCCCGGCCCTGGGCAAACGGCGGGATCACCTGGCCTTTGCCCAGTGGGAGTATGACAATGCCGGCGATTCGCTGCGCGGGTTCTCCCCGTATCACGACATCCGGCTCAAGCGGCTGCTCGACGTGGGATGCGGTCTGGGCGGCAAGTCGGCCTGGTATGCCCGCAACGGAGCGAAGGAGGTGGTGGCGGTGGACCTGGACCCCGAGCGGGTTGAGCGCGCCGCCGGGTTCGCGGCAAGCAGGAACGCGCGGAACACGAGCTTCCTGGTGCGGGACGCCGGCCGGCTGGAGGGTCTGGAGGACAACCGGTTCCAGGTGGTGCTGTTCAACGACGCCTTCGAACACCTGCAGCGGCCGGCGGAGGCACTGCTGGAGTGTTACCGGGTGCTGGAACCGGGCGGGACGGCGCACATCGTCTTCCCGCCCTATGGCTCCCCCTGGGGTGCCCACCTCTTCGCCTACGTCCGGATCCCCTGGGCCCAGTTGTTCTTTGCCAACGAGCCGCTGCTGGAGGTCTGGAAGGAGGGCTTCCGTGCCGACGCCGGCGACGGCAGCGGGATGATCACCCCGAAAAAGCTGAATGAAGTGGAGGCGGCGCGCACGGTTGCCCAGCTCCGGCAATTGAATAGAATGACCATCAGACGGTTTCGCGCCCTGGTGGCGGCTTCCCCGTTCACCCTGACCCTGGTCCGGGAGCACGTGCCGCGGTGGGTGGTTCCCCGGCCGAAGCGGAACCTGTTTCTCAGGGAGCACCTGGTGACCCGGGTGACCGCGGTTTTGCAGAAGTGAGAGAGGCCTGATCGATGCGCATCTTCTGGCCGGTCCACAACCTGGAGAAGGAGTACAACCAGTACCCCGGGGTGATGGTGATCTCCAGCCTGCTCCGGGAGAACGGCTTCGAGGTGCGCGTGGTGCCGGCGGACGAGGATTCATTGACCCGCACGCTGGCCGACGGCGAGCCCACCATCCTGGCCTTCAGCGCCACCACGGCCTACATCCGGCACTACCTGCAGGTCAACCGCGCGGTGAAGCGGAACCATCCCCATGCCTGGTCGGTGTTCGGCGGTCCCCACCCCACGTTCTTCCCCGAGATCATCGAGGAGGAAGGAGTGGACGCGATCTGCATCGGCGAAGGGGAGTACCCCATGCTGGAGATGGTCCGCGGGCGGGAAAACGGGGACCCGGTGAACAGCCTGGAAAACTGGTGGGTGCGGGAGAACGGCACGGTGCACAAGAACGAGGTCCGTCCGCTGATCGAAGACCTGGACTCCCTGCCGCTGCCCGACCACGACCTGTTCCGCCGGGCCATGCCCACCAGCCTGGCCCAGGCCATCGTGATCACCAGCCGCGGCTGCCCCTACAAGTGCACCTACTGCTACAACCACCTGTATCGCAAGATCTACCGCGGCAAGGGCCGGTTCATCCGCCGCCGCGGCGTGGACCACGTGATGGAGGAGCTGAAGCAGCTCAAGGCCGGGGGCTACCGCTTCATCCGCTTCATGGACGACCTCTTCATCCTGCACCAGGAGTGGACCCGGGAGTTCGCCGCCAAGTACCGCGAGCAGATCGGCCTGCCCTTCTCCTGCCTCGTGCGGGCCAACTATGTCACCGAAGAGACGGTGCGGCTGCTGCGCGGAGCCGGCTGCCACCGGATGACCATGGGCCTCGAGGCGGGCAACGACCGGGTGCGCAACGAGATCCTCAAGCGCAACATGTCGCGCAAGGAGATCATCGACGCCTCGCGCACCATCACCGCCGCCGGGATCAAGCTGGTCACCGCCAATATTCTCGCCATCCCCGGCGGGTCCTTCGAGGCCGATTGGGAAACCCTGGAGCTGAACCTGCAGTGCCGGCCGCACTTCGCTTCGGTGGCCGTGCTGCAGCCCTACCCGCGCACCGATATCCACACCTACGCGGCACAACTGGGGATGGTGGACGACGAGGACCTGCAGGCCATGGAATCCTCATTCGGCTTCGGCCTCGAGGCGCCGCTGAAATACGATGACCCGCGAGAGAAACGGCTGCAGGAGAACCTGCACAAACTCTTCCCGCTCACCGTGCTGCTGCCCTGGCTGGCCCCGCTCACCCGGCAGCTGGTCAAACTGCCCTCGAACCGGCTGTTCAACCTGGTCTACAAGCTCTCTGTCAGCTTCGGCATCCACTTCCGGGCCCTGCCGCCATCCACCGGCCTGGCCATTCTCTACCGCAGGTCCCGGCTGCACCGCATGCTGGGCCGCTTCCGCGGCAAGGGGGCGGCGTCTGCCGAATAGCACGATGATGAGCACGCTCTCCCTGCTGCCCGGAATCCTCGCCACCTGGACCCGCTACAATCTGCTGCAGCCGCTGCGGCGCGCACCCTTCCTGCCGCGGATCCTGCACCTCATCCCCACCCACCGCTGCAACGCCCGCTGCGTGATGTGCGGCCTGTGGGAGGACAAGGCCTCGGCGGAGGGCGATCTGAACATCGAACAGTGGCGCCGCGTGCTGTCCGACCGGCTCTTCTCAAAACTGCAGTACGTCGGGATCAGCGGCGGCGAGCCCTTTCTGCGCAAGGACCTGATGGAACTGATCGGCATCTTTGTCGAAAACAACCCCGGGCTGAAGCGGGTCAGCATCACCACCAACGGCCTGCTCACCGAGCGGATCGACCGGCATCTGGAATCGATCACCAGCCTGCTGTCGCACCGGGGAGTGTTGCTGGACGTGTCGGTTTCATTCCACGCCGCCGGGGACACGCTGAACAAAATCTACGGGGTGGACCGGGCCTTTGAAAAGGCCTGCGCCACGCTGGAGATGCTGAAGCAGAGACGGAGCCGGGGCCAGCTCAGCTGCTCGCTGAACTGCGTCCTGCTGCGGGACAACCTGGAACAGGCGCCGGCGCTGCTGCACTGGGCCGGGGAGCAGGAACTGCCGCTGAGCTTTGTTCTCGGCGAGGAGCGGGAGCGTTTTCACAACCAGGCCTGCCGCGAGCGGTTCCTCGGCCGGGAGGACCGGGGGCGGCTCACCGATTTCATCCGGTCGCTGGCCGCGGATTTTTCCGCCGCCAATCCCTCGGCCCTGAAATACGGGGAGATTCTGCGCATGCTCGAGGAGGGCCGGGAGCGCACCCTCTCCTGCTACTACGCGTTTGCCGGTGCTCTGCTGGGACACGACGGCACCCTCTACTACTGCTCGCACAGCACAGAGATCGGCAACGCGGCAAAAACCCCGGCCGGCAGGCTCTTCTATGGCCGGGAAAACCTCGACTACCGCCGGGAGAAGCTGCTGCGGGCCGAGTGCCGCCGCTGCCCGCCCTACACACTGACCAGGCTGGAGCTGGAAAAGGACTTCTTCAAGCTGGCCGTCCGGGCGGCGGGGAAACGTATGGGAAAGCTATGGCGCAAGAATTGAACCTGGTGCTGATCACCGTGGACTCCCTGCGGCGCGACGCCCTGGGATGCCTCCACGAGAGCGGAGGCCCCTCCCCCTGCCTCGACCGGCTGGCCCGGAAAGGGGTCCTCTTCACCGGCGCCATCTCCAACGGCCCCCGCACACCCTCGGCTTTCCCGGCCATCCTCTGCTCGCTCCACCCGCTGGTCAGCGGCGAGACCGGCCTGCCCCCCGGTGCAGCCACCATTGCCGAAACGCTCCGCGCGGCGGGCCGCCGAACGGCCGGCTTCAACCTCGACAACCCCTACCTCTCGGAACAGTGCGGCTACGCCAGGGGATTTGACCGCTACGACGATTTCTGGCAGGCCAAACCGGACGGGGACGCAGCACCCGGAAGGTCCGCCGTAAAGCGGCTGAAGAAAGCGGTCCAGGATGCCATCGGCCGGCGCAGCCTGGCCCTGCTGCTCTTCTTCCAGGCCATGCTGCAGCGGGGCGGCGCCCCCTTTCTCAAGGGTGAAGCGGCCACCGACCGGGCACTGGACTGGATCGACGAGGCCAGGGAGCAGCCCTTTTTCACCTGGCTGCACTGCATGGACGTCCACTACCCCTACCTGCCGCTGGATACACCGGGCATCGGTCAACGGCTGAACTATCTCGGCGCCACTATCCAGCTGCTGCTCGGCGCCCGCCGCAGGCCGCTCCGTGTGATGCGTGAGCTGTACCAGGCGCGGGTGGAGCGGATGGACCGCATGATCGGCCGGCTGGTGGAGGGCCTGGAAAAGCGGGGGCTGATGGAGCGAACCCTGGTGGCGATCACCGCCGACCACGGCGAACTGTTCGGTGAGCACGGCAGCTTCACCCACGGGCCAAAACTCTACGACGAGCTGCTGCGGGTGCCGCTGATCCTCGCCGGCACCGGTGAAAGAAAAACCGTGGAGGCCCAGATCGGCCTCATCGACCTCTCCCCCACCCTGCTGGATCTGCTGGGGGTCGAAATCCCGGCAGCCTTCCAGGGCCGGAGTTTCCGTGACCTGGTGGAGGGTGCGGACCGGGATGGTGGCGACCCGGTGATCAGCGCGGCGACCCACGCCGGCGGCCGCAAGCGGCGGGGAACGGCGCCGGAAGTTTACCGCATCGTCTCCTGCCGTGATCATGGCTGGAAATACATCGCCGACGAAGAAGGCGGCAAGGAAGAGCTTTACGACCTGGAGAAGGACCCCGCCGAAATGGTGAACATCATCGCCGAGCGGCCCGAGCAGGCCGAACCGTTGCGCCGCCGGGTTCAGGACCACCTGGAGATGGCGAAGACCGAGGCCGCCCGGCTGGGCCAGGGTAACGTGGGAAAAGCGTTTCACGAAGATGAAGAGGTGAGCCGCCGGCTGGCCGATCTCGGCTACCTGTGAGGTTCAAGCGGTGGCCGACCCCGTGAGGTGGCCGACCCCGTGAACGGAATGAGCGATATCCGGATGGCGGGATCGGAGAACCCTGTTCATCAGTCGTTCTTGAACTTTTTTCGAAATGCAATCAGGCCGGCAACACCGCTGCCGATCAGGAGACAGGTTGCGGGTTCCGGGACCGGCGTAACATCACCGCCACCGTGACCGCCACCGTGACCGCCGCCGTGGCCGCCGCCGTGGCCACCGCCGTGGTCACCGCCGTGGTCGCCGCCGTGGTCGCCGCCATGGTCGCCGCCCATGGTTTCCAGATTATCGGCGTATGTCACTGCGGCAACACCGAAAATCAAGATTGCAGCGATCAAAATCAATCCAATGTTCCTCATGCTATCATCCTTTCTGGAAGTTGTTTTCAATCACCTAAACGGTATCCCAAACGTTTCGAGGCCCGTTTTCTGAACC
>JAQAZP010000308.1:0-2723 GCA_032127265.1 Acidobacteriota bacterium
GGACGGCAGGACGGCCGCCCGGGCGTCCGTTTCGCGGTCTGGGCGCCGAACGCCGAGGGAGTCTCAGTGGTCGGCGACTTCAACGGCTGGAACCGCGAGACGCACCCGCTGTACTGTCTCGCCGATTCGGGGGTCTGGGAAGGGTTTGTGTTCGACATCGGCCCGGGCGCGCTGTACAAGTATTCCATCCGCTCGCGGATTGGAGGCCAGACGACAGAGAAGGCCGATCCGTACGCCTTTGCCGGTGAGATCAGGCCGATGACGGCATCGGTGGTCTGGGACCTCAGGCAGTACCGCTGGAACGACGACGACTGGATGACCGGACGCGCCGCCACCGACCCGCTGGCCGCGCCGATGTCGGTCTACGAGGTACACCTCGGCTCCTGGAGGCGCTGCGAGAACGGCACGTTCCTCTCCTACCGGGAGCTGGCCCACCAGCTGGCCGACTACGTCAGCGAGATGGGCTACACCCACGTCGAACTGCTGCCGGTGAGCGAACACCCGCTGGACGCCTCCTGGGGCTACCAGTGCGTCGGCTATTTCGCCCCGACCAGTCGATTCGGCACGCCCGACGAGTTCCGTGGCTTCGTCGACACCCTGCACCAACGGGGCATCGGCGTGATTCTCGACTGGGTTCCGGCCCACTTTCCCAGGGACGGGCACGGACTCGGCCTCTTCGACGGCACGCACCTCTACGAACACGCCGACCCGCGACAGGGCGAGCAGATGGACTGGGGCACATTCGTCTTCAATTTCGGCCGAACGGAAGTGGCCAACTTCCTCATCGCCAACGCACTGTTCTGGCTCGAGGAGTACCACGTCGACGGGCTGCGGGTCGACGCCGTGGCCTCGATCCTCTACCTCGACTACTCTCGCCGGGAGGGCGAGTGGATCCCCAACCGGTTCGGAGGCCGGGAGAATCTCGAGGCAGTGGCCTTCCTCAAGCGTTTCAACGAGGTGGTCTACCAGCGCCACCCAGGTGTGGTCACCATGGCCGAGGAGTCCACCGCCTGGCCGATGGTCTCACGCCCGGTCTACCTGGGCGGTCTGGGCTTCGGCCTGAAGTGGAATATGGGCTGGATGCACGACAACCTGCTCTACCTGTCCAAAGACCCGGTCCACCGGCGGTTCCACCACCACAACCTGACCTTCAGCCTGCTCTATGCCTTTCAGGAGAACTTCGTGCTGCCCTTCTCCCACGACGAGGTAGTGCACGGCAAGGGATCGATGCTAGCCAAGATGCCCGGGGACCAGTGGCAGAAAATGGCCTCCCTGCGGCTGCTCTACGGCTACCAGTTCACCCACCCGGGGAAGAAGCTGATGTTCATGGGTGACGAGTTCGGTCAGTGGGCGGAGTGGAACCACGACGCCTCGCTGGAATGGCACCTGCTCGACCACCCGCCGCACCAGGGCCTCCGGCGCTGGGTGCGCGACTTGAACACGTTCCTCCGCGGCGAGCCTGCCCTCTACCAGCGCGACTTCGATCCGGAGGGGTTCCGCTGGATCGACTGCAACGACAGCAGCCAGAGCGTGCTCACCTTTCTCAGGCAGGGGCACGGCGAGCGGGAGGTGCTGGTCTGCGCCTGCAACTTCACCCCCGTGCCCCGGCACAACTACCGTGTCGGCGTGCCGCACCCCGGCCACTGGGAAGAGGTGCTGAACAGCGACGCGCCGCTCTACGGCGGAGGCGGCCAGGGAAACCTGGGCGGCGGCGAGACCACCCCGGTGGCTGCCCACGGCTTTTACCAGTCGCTGAACGTGACACTGCCGCCGCTGGCCATCGTGGTGTTCCGGCCCGCAGGGGATGGAGCGGCGTAGCCGTCCCCATACCCTCACCCTTCTAACCTCTGCCGGCGGCTCACCTGGATCCCGCCGGCCCACAGGAACTCTCGCGTTCCGTATCCGCCCCAATTGTCCGTTACCGTCGGATCCATCTGGACATCCCCTCCCCATCCGCTATATCATGGCCGCCCCCCGAGAATGGGGGTAACGCCACCAGGTGCCAGCAGTTAGCCCATCCCGGTCTTGCGGAGGCAGCAATGAAACGACACTACGCCCTGACCAACCCGATCTCGGTGATCCTGGACAAGCCGGCCGAGGACTTCACCCGGGCCGACCTGATCCAGGTGATCGAGGAAAAGAACATCGAACGGATCACCTTTCACTACACCGCTCTCGACGGCAAGCTGAAGGAACTGAAGCTGCCCATCGTCAGCCGCCACCAGGCTGAGCGGGTGCTGGCCGACGGCGAACGGGTGGACGGCTCGTCACTGTTCAAGGGGATGGTGGACGCCTCGGTCTCCGACCTCTACGTGGTGCCGCTGTACAAGACCGCCTTCCTCAACCCCTTCGAGTCGGGCAGCCTCGACCTGGTCTGCCGCTACCTCACAGCAGAAGGCGAACGGGCGCCCTTCGCCCTGGACAACATCCTGCACAATGCCTCGCGCCAGTTCACGGAGACCACCGGCATGGAGTTTTACGCCATGGGCGAGCTGGAATTCTTCCTCATCGGCGACCAGGAGGTAAACATCTTTCCCGGCGACCGGCAGCGCGGCTACCACGCCTCGGCGCCCTTCGTCAAAAGCGGCCGGGTGCTGGACGAGATGGTGCGGGCCATCGCCCAGATGACCGGCGCGGTGAAATACGCCCACAGCGAGGTGGGCCGGGTGGAGCACGTGCGCAGCGACCTCGAGGAGATCCGCGGCAAGCGGGCCGAGCAGTTG
>JAQAZP010000309.1:0-29876 GCA_032127265.1 Acidobacteriota bacterium
GTTACGTCAGTTCGTCGATACAGAGCACCTTGTCCAGCCCGTAACGCTGCTGGCGGGGGAACTTCTCCCCGGTTTCGCTGTAGCCCAGTGAGATCATGAAGGAGAGAATCCACGGTGCCTTGACCCCGATGAACTCGCTGACAGCCTTTTTGTCGAACCCGATCATCGGGCAACTGGCCAGGCCCATACCGTGGGCGGCCAGCATCAGCGTCATGGCGGCAAAGGAGCTGTTGCGGATGGCATACTCATGCTGCTCGTAGGCGGTGGGGTAGACTCCGCCCACGGCCTGCGACCAGGTGGCGTGGACCTCATCGTTGATGATCCCGTTGCTGCGCCACTGGTCGAAAATCTCCTTCTTGTTTTCGTGGGGGTCGGTGTTGCCCAGCACCAGCACCAGGGCGCTGGAATCGGTGATGATGTTCTGGTCCCAGGCCAGTTTGCGGATCTCGGCCCGCTTCGCGTCATCCTCGATCACCAGGAACTTCCAGGGCTGGAGATTCCAGGAAGAGGGGGACTTGGTGGCCAGGGTGATCAGCTTCTCCAGGTCGGCGCGGGGGATCCGCTTGCTGGCGTCGAAACTGTGCACGGAACGGCGTCCTTCGATCGCTTCGAAAAGGTTCATCAATCTTCCTCCAGGTAACGTAGTTCTGTCATTTGCAGGTCTTCGGGCCGGTCGACGTCGTCGAGAGGGATGAGCAGGGTCACGGGAAGCTCGAGACGCTTCGCCAGGTCCATGGTCATCTCCAGAACTCTGTCGGTGCCCCAGGGAATCCCCTCGAAGAGCTTCGGGGGGACCCCGGTGAGCCCGATGAGATAGTAGCCGCCGTCGCGGGCCGGGCCGAGCACCAGCGGTGTCTGATCCAGCTCGTCGAAGGCGCGTAGCATGATCCGGCCCGACAGCCCCGGGCAGTCGGTGCCGACGATCACCACTTTTTCCGCCCCCTCGCCAAAACAGCGCTGGAAGGCGGCGTGCATCCGTTCTCCCAGATCGCCCTCCTCCAGTTGGGGGACCAGTTTCAACTCTTCACCGAAGAGCTGTTTCATCCTTTGTTCTCCGCCGCCGGTGAAGCAGACCTCCACTGAGGCGAGGCCGTGCTGTGCCAGCTCGTTCGCCGCGGCCAGGGTGCGGCGGGTCATCCGGCGATGCAGATCGGCCGCCCCTTCCTCGCCCAGGACAGGGATCAGACGCGTCTTTACCCGGCCCGCTTCCGGGTAGCGGGTGAAAATAACCAGCCTGTTACGCAATTCCGGATCCACGGCCAGACCCCCCAACCGCCGGTCAGACCAGCGCTCCGGCGCAGGAAGAACCGAACCCGGCCGTGCAGCCATAACAGTGGCGGCCGGTGACCACCCGCCGGCAGCGAACCGCCTGCGGATCGAAGCGGCTGATGTGATCCGGAGCCCCGTGGTTCATCGACATGCCCAGGGCGAGGTTGAAGTCGCAGTCGTAGAGCGAGCCGTCCCAGGCCACGCTCACCTGGTGCCGGCACATCAATCCTTCCACCGTGCCCGGGTTGAAAGCGTCCCGCAGCAGCCCGGCATATTCCGTCTCCTTGCCGTCAGCGGCCAGATGCCGCCTGAACCGGCCGATGGGCATGTTGGTCACAGTGAGCAGATGGGTGAAACTGATTCCGAACCGCTGGTTCAACTCACGGCGGTAGTCGGCTTCCAGGCTCTCCTGGGCCGGCGGCAGGCTGGCCCCCGCCGGGTTGTAGACCAGGTTGAGCTGCAGGCCGTCTTCCCTGCCGTAACCCAGGGCATTGAGCCGCCGGATCGCCTCGATGCTGCGGCGGTAGGCATCAGACCCCCGCTGGCGGTCAACGTTTTCCTCGAGGTAGCAGGGAAGAGAAGCCACCAGCCGGATCCGTTCACCGGCGAGGAACTGCGGCAGGTCGCCCATCCCCGGCTCGAGCATTACGGTGAGGTTTGTCCGCACCTGGACGGTGTTGCCGACGCGGCGCAGTGCGGTGACGAAGCGGCGGAAGTGGGGGTTCAGTTCCGGCGACCCGCCGGTGAGGTCGAAAAAACGGCAGCCGGCCTGTCTGGCCGCTTCAATGGTCCGGTCCATGGTGGGCCAGTCCATCGATTCCGTGCGCTGCGGGGATGCTTCGAGGTGACAGTGGGCACAGGAGAGATTGCAGTTCAGCCCGAGGTTGACCTGGAAGATCTCGATGGCATTGCTGTGCAGACCTTCCCGCTCCCCTGTGCTGACTTTCTTCTCGAACTCGTTCATCCCGCTCCACCCTTCCCCTGCCCTCACCGGCCGATCAGCATTTCGGCTTGATGATCTTTTTCAACAGGCCGCTGAACAAAAGGCCCACGGCAACCCCCACGCCGATCCCCACGGCGATGTTGTCCAGGGCCACGCCCACCGCCGCTCCGATTCCGATACCCATCATCAGGCCGGCACCCGGCCCGCTGTTGGTGCTTCATCTCATGTTGTCGTTGCCAGGTATCTCGGACATTGTATCCCTCTCTCTTCCCGACCGGTCACTTTTATTTGACATACACGGTCTTGATATTGACGAATTCCCGGATGCCGAAGCTGGACAGCTCGCGGCCATACCCGCTTCCCTTGATCCCGCCAAAGGGCAGACGCGAGTCGGAGCGGACGAACTCGTTGACGAAGCAGCATCCCGCATCCAGCTCTTCGACGGCAATCCGGTCGCCCCGGACACTGTCGCCGGTAAACACGGCGGCGCCAAGACCAAAGATCGAATCGTTGGCCACCCGGATGGCTTCGGCTTCATCGGCCACCCCGATCACCGCGGCCACCGGGCCGAACAGTTCCTCCTCGTAGGCCGGCATCCCCTTCTTTACCCCGCTGAGCAGGGTGGCCGGGTACCAGGCGCCCGGGCGATCGGGGATCTCACCGCCCAGCACGGCTGTGGCCCCCAGTTCGATGGAGCGCCGCACCTGCAGGTGCAGCTCGTCGCGCAGGTCTTCCCGGGCCTGGGGCCCCATGTCGGTTCCCTCGACAAGCGGGTCGCCCATGGTGCGGGCGGCCATACGGTCAGTGAGCAGTCTTTCGAACTTCTCCCGCACCGCTTCGACAACAATGAACCGTTTGGCGGCGATACAGCTCTGGCCGGCGTTGATCAGCCGGCTGACGGCGCAGGCTTCCGCCGCCTGCTCGAGATCCGCGTCTTCGAGGATAATGTAGGGGTCGCTTCCGCCCAGTTCCAGAACCGTCTTTTTCAGCATCCGGCCTGCGGCGGCAGCCACGGCCCGGCCGGCCGGGGTGGACCCGGTGAGGGTCACCGCCTTGACCAGCGGGTTGATGATGATCGCCTCCACCTGGGCGCTGCCCACCAGCAGGGTGCGGAAGATGTCCTCCGGAAAGCCGGCCTCGCGGAAAATCTCTTCGATGGCCAGGGCGCTGCCCGGCACGTTGGAGGCGTGCTTGAGCAGACCGGCATTGCCGGCCATCAGGGCCGGGGCGGCGAAGCGGAAGACCTGCCACAGGGGAAAGTTCCAGGGCATCACCGCCAGCACCACGCCCAGCGGCCGGAAGGCCACGTAGCTGCGCGAAGCCTCGGTCTCGATGGCCTCGTCGGCCAGAAATCCCGGGGCATTTTCCGCGTAGTAGTCGCAGACCGCGGCGCACTTGGCCACTTCGGCCCGGCCCTGCTTCACCGGCTTGCCCATCTCCTCGGCCATCAGCCGGGCCAGATCATCTTCCCTGGCCCGCAGACCATCAGCAGCCTTGTGCATCAAGACAGCCCGCTCGGCAAAACCGGTGTGCCGCCACTGGAGAAAGGCCCGGTGGGCCGCGTCAACGGCGGCGGCCGCATCCCCGGGAGTCATCTCGTCATAGGTGGCCACCGTTTCGCCGGTGGCCGGGTTGACCACGTCCAGGCTCATTTTTTATCCCTCCAGTATCGATTCAGGTTTTCCACCAGTTCCATGTTGATGCTCGGGTCCACCGGGATCTCCACCACCGACAGCTCGCCGGAGGGGATGGTCTCCCGCAGGGTTTTTCGCAGCTCGGCCAGGCTCTCCGGCCGGTAGGCCTTGATGCCGAAGCTCTCCACGTAGGCCTTGAAATCGGGGTTGCTCAACCTGGTGAAGATCGACCGACCTCTGGAAAGACGCTGCTTCCAGGCGATCAGGCCGTAGTCGTTGTCGTTGAAGATGATGATGGTGCACCCCACACCCAGCCGTTTGGCTGTTTCCAGCTCCTGGGAATTCATCATGAACCCGCCATCACCCATCACCGCCACCACCTGCCGGCCGGGATCGGCCAGCGAGGCGGCCACGGCGCCGGGCAGGGCGATACCCATGCTGGCCAATCCGTTGGAAATGATGCAGCCATTGGGGCAAAGGGTGGGAAAGTTGCGGCCGATCCACATCTTGTGGCTCCCCACGTCGCTGATCAGCAGGCCGCAGGGATCGAGGACCTGGCGGATCTCATGCAGCGCACCCGGAGCGGTGAACGGCTTCCCCTCCGTAAGCAAGCACTGCTTGCGGCTCTCCAGGATCCGCTCGCGGATCGGGGCGAACCACTGGCGGTCGAAACTGAGGTCGCGGTCGCTCAGTTTCTGATCGAGCTCCCAGATGGCGCCCGAGATGTCGCCCACCACCTCCACGTCCACTTCGTAGTGCGCGTAGACTTCGGCCGGGATGAAATCGATGTGTACCACCTTCTTCCCGTTGGGGTTCCACTTTTCCGGCTGGAACTCGGCGATGTCGTAGCCCACGGTGATGATCAGATCCGACTCGTCCACCGCCTCCATCACGTAGTCCCGCACAAAACCGAGGCCGATGCTCATCAGCGAGAGGGGCGAGTCATCACTCAGCGCGCCCTTGCCCATGAAGGTGGTGGTCACCGGGATGCCGTGCCGCTCCACAAAGGCGGTGAGGTGCTTGCTGGCCAGCTTGCGGATGGCGCCGTTGCCGGCGATGATCAGCGGCCGCTTTGCCTGCTCCAGCAGTTCGATGGTGCGGTTGATCGCCTTGTAGTCCGGCGCCGGCCGCCGCACCCGACGCGCCGGGATTGGCGTCACCTTGTGCACCGCCTCTTCGGCGGCCAGGTCTTCGGAAAGCTCGATGTGCGTCGCCCCCGGCTTCTCCGCCTGTGCCGCCCGGAAGGCCTTGCGCACCACCTCGCTGACCACCTCCGGCGAGGAGATGGCCGAGTTCCACTTGGTGATCGGCCCGAACATGTGGACGATGTCGATATACTGGTGGCTCTCCTGGTGCAGGCGGGTGATCCCGCCCTGGGCGGTGAGCGCCACCAGCGGCGCCTTGTCCAGGTTGGCGTCGGCCACCCCGGTGATCAGGTTGGTGGCCCCGGGGCCGAGGGTGGCGAGACAGACCCCGGCCCGGCCGGTGATCCGCCCCCAGACGTTGGCCATGAAGGCCGCCCCCTGCTCGTGGCGGCAGGGGACGAACTGGATCGACGACCCTTCCAGCGAGAAGAGGAAGTCCTCGTTCTCCTCGCCCGGGACGCCGAAGATGTATCGCACGCCCTCGTTCTCCAGGCATTTCACGAACAGGTCGGTTACTTTCATTGTTTATTCTCCGTATGGCGATCCAGGTATTGCTGTTTGAGCACCCGGCGCATCAGTTTGTTCGAAGCCGTCCTCGGCAGATCCGGGAGCAGCACCAGGTCGTGGATCCGGAAGAGCGGGTTGAGCCGGTCGCGGATCAGTTGCTGCAGCTCCGCTTTCAGCCGGTCCGTGCCCGGCGCAATCGTTCCGGTGTCAGGCACCAGGTGGAGCACCAGTTGCTCGGCGCCTTCTCCGCCCGGCTGGACCCCAACCGCCGCGCACTCCTGCACCGCCGGGTGTGTGTCAACGATCTGTTCCAGCTCCAGCGAACTGACCTTGATCCCGCCGAGGTTCATCGTGTCATCGGCCCGCCCCCGGGCGCAGAAAAATCCACGGTGCAGCCGTTGCATCCGGTCGCCGTGGCGGCGCAGAACTTCGCCCTCCGGCCCGGCGGGGCAGCCTTCGTAATAGACCTTGTGGTGGTCGCCTCCAATCAGGCTCTGGGAGAGGCCGATGGAAGGCGGCACCACGAACAGTTCCCCCGGCTCGCCTTCTGCCGCGGGCCGGCCCTGGTCGTCAAGCATCAGCAGGCCGATCCCCAGGGCCGCCGTGCTGAACGTGGCCGGCGAGGCCGGCTGGACCACCGTGCCGGTGATCAGCCCACCGCCGATCTCGGTGCCCCCCAGATACTCGATCACCGGCGCCCGGTATCCCGTCCGGCTCATCAGCCAGAGGTAGTCCTCGGCGGCCGATGGCTCGCCGGTGGAGCTGAACACCCGGATGCCGCTCCAGTCCGCGTGGTCCAGAGCGCCGGACGAACGCCAGGCGCGGACCAGCGATGGCACCACGCCGAGCATGGTGACCCCGGCCCGCTCCACGAACCGGGCGAAGTCGCTCCCGGTGGGCGCACCTTCGTATAGTGCGATGGTTCCCTGGTTGAGCAGGGTAGCGTAGATCAGCCAGGGGCCCATCATCCAACCGATGTTTGTGGGCCAGGCCACCACGTCCTGCTCGCCGATGTCCTGGTGAAAACGGCCGTCCATCCCGCACTTGATCGGCGTCAGGTGGGACCAGGGGATCATTTTCGGCGTCCCGGTGGTGCCGGATGAGAAGAGGATGTTGGTCACGTCATAGGGGCCGGCGGTAACGGAGGTGAATTCGGTCTCGGGGGCCAAAAAATGATCGCAGAGGATATCACCCTCGCGCAGCGCCACCTCCCTCTCCGGGTCCATGGGCACCACCACCGCCGTTGGCGACCCGGCCGCCCTGACCCTGTCGTAGAGACGCACTTCCTTCCCGCCCCGGAGATAGGCCTCCTGGGTCACCACCAGCCGGGCCTGGCCCAGCTCCAGACGCCGGGCCAACTCGCCGGCGGCAAAGCTGTCGGCAATGGAAATCACCCGCAGCCCGGCGCGAACAACCGCAAGATACGCCACAACGCACTCGAGGTTCATCGGCATGAACAGGGCCACGGCGCTCCCCCGGGGCAAGCCCAGGCGGGCGATCCCGCCGGCAGCCCTGTTGACCAGCGCCTCCAGCTCGCCGTAACTGGTGACCTGCCGCTCATCGTCCTGCTCGCGGGCCCAGATCACCGCCGGCCGGTCGGGATCGGCCTGGAAGCAGCTGTCGGTGATGTTCATCCGCGCACCGGGCAGCCAGCGTACCTCTTCCACTCCGGCGGAGAAGTCAGCGGTGGCATCGGGTGGATGATCGAAAACAATACCCAGCCGCTCGATCACTGCGGCCCAGAAGCCGGCGCGATCCTCCAGCGACCAGCGGTAGAGGGCGTCATAGTCCGCAAGCCCCACCTCCCCGATCAGCTTACCGATATTGGATTTCGAGATCTGGTCTTCAGTGGGCATCCATGCAGGAGGCGGCCCTTCAGCAGCAGCCCGTCCGGCGTAAATCTCACGGAAAGCGTCCCACTGGTCGGCGAAGGGGAGAGTCTCACCGTCCCGGATGCGCTGTCCAAGGCGAAGCCACTGCCGCTCTTGTTCAAACGGATCGGGTCGATTATTTTGCTGGTTGCCTCCGTTCATCCCGTCTCCTGCCGCTCATAATGACGAATATCCTGATAAAACTGTCCTATATCATACCTTTTTTGTCGTTTTTTCCCACCGCATCGTTACAAATTTATTGGGAACGCCTCAAATCATTTCCAAAGGGACATCCATCCCGCTCAAAGCAATCGGTGGCTATCTTCCTTCCAAAGTAATTCATGAATCCTGAACCCCGAAAGAGGTAGAATGTCAGCTCAAGGTACCGCAACCGGGGAGGTGAGCGATGATATTCGAAGAGTTCAAGGAGCAGCTGCCGGACAGCGACCCGGTGGAAACCGGGGAGTGGATGGATTCGCTGGACGAGGTTGTGCAGCGCGCCGGGGCGGACCGCGCCCAGTTCCTGCTCTACAAGGTGCTGAAAAAGGCCCGGCAGTTGAACCTCGGTCTGCCGCCCACCACCCAGACCCGCTACATCAACACCATCAGCCCCGAGCAGGAACCGGACTTTCCCGGCGACGAGGCGATGGAACGCCGGATCCGCCGGCTGATTCGCTGGAACGCCGTAGCCATGGTCACCCGGGCCAACAACCACGATGCCGGGTTGGGAGGCCACCTCTCCAGCTACGCCTCGGCGGCCAGTCTCTACGAAGTGGGGTTCAACCACTTCTTCCGCGGCAAGGACGAAAACGGCACCGGCGACGTGATTTTCTTCCAGGGCCACGCCTCCCCCGGGATCTACGCCCGGGCCTTCCTCGAGGGCCGGTTGGATGAGGCCCAGCTGGACCGCTTCCGCCGCGAGGCCTTCGCGCCGGGGCTCTCCAGCTACCCCCACCCGCGGCTGATGCCCGACTTCTGGGAGTTTCCCACCGTCTCCATGGGCCTCGGCCCTCTGAACGCCATCTACCAGGCGCGCTTCCTGCGCTACCTGCAAAACCGCGGCATCGCCGACACCAGTGGCCGGCGGGTCTGGGCCTTTCTCGGCGACGGTGAGACCGACGAACCGGAATCGCTGGCCGCGCTCAGGCTGGCCTCCCGGGAGGGGCTGGACAACCTGACCTTCGTGGTCAACTGCAACCTCCAGCGCCTGGATGGCCCGGTGCGGGGCAACGGCAAGATCATCCAGGAACTGGAGGCGGTGTTCCGCGGCGCCGGCTGGAATGTCTTCAAGGTGATCTGGGGCCGGGAGTGGGACGAGCTGCTGAAGAATGACCGGGACGGACAGCTGGTGAAACGGATGGGGGACACCCTGGACGGCGACTACCAGCGATTTCGCGTGGAGACCGGGGCCTATATCCGTGAGCACTTTTTCGGCCCGGAGCCCGTGCTGCAGAAACTGGTGGAGCACCTGGACGACGGACAGCTGAAACGGCTGCGCCGCGGCGGGCACGATTACCGCAAGCTCTACGCCGCGTACAAGGCGGCCACCGAGATCGGGGGCCGGCCCTCGGTGATCCTGGCCAAAACGGTCAAGGGCTGGACCCTGGGGGACGAGTTCGAGGGACGCAACGCCACCCACCAGATGAAGAAGCTGAATGAGAAGGAGCTGAAGGTCTTCCGCGACCGGCTGGAACTGCCGATCCCCGACGACAAGATCTCGGAGGCGCCGTACTACCACCCCGGCCGGTCGAGCGAGGAGGTGCGCTACATGCTGCAGCGGCGGCAGACCCTGGGCGGCCCGGTTCCCCGGCGCGTGGTCGTGCCGGTGCAGCTGGACCTTCCGGGCGAAAAAACCTTTGCCGAGTTCCTCGCCGGCACCGAGGAGGCAAAGCAGGAGGCCTCCACCACCATGGCCTTCGCCCGGCTGGTGCGCGGCCTGATGAAGGACAAGGCCTTCGGCTCCCGGGTGGTGCCGATCATCCCCGACGAGGCGCGGACCTTCGGCATGGATCCCTTCTTCAGCCAGTTCAAGATCTACTCGCCCCAGGGACAGAACTACAACTCGGTGGACGCCGACTTCGTGCTCAGCTACAAGGAGGCGGTGGACGGCCAGATCCTCGAGGAGGGGATCACCGAGGCCGGGGCCATGGCTTCGTTCACCGCCGCCGGCACCAGCTATGCCACCAACGGCCAGCCCATGCTGCCGCTCTACATCTTTTACTCGATGTTCGGTTTCCAGCGGGTGGGCGATTCCATCTGGTCCTTTGCCGACAACCGCGGCCGGGGCTTCCTGCTCGGGGCCACCGCCGGACGCACCACCCTCAACGGCGAGGGGCTGCAGCACCAGGACGGCCACAGCCTGCTGGTGGCCGCCACCGTACCCTCCTGCCGGGCCTACGACCCGGCCTACGCCTACGAGATGGCGGTGATCGTGGAAGAGGGGATGCGGCGGATGCTCGACCAGGGTGAGGACATCTTTTACTACCTCACACTCTACAACGAGGCCTATGTCATGCCCCGCCTGCCGGAAGACGTGCGGGAAGGAATTCTCAAGGGTCTCTACCTGGTCAAACCGGCCGGAGGGGAGCACCAGACCAGCGCCCGGCTGCTGGGCTCCGGGCCGATCCTGCGCGAGGCGCTCCGGGCCCAGCAGATCCTGGCCGAGAAGTTCGAGGTGGCGGCCGATGTCTGGAGCGTCACCAGCTACGGCGAGCTGCGCCGGGACGCCCTGGACTGTGAACGGCACGCCGCCATGAACCCGGGCGAAGCTCCCCGCACCCCATACATCACCGAACAGCTGGGCACGGCCGAAGGGCCGGTGATTGCGGCCACCGATTATATAAAGGCGGTTCCCGACCTGGTGGCCCGCTGGGTGCCCGGTGACTTCACGTCGCTGGGCACCGACGGCTTTGGCCGCAGCGACACCCGCGAGGCGCTGCGTTCCTTCTTCGAGATTGATGCCGAGCACATCGCAGCGGCGACCCTGGCCGCCCTGGCCCGTCAGGGAAAGATCGATCCGGCCCGGGCCCGCGAGGCCCTGAAGTCTCTGCAGATCTGCCACACGGCTCCCAACCCCTGGGACTGCGCGCCCTGCCACGGGGAGGGGTAGCCCAAATCCTGCGGCCGGCTGCCTGGTTGTGGTTTGCAGACCGTTATGCTCAGCTATATATTACGGTTCATGAGTGGAGAAACATCAGATCAGCCATTCCGGGTGCGCGGCAAGCTCTGGATCGAAGGGCCGGAAGGGACCTTCCTCGGCTACGGCCGGGTGGTGCTGCTGGAGCGGATACGAGAGCACGGTTCGATCAGCGCGGCGGCCCGCTCGATGAAGATGTCTTACCGCCACGCCTGGAAACTGGTGGATTCCATGAACCGCCAGGGCCGTTCGCCGCTGGTGCTGGCCAGCACCGGGGGCAAGGGCGGCGGCGGAACCGTGTTGACCGCTACCGGCGAACGGGCAATCAACGCCTTTCGTGCCGCCTGGGCGGACCTGGGCGAATTCCTTGAACAGCGCACCGGTGACCTGGACCTCTGATCAGCGGCTGTGGGCACGAATTTCAGGAGAAAGAATGCGAAGAAATTTCCCGGTTCTGATCGTTCTCACGGTGGCCCTCCTGCTCGCACCAGCCGCCGCGGCCGATGAGATCCGGGTGGCGGTGGCCTCGAACTTCGCCGAGGCGATGAACACTCTCGTCTCCCGCTTCGAGGCCAGGACCGGCCACTCGGTGATCCCGGTCTTCGGTTCCACCGGCAAACACTATGCCCAGATTATCAATGGCGCGCCCTTTGCCATCTTCTTCGCCGCCGATGTCGAACGGCCGAAGCGGCTGGAGGAAGAGGGCCGGGCTGTTGCCGGCAGCCGCTTCACCTACGCCATCGGGCGCCTGGTGCTCTGGAGTCCAACTGCCGACCGCGTCGATCCCGAAGGACAGGTCCTCCGTCAGGGGGCATTCCGTCACCTGGCCCTGGCCAACCCCGAACTGGCCCCCTATGGCCGGGCGGCCGAGCAGACGCTGCGGGCCATGGGCCTGTGGGAGCGGCTGGAACCGTGCCTGGTGCGTGGTGAAAACATAAGTCAGGCCTTCCTGTTTGTCGGCAGCGGAAGCGCCGAACTGGGCTTTGTGGCCCTCTCCCAGGTCTGGCGTGGGGACGGGCCGATCGAGGGCTCCTCCTGGATCATCCCCCAGAAGTGGCACGAGCCGATCGAGCAGCAGGCGGTTCTGCTGAAAGATTCGAAAACAGCCCGGGACTTCCTCGCGTTCGTGAACAGTGAAGAGGCGACGGAGATCATCCGCCGGTTCGGATACACCCCGGCCCCGGAACCGGAGGCCCCCACACCGTGAACCCCGAACTGACCGCCCTCTGGATCACCTTCAAGCTGGCCGGGATCACCACCCTGATCCTGCTGCTCTTCGGCACGCCGCTGGCCTGGTGGCTGGCCCGCACCACCTGGCGCTTCAAGACCCTGGTGGAAGCGGTGGTGGCCCTGCCCCTGGTCCTGCCGCCCACGGTGCTCGGTTTCTACCTGCTGGTGGCACTGGGGCCCCGCGGCCCGCTGGGCCGGTTTTCACTCACCTTCACCTTTGCCGGCCTGGTGGCGGGATCGGTGGTCTATTCCCTGCCCTTCGTGGTCCAGCCGCTGGAGGGTGCGTTCACCGCCGTGGGCCGGCGACCGCTGGAGGCGGCAGCCACTCTCGGCGCTTCACCTCTGGACCGCTTCTTCACCGTGGCCCTGCCCCTGGCCCGTCCCGGCTTCCTCACCGCCGCGGTGCTCGGCTTCGCCCACACCGTGGGCGAGTTCGGTGTAGTGCTGATGATCGGCGGCAACATCCCCGGAGAAACCCGCGTGCTTTCCATCGCCATCTATGACCAGGTGGAGATGCTGCAGTACGGCCGGGCCCACTGGCTGGCCGGCGGTCTGCTGCTGCTCTCCTTCCTGATGCTGCTGGCGGTCTACAGCCTGAACCGCCGTTTTGTCCTGGTGCGGCCATGAGTATCGAAGCGCGCTTCACTATCAGACGGGGTCGAGGCTTCACCCTCGACGTCCGGCTCAGCGTACCGGACCGCGGAGTCACTGCCATCGTCGGCCCCTCGGGCTGCGGAAAGACCACGTTGCTGCGGGCCATGGCCGGTCTCGAACGCACTCCCGGAAGCTACTTCAGGGTGGGCGACGACGTGTGGCAGGAGAACGGTTTCTCCCTGCCATCCCATCACCGAGCACTGGGCTATGTGTTCCAGGAGATCTGTCTCTTCGATCACCTGACCGTGCGGGGAAACCTGGAGTATGGCCGGAAGCGGGTGCCGGCAGACCGGCGCCTGGTCTCCTTCGACCGCGCGGTTGAGCTCCTGGGGATAAGAGCACTCCTCGATCGCCGGACCGACGGTCTCTCCGGCGGCGAATCGCAACGGGTGGCCATCGCCCGAGCACTGCTGGCCGGCCCGAAACTGCTCCTGATGGATGAACCCCTGGCCTCGCTCGACATGGAGAGCAAGGACGAGATTATCCCCTTTCTCGAGCGCCTGCACCGCAGACTGGAGATCCCGGTATTCTACGTCAGCCACCAGCCGGACGAGGTGGCCCGCCTGGCTGACCACCTGGTGCTGATGGAGCACGGCCGCATCCAGGCCGCCGGCCCGATGAACGAGATGCTGACCCGGGTGGACCTTCCGCTGGCCCGGAACCGGCATTCGGCGGCTGTGGTGGAAGCACGGGTCACGGGCCGTGATGAGCACTTTCAGCTCACCCGCCTCGGCTTCCCGGGAGGGGAGTTCACCCTGCCCGGGACGGGCCCGGCCGTGGGCGAAATCGTGCGTCTGCAGGTTCTGGCCCGCGACGTGAGTCTGTCGCTGGAGCCGCACACCGACACCAGCATCCTCAACATCTTCCCCGCCACGGTGACCGAACTGGCCGACCAGCCTCCGGCCCAGGTGATCGTCCGCCTGGAATCCGGGGGCGTGACTTTCCTCTCCAGCATTACCCGAAAATCGGCGGCGCTGCTCAACCTCGAGCCGGGTTCACGAGTCTGGGCCCAGATAAAGAGCGTGGCCCTGATCCAGTGAGCCACCCTCCCTTTTCTTAAAACAAGCACCGCCTCCAGTGAATCAAGAGATTGTTTTTCTTATAATTACACCATGCCCCCCTGCCGGGGAACAGGGCCCGTGGTGCTGCCGCTTGCAATGTCTACATCATTACTATATATAAGAATTACGATAGGGAATCGTCCTACTTCGCCGAATTGACGGACCAGCGAAACCGGGGCTCCCCACTGCTCCCCTTGAAAACCGGAGGAAAACCGAATGAGCAAGAAACCCATCAGTGTGTGGGAGCATGCCCGGATGAAGGGCTACTCCCGCCGTGAGTTCCTTCAATTCTGCGGATGGATCGCGGCGGCGGCGGGCATCCAGTCCTCGGGGGTGGGGCAAGTGGTTCAAGCACTGGATACCATGCCCCGGCTTCCGGTGGTCTGGTTCCATTTCCAGGAGTGCACCTGCTGCAGCGAGTCCTTCATCCGGTCCAGCCACCCCATCGTGGCCGATATCCTGCTGGACAAGATCTCCCTCGACTACACGGAGACGCTCCAGGCCGCTGCCGGAAAACAGGCGGAAGAGGCGCTTCACAAGACAATGGCGGACCACCGGGGCGAATACCTGATGCTCGTGGAGGGGTCGGTTCCGACAAAGGACAACGGGGTCTACTGCTGTATCGGGGGCCGTTCGTCGATGGACATCCTCCAGGAGGCCGCCGAAGGCGCAAAGGCCATCGTCGCCTGGGGCAGCTGCGCCTCCAACGGATGTATCCAGGCGGCCAACCCCAACCCCACCGGCGCGACCCCGATTCACAAACTTGTTTCCGGCAAACCCGTCATCAACGTTCCCGGCTGTCCGCCCATCGCCGAGGTGATGGCCGGAACCATCGTCCACCTGATGGCCTTCGACCGGATCCCGCAACTGGACGGCCTCTCACGGCCCAAGGCTTTCTATTCCCGGCGGGTCCACGACACCTGCTACCGGCGGCCGAACTACGACGCCGGCCTCTTCGTCGAGACTTTTGACGACGAGAATGCCAAGCGGGGCTACTGTCTGTACAAGGTGGGGTGCCGCGGCCCGGTCACCTACAACTCCTGCGGCGTGATCCGTTGGAACAACGGGGTCAGCTATCCCATCCAGTCGGGTCACGGCTGCATCGGCTGCAGCGAGGCCAACTTCTGGGACAACGGGCCCTTCTACCAGCATCTGGCGGCTTTCCCTGGCTTCGGTATCGAAACCACCGCGGACACCATCGGTGTCGCCCTGGGTGCGGGAACCGCGGTGGGCATCGCGGCCCATGCCGTGACCACCAACATTCGCAAACGGAAGATCATCTCGGAGGGGATCCAGGCCGGAGACTCGCCCGACGAGTCTCTGAAGGGAGAGAGCCATGACTGAGCGAATTGTCATCGATCCCGTCACGCGAATCGAGGGACACCTTCGACTCGAAATCGAGGTGCAGGATGGCGTCGTGACCGAGGCCTACAGTTCCGGCACGATGGTGCGGGGCTTCGAGCTGATCCTCAAGGGCCGTGATCCCCGGGATGCCTGGGCCTTCACCGAGCGGGCTTGCGGCGTCTGCACAACGGTCCACGCCCTGGCCTCGGTGCGGACCGTGGAGGACGCCCTGGGCATCACCGTGCCGCCCAACGCCGAGCTGGTCCGCAACCTGATGTTCTGCGCCCAGTACATGCAGGACCACGTGGTCCACTTCTACCACCTCCACGCCCTCGACTGGGTGGATGTGGTGAGTGCCCTGGGAGCGGACCCGAAGGAGACCTCCGCCATCGCCAGATCCATCTCGCGCTGGCCGAAGAGCTCCCCCAAGTACTTTGCCGACGTACAGAACCGGATCAAGACCTTTGTCGAGAGCGGACAGCTGGGGATTTTCGCCAACGGCTACTGGGGGCACCCGGCCTACAAGCTCCCCCCGGCGGTCAACCTGCTCGGTGTGGCCCACTACCTCGAGGCCCTGGAATGGCAGAAGGAGGTGGTCAAGGTCCACACGATCTTCGGCGGCAAGAACCCGCATCCGAATTACCTGGTGGGGGGCGCTCCCTGCTCCGTGAACCTGGATGAGGCGAACGCCGTCAATGCCGAACGCCTGGCCTATGTGGGAACGCTGCTCAAGGATGCCCAGGCCTTCATCGAGCAGGTCTACCTTCCCGACCTGATGGCCATAGCCTCGTTCTACAAGGACTGGGGGGCCATTGGCGGCGGCCTGCCCAACTACCTTGTCTACGGGGACCTGCCCACCAACGGCTATGGAGATCCCTCGAGTTTCAAGTTTCCGCGCGGCGTGATCATGGGCCGGAACCTCAGCGAGGTGCTGCCCGTGGACGGCAAGGACCCCGAACAGGTGAAAGAGTCCATCGCCCACTCCTGGTACGAGTATTCGGACGGGGACGGCGGCGACAGACACCCCTGGGAGGGGGAGACCAAATTCAACTACACCGGCCCCACACCGCCCTACGATCAGCTCAACGTCGACGGCAAGTACAGCTGGATGAAGACACCGCGCTGGATGGGTCACCCGATGGAGGTCGGCCCGTTGTCCCGCATGCTCGTGGCCTATGCCTCCGGAAGCGCGGAGGTGCAGGAGGAAGTGAATGGGGCGCTGGCCGCCCTCGAGGTCCCGGTGGATGCCCTTTTCTCGACCCTGGGCCGCACGGCGGCGCGGGGGCTGGAGACAAAGCTCGTGGCCCGCTGGTCGCTGGAGTTTTTCGATCAGCTCATGGCCAACATCAAGAACGGCGACACGCGTATGTTCGATGGGGAGAAGTGGGAGCCGGCCACGTGGCCGGCCGAGGCCCGGGGTGTGGGGCTGACCGAGGCCCCCCGTGGCGCCCTGGCCCATTGGATCGTGATCAAGAACAAGCAGATCGACAACTACCAGCTGGTGGTGCCCAGCACCTGGAACGCCTCGCCGCGGGATGCCGCAGGGCAGCGGTCAGCATACGAGCAGGCGCTTCTCGGCACCCCCGTCGCCGACCCCGAAAAGCCGGTGGAGGTGCTGCGGACCATCCACTCCTTCGATCCCTGTATCGCCTGCGCGGTGCATCTCCACGACGAGAAGGGGGACTACGTCCACCGCGTCGACACCTTCTAGGAGGGGCAGATGGATACTCCGACCATCCAACGGGTCTACGTCTGGGAGTGGCCGGTCCGCATGTATCACTGGATCAATTTCATCAGCGTGACCGTGCTCATCGTCACCGGATATATCATCGGCCGGCCCATTTCCTTTCCCACGAGTGGCGAAGCGTCTTTCAGCTACTGGTTCGGCACTGTCCGCTTCTTTCACTTCGTGGCAGCCTTCGCCTTTTTCTTCAACTTCCTGTTTCGGATCTACTGGGGCTTCGTGGGCAACGAGTACGCCCGCTGGCGCTACTTCATCCCCCACCACCGGAGCCAGTTCCGGGAGAGCCTGGAAGTGCTCAAGGTGGATATCCTGCAGGCCAAGGTCAAGCCGATGGACTCCATCGGCCACAACAGCCTGGCCGGGTTCACCTACTTCCTGACCTTCCTCGCCTTCCTCTTCCAGTCAATCACCGGCTTCGGCATGTACGCCGCCATGAGCGACTCCTGGTTCCCCCGGCTCTTTGCCTGGTTCATCCCGCTGATGGGCGGTGATTTCGCCGCCCGCCAGTGGCACCACCTGATGATGTGGGGCTTCGTGCTTTTTTCGATGGTCCATGTCTACCTGGTGTTCTATCATGACTACGTGGAGGGCCGCGGGGTCCTCTCCTCCATGGTGGGAGGGTGGAAGTTCGTCGAAAAACGCGACGGTGAATGACACCGGTTTTGCCGGCCCGGCAAAGGAGCGACAGGTGAACCACCGGCAGATCCTCATCCTGGGCATCGGCAACCTTCTGATGGGGGACGAAGGGGTCGGGGTCCATGCCGTGCGGGTTCTGGAAAACCGGGAACTGCCGGCCCGGGCGGACATCGTGGACGGGGGAACGGGGGGGTTCCACCTCCTGGAGTATTTTTCGGACTACGGCACCATCATCCTCATCGACGCGACCATGGACGGGAAACCGCCGGGAACGGTTTCCCTGCTGGAGCCTTGCTATCCGAGCGACTTTCCCAGGTCGCTGACGGCCCACGACATCGGTCTGCGGGATCTGATCGAGTCGGCAAATCTGCTCGGGCCGCTGCCCAGGATGCTTCTGGTCACCATTTCCATCGGCGAGATCCAGGCCATGGTGACCAGCCTCTCTCCCGAAGTTAGTGCGGCCATCCCGAAAGTTGTCACAATGGTGGCGGGACTCCTCACCGGGGAACTGGATTCCGGGGAGCCCGCCGAAACACCGTGAACCGGGAAGGCCGGCCATGCACGAATTGTCGATTGCCCAGGGTATTGTTGACATCGTTCAGCAGTATGTACCCGACGACAGGCGGCGGAACATCCGGTCGGTGAGGGTCGACGTCGGGGAGTTGTCCGGCGTGGTTCCCGATTCCCTGGAGTTCTCTTTCGAAGCCATCGTCTCGGGGACCCCGATGGAATCGGCCCGCCTGGAAATCCGGCGGATTCCCGTGGTCATGCACTGCCCGGACTGTGGTACGGACTTCGAACGGACGACTCCGGTTTTCGACTGCCCCGGGTGCGGGGGAAATCGGCTGAAGATGATCGCGGGCAGTGAACTGCAGGTGCTGGAAGTCGAACTGGACGACGAAACAGGGGAGCCGTCATGAGCGTCATCACCATCGAACGCAAGGTGCTGGAGAAAAACGACAAGATCGCCCAAAGGAACCGTGAAGCATTCCAGAAGCACGGAATCTTCGTCTTCGACCTGGTCAGTTCGCCCGGCTCCGGCAAGACCAGCATTCTCGAGTGCACCGCCGAAGCGCTGAAGGACGACCTTCGGATGGCGGTGGTGGCCGGGGACGTGCAGACCGACTTCGACGCACAACGGGTGGCCCGCTACGGAATCCCCGCCGTCCAGATCGTCACCCGGGGCGGGTGCCACCTCGATGCGAAGCTGGTGGAGGACGCGGTGGCCAGCCTGGACCTCGAGAGCCTCGACCTGCTGGTGCTGGAGAACGTGGGCAACCTCGTCTGCCCCGCCGGCTACGACCTGGGCGAGGCGCTGAAGGTGGTCGTGCTGAGCACCACCGAGGGCGATGAAAAGCCCCTGAAATATCCGACCATGTTCAGCCGGGCCTCGGTCCTCGTGATCAACAAGATCGACCTGCTGCCCTACGTGAACTGCGATCTGGAGCACTTGCGGAAAAATGCCCTGAGCGTCAACCCGGAGCTGAAGATTTTTGAAACCTCCTGCACGACCAAAGCCGGTATTCCGGAGTGGTGTGAGTGGCTAAAAACCAGGACAGCGAAGACCGCCTGATTCGGCGGGCGCGAGTCACCATTCGCGGCGCTGTTCAGGGCGTCGGATTCAGACCCTTTGTCCACCGCCTCGCCACCGAGCTGCTCCTCGACGGCCAGGTGTGCAACTCTCCGCAGGGTGTAACCATCGAGGTGGAGGGGGAGAAAGCCCGCCTCGACGAGTTTCTGCTCCGCCTGGAGAGTGAGCCGCCGCCGAGGGCGTTCATCCAGGGACTGGAGTGTTCCTTCCTCGATCCGCTGGGAATGAGCGGATTCGAAATTCGGGAGAGCCGCGGTGAAGGACCGGTCACGGCGCTCGTGCTGCCGGATATCGCCACCTGTCACGAGTGTCTCGCGGAAATCCTCGACCCGGCAAACCGGAGGTTCCGCTACCCCTTCACCAACTGCACAAACTGCGGGCCGCGCTACACCATCATCGAATCCCTGCCCTACGACCGATCGCGGACCACCATGGCTTCCTTCGAGATGTGCCCGGAGTGTCTCGAGGAGTATCAAGACCCGGCCAACCGCCGGTTCCACGCCCAACCCAATGCCTGCCCCGCCTGTGGTCCAACGATGGAACTGCGGGACCCTGACGGCACCCTCCGCGCCACGGAGGACGGTGCCCTCGAAGAGACTGCGGCGTGCATCCGTTCCGGAGGCATCGCGGCGGTGAAGGGGATGGGTGGGTTCCACCTGATGGCGGACGCGCGTTCACGGGAGGCGGTTGAGCGTCTTCGCTCGCGAAAGAATCGTGAGGAAAAGCCGTTCGCGCTGATGTTCCCGGACCTGGAGTCTGTTCGGGCTGTTTGCCTCGTATCGCCCCTGGAGGTCCGTTTGCTCAGCTCGCCCGAATGCCCCATCGTCCTCCTCGAGCGCCGGGGCGGAGACGGCACCCTGGCGACGGAGGCGATCGCCCCGGGGAATCCGCAGTTGGGCGTCATGCTCCCCTACACGCCCCTGCACTACCTGCTGTTGCGTGATCTCGGGTTTCCCGTGGTGGCCACCAGCGGCAACCTCTCGGACGAGCCCATCTGCATCGACGGGCAGGAAGCCCTCCACCGCCTGCGGGGAATCGCGGATCGCTTCCTCGTGCACGACCGGCCCATCCGGCGGCAGGCCGACGACTCGGTGGCCCGGGTGCTCATGGGGCGGGAGCAGATACTGCGAAGGGCCCGCGGCTATGCCCCCCTTCCTGTCTTCCTGAAAACCGAGGGGCCGTGCATCCTCGCCGTGGGGGGGCAGCTCAAGAACACCGTCGCCCTCTCGGTGGGGAACTCGGTCTTCCTCAGCCCTCACATCGGGGATCTGGATACGGTCCAGTCCACTGAGGTTTTTCGTAATGTCTCGAAGGCCATGCCGGACCTTTATCAGACGCGGGTCGAAGGCTACGCCTGCGACATGCACCCCGACTATTACGCCACCAGGTATGCCGGCAAGGCGGACGCCCCGGTGCTTGCGGTTCAGCATCACCACGCTCACGTCCTCTCCTGCATGGCGGAGAACGATCTGGAGGGTCCTGTCCTGGGTGTCGCCTGGGACGGCACCGGATACGGCCCCGACGGCGATGTCTGGGGTGGCGAGTTCCTCCTCTGTCGGGAAGGCGGATTCCGCCGGTTCGCGGCCCTCCGCCGCTTCCGGCTTCCCGGCGGAGAGGCCGCCGTCCGGGAACCCCGGCGCTCGGCGCTGGGCGTGCTCTGGGAGCTATACGGCGAAGTCCTCGTGGAAAGATCCGGCCTGCCTCCCCTGGAGTCTTTTCGGGGAGGGGACCTCGGGCTCCTGCTGGACCTGCTGAGGAAGGGCGTGCGTGCACCGGTGACCTCCAGCGCCGGGCGGCTTTTCGACGCCGCGGCCTCTCTCGCCGGGCTCCGGCAGCAGTTGCGGCACGAAGGGCAGGCGGCCATGGAACTGGAGTTTATCGCCGACAACTCCGTCAGCGATGCCTACCCCGTCACCATTGAAAAGAATACTCCGGTCGCGGGCCGGCCCGCCCCCTGGGCCCCCACATGGGTGGTGGACTGGAAGCCGCTGATGGAAGCGTTGGTCTGCGATGTGGAAGCAGGCGTCTCCCCGGGGATCGTCTCCGCCCGTTTCCACAATGCCCTGGCCGATGCCGTGGCGGCGGCGGCACTTCGTTCAGGAGTCGAAAAGATTCTGCTGACCGGCGGCTGCTTCCAGAACCGCCGCCTGACGGAGCTGGCGGTGACCCGACTGGAGAGGGCCGGCCTGCGCCCATACTGGCACCAGAGGGTCCCGCCCAACGACGGGGGGATCGCTTTGGGACAGGCCGTGGCGGCCGCCGGCTCGTTCAGGGAGCTGAACGGGCCCGCAGAACCAGCGAGCGTTGAAAAACCGCAGTGGAACGACCCGGTTCCCGTTGATACGTTGAGGAGGAAGTGAACCATGTGCCTGGCTGTCCCTGGTAAAATACTCTCCATCGAAGGGGATGATCCCCTGTTGCGCAGCGGACCGGTGAGTTTCGGCGGCATCGTGAAACGGATCAGTCTCTCCTGCGTGCCGGATGCGCGTGAAGGAGACTATGTGCTGGCGCATGCAGGTTTTGCCCTCAATGTGGTGGACGAGGATGAAGCCGAAAAGGTGTTCGAGTATCTCCGACAGATGGGTGACCTGCCCGAGCCCGCGGAGTAAAGGTCCCATGAAATTCATCGATGAGTATCGGAACGAGGAATCAGTGCACGCATGCGCCGAGATCCTGAACCGGATCACGACGAAGCCCTGGACCCTGATGGAGGTCTGCGGTGGCCAGACCCACGCCATCATGAAGTACGGAATCGACCAGCTGTTGCCGAAGGACGTCACGCTCGTCCATGGTCCCGGGTGCCCGGTTTGCGTCACGGCGGTGGAACTGATCGAGAAGGCCGTCGCCATCGCCTCGCTCCCCGAAGTGATCTTCTGCTCCTTCGGGGATATGCTCCGGGTCCCGGGCACCACCATCGACCTGCTCACCGTGAAGGCCCGCGGGGGAGACGTCCGGATCGTCTATTCCCCCCTCGACGCCCTGACCCTGGCTCGGGAGAACCCGTCGCGGCAGGTGGTCTTTTTCGCTGTCGGCTTTGAAACCACCGCCCCGGCCACCGCCCTGGCCGTGGCTCAGGCCCGACGCCTGGGCCTGGAAAATTTCTCCCTCCTGGTTTCCCACGTCCTGGTGCCCCCCGCCATGGAAGCGATCCTCTCCTCCCCCGACAACCGTATTCAGGGATTCCTGGCCGCCGGACATGTCTGCACCGTCATGGGGCTGGAGGAGTACGAGCCCATCGCACGTAGATACAGTGTTCCCATCGTGGCCACCGGATTCGAGCCGCTGGACATCCTCCAGGGGATCCTGATGAGCGTGCAACAGCTCGAGGAGGGGCGTGCCGAGGTTGAAAACCAGTATGCGCGGGCCGTAGGGCACCGGGGCAATACCGAAGCGCAGAATCTCATCCGGGAGGTTTTTCAGGTGGTCCACCGGAAGTGGCGCGGCGTGGGGGAGATCCCGGACAGCGGGCTCGGTCTGCGTGAGTCCTTTGCGCGGTTCGACGCGGAAAACCGGTTCGACGTCACCGGGGGATCGGTGGAGGAGTCGTCGCTCTGCATCAGCGGCACGATCCTTCGGGGGATCAGGAAACCGCACGAGTGCCCGGCCTTCGGAACCGAGTGTACGCCGGAGCACCCCCTGGGGGCGACCATGGTATCCTCCGAAGGCGCCTGCGCCGCCTACTACCGTTACCGGGGGAGAGGAACGGGCGTCCGTAATGCAGGGTCCCGCGAGGAGGGCACGAATCCATGACCAGGGAGAAGGGACAACCCATGCCGGGGGGGATTCACTGTCCGATGCCATTTTCCCGCTATACCGAAGTGCTCATGGCGCACGGGGGAGGGGGAAAACTCACCCACGACCTTATCGAGAATCTCTTCCTGCCGCACTTCGGCCGGCCGGATGAAGGGCCGCTCCACGACGGCGCCCTCTTCGATCCCCCCGAGGGGCGTCTGGCCTTCACCACCGACTCCTATGTGGTGCAGCCCCTCCTCTTTCCTGGAGGCGACATCGGCTCCCTGGCCGTCAACGGCACGGTGAACGACCTGGCCATGTGCGGCGCGCGCCCACTCTATCTCAGCGCGGGGTTCATCCTGGAAGAGGGGCTGCCGATGAAGACGCTGGAACTGGTGGTCCGCTCCATGGGGGAAACGGCCCGCTCCAGCGGTGTCCGCCTGGTGACCGGGGATACGAAGGTCGTGGATCGGGGAAAGGGGGACGGGATCTTTATCAACACCTCCGGGGTGGGCGTCCTTGATCACGGCCTGCGCATCGGACCCGCCGAGGTGGCCGCCGGGGATGCGCTGATACTGAGCGGCGATGTCGGGCGGCACGGCATTGCCATAATGGCGTCACGGGAGGGACTGGCCTTTGAAAACAGCGTGGAAAGCGACTGCGCTCCGCTGGCCGATTCTGTCCACGCTCTGCTGAAGGCGGGGGTCGAGGTTCATTGCCTGAGGGACCTCACCCGCGGCGGGCTGGCCACCGTCCTCGTGGAGATCGCCGAAGCCGCCGGGCTGAACGTGCAACTGGACGAGACTGCTGTCCCGGTAGCCAACGAGGTCCGGGGCGCCTGCGAACTCCTCGGCCTCGATCCCCTCTATGTGGCCAACGAGGGCCGCTTCGCCGCATTCGTAGCACCCGGCGACGCCGCTCGCACCGTCGATATCCTCAGATCGTGCAGGCATTCCGCGGGTGCGGTCCTGGTGGGCCAGGTCCGTTCAGAGCCCGCGGGAATCGCCACCCTGAAGGGGCGTTTCGGCGCTGACCGCATCCTCGACATGCTCAGCGGAGAGCAACTCCCGCGCATTTGCTGACGCGGTTCGAATTGCCTCAATCAGGGGCACTGGATGATCAGGACCCGGCCGGTAGATCGTCCAACCGGCGGGCTGAAAAAAATCGGTTCATCAGACATTTTTTATTTGCTTAAGGCAAGATATTTCGCTATAGTCAAACCAAGTTGGGATTTCCATACTTGGGTGAGGTTTGTCAGCGGAGACGGGTTCCGCTGTCAATGACAGGTAGAGTGATGAACAATCTCGGCAAGTTCACCATAGCCCTGACCATCCTTCTGCTCATTTTCTGCTACCACGCCACCAGGGCGGAGCGTACTGAGCTGACCACACCCCTCCCGAGCACAACTCCCCACCAGAACGAGAGCAATGCTGCCGAGTTCGGGCTCTCGGTGGAAGCCGGCGGTTCCCTCTCCAACATCATGCAACTGGCCTATCCCGACCTGGACCTCTGGCATCAGGAGAGCACCTGGGCGAGGCTGGTCGGGGAAACCATTTCGCTCAACGAGGAGCTGATCGCCAATCCTGATCCGGCCAGACTGCACGACCCCACCGCCAACCGGGTCGAGCCGGGAACTGTTCTGCAACTGCCCGCCATTGCCGTGGTGGAAGAGGGCGACGTCGGGATCGGCCGCGTACTGATCAGGCTGAATCCCGAGCTGCGAGGAAACGGCCGCGCCCTGCTCGGAGCGATCAAGGCAACGATCGCCGCCAATGACGGTCTGATCAGGAAGACCGATGTGAACCAGCTCTATGACGGCAAGTACAACGTGATCGTAGTTGGCGATGTGCTGGTTCTTCCGCCGGAGGTGATGCCGCGAGAGATGATTCATCACCAGGCGCAGCCGCACACCAAGGTTGCCGAGAAGACCGCCGCTGCCGAAGCGGCACTTCCCTCCACCGAGGAAAAAGTGGAGGAGACCGCCGAACAGGTTGCGGCGGTTGTGGAGACCGAGCCCGAAGTGACCGAGCCCGTCGTGCCCTCCGGTGAGGAAAAGCCGGAGGAGATCGCTGTCCAGGTGGCGGCGATTGTTCTGCCCGAGCCCGATGAGACCGAGCCCGTCATGCCCGCCGGTGAGGAAAAGCCGGAGGAGACCGCCGAACAGGTTGCGGTGGTTGTTCTGCCCGAGCCCGACGAGACCGAGTCCGCGCCCCTGGATGGCAAACCATTTCCGGCAATCGCCGGCTCGACATTCCAGGGCCCCATCGGCCCGACCGGCCCCATCGGCCTCACCACCTGGGAAACCCGGAGGCCGGCAAAGCCGGTCAAAAAATCCGATCTGCTGTCAGCGGGCCACCTTCTCCTGGCCTACCTGCTGGCCGGACTGGCGTTCCTGTGTTTCCTGGTCATCCTGATCACCAGGTGGATCGAGCGCGACATGAAATTCCGGGCCCAGGTCAGTCTACTCTTCTCGGTCGCCACCTTCCTGATCACTTTTGGCCGGGTGTGGAGAGAACCCGCTGTCGAGGTGACGGAAGAGGACTTCCTGGCCCTCCCCGATCCGGCGGGGAAACGGGAACACTCAAAACCCGCCTGACTGCGATCCTCGATTCACCAGCGCCCGCTTCATCAGCATCCGGCAGCATACCGTGATTCAAATATCCTGCATGGAAACGGCGGTCCCCGGTTTGATCCGTGCCGGGCTGATCTGGTACTCTCTGGCAGAACAGTCGGATAGTCTGACCACACAAGGGGGTAACAAGGATGCGTAACCGTTACAACGAAACCCGCCAAATCCTGGTACTCTTCTCGGGCGCTCTCCTCGTTACGATCATGGCGGCGACCCTTTCACCCGGATACGGCCAGACTTCTCCTCCACCCTCGACCGCCGAAACAGCGGACCCTGAGGCGGAATCGCCGCCCCTGGCGCACGACCCGTCCAACCCGCCCATCGATTGCCCCCTGCACAAGCACGGCATCGACCCGGGACAGCTGCGGCCAATCGAGGACGTGGACCAGTACATCGCCTTCCTCGACAGCCCGGAACGGGCGGCCTGGCAGAAACCGGACGAGGTGGTGGCCGCGATGAACCTCGAGGGGTCGGAGACGGTGGTCGATCTCGGCGCCGGCGGGGGCTACTTCACCTTCCGCCTGGCCGGGGCGCTGCCGCGGGGCAGAGTCATCGCCACCGACATCGAGCCCGAAATGATCCGGCACATTCACCACAAGGTGATGACCGAGGGGATAAAAAACGTCCAGGCGGAACTGATTGTGCCCACCAACCCCGAGCTGCCGGACGGCGTCGACCTGGTCTTCGTCTGCGATGTGCTGCACCACGTGCAGGACCGGCCGGTGTGGCTGGGGAAGCTCGCCGGAGAGATGCGGTCCGGCGCGCGGCTGGTGCTCATCGAGTTCAGGGAAGGCGACCTGCCCAAGGGGCCGCCGGAGTCGATGAAAATCCCGCGGGACAAAATCATGGAGCTGATGGCAGGGGCCGGATTTGCTTTTGTGTCGGAGAGCCCGGACCTGCTGCCCTATCAGCTCTTTCTGGAATTTGGAAAGCCATGACCGCCGGGGCGGCGGGTTAGGGTAACTTCACGCAACCAGGCCTGAACAACGAAGGGGCTTGCAGATCATGCAGTTGTCGGTGCCGGCTAATTTCGATCCGCAGCTGGTGCCCCGGCTGGCCGAGTACCCGGTCCGGGAGGTCTACGGCAAGTTCCCGGCGGACTTCATCGGCGGCGGTCGGCCCAGCTACATGGGCACGCCGCTCCCGCGCCGCGCGCTGGCGAAATACGTCCGGCTCCTTGCCGACCACGGTATCGTCTTCAACTACCTGCTGAACGCCGCCTGCCTGGGCAACCGCGAGTGGTCCCGCCGCTGGCAACGCAAGCTGCACCGCTTGCTCGGGCGGCTGGAGGCGATGGGGATCCGCTCCCTGACCGTCTCCACCCCCTACCTGCTGGAAGTGGTCAAGAGGCGCTTCCCGCAGTTTCGCGTCAAGGTCGGCATCTATGCGCAGGTTGACACCCCGCGCCGGGCGCGTTTCTGGCAGTCGCTCGGCGCGGACTCCATCAACATCGAGAGTTTTTCGATCAACCGCGACTTTGCGCGGCTGCGGGCGATCCGTGCGGCGGTGGACTGCGACCTGCAGCTGATACCGAACCACCCCTGCCTGCCCAACTGCCCCATGCAGCCGTATCACCAGGTCGGGTGTGCACACGCCTCGGACGGCTCGGGCGGGCTGTTCATCGATTACTGTTTCCTGCGCTGTTCGCGCGAGCGGGTGCTGGCGCCGGCGACGTACATCAAGGCCGGCTGGATCCGCCCGGAAGACCTGGGTGCGTACGAGGAGATCGGTTACACGACCTTCAAACTGATCGAACGGAATATTCCTTCGCCGGACCTGCTGCGGCGGGTCAAGGCCTACAGCGAGCGACGATTCGAAGGAAATCTGGCAGACCTGGTGCTGCCATACGGCTTTCGCCAGGCGCCGAAGAAGGCATCCTTTTGGGCCCTGCGGCACTTCTTCCGCCCGCGCAGCGCCAGCCCGCGCAAGCTCAACCGCATGATGGGCGCGATCCGCCGGCAGGGTATGTGGCACGCCCTGGAGGCGCACCCGGTGGTGATCGACTCGCGTAAATTGCCCCCGGACTTTCTGGATGCTTTCCGCACGCACGATTGCGCGGCGCTGGATTGCGCCGAGTGCGGTTACTGTCAGCGCATGGCCGACGAGGCGGTGCGGGTGGACCCGGAGTTCCGCCGCCGTGCGTTGGAGGACTACGCTGTGATCGACCGGATGCTCATCGACGGAGAGCTGTGGAATGCTCGGTAAACGCGCCCGGGGCGTGGAACTGTTGGACCACCCGAACGCAGCGCCGGACGAGGCAGCCGCGAGCTACCGATTCATGCGGATGGTGAACCGGTTCTTCGGCGGCGAGCGTCCGGTGCGGCGATTCCTCGCCGAACGGTGGTCCGCTTCGTCGAAGACAGCGCCGCTGGCCGTGCTGGACGTGGGCTCGGGCGACTGCACCCTCCCCGTCCAGTTGAGCCGCTGGTGCCGCCGCCGGGGCATCGAGGCGCACTTCACCTGCGTGGATGCCTGCGACTATGCGGCGACCGCCGCTTCCAGGGTGCTCGGAGCGGCAAAGGACGACCGGGTGCGGTTCCTGCAGGCGGACGCATTCGAACTGCCCGGGGGTACGCGCTACGACTGCGCGGTGGCCTCAATGTTTTTGCATCATTTCGACGACGAGATCATCCCGCAGGTCGTCGAGGCGGTTCTTTCAGTCACCGACGGGCCCCTGCTGGTGAACGACCTGCAGCGCAGCGCGTTGAACCTGGCCGGCGCATGGCTGCTCTCGCTCGGCTGGAATGACACTGTCCGGCAGGACGCCGTGCAGTCCGTCCGCCGGGGTTTCCGGCCCGGAGAGTTGATTCGCGTGCTGGAGCGCGTGCCGGGTCTGCGGCGGCAAGTTGAAATCATGGCGCCCGGCCGCATTTTTGCGGTCCTGCGCCGGTCATAGGCCCCGGAGGCGCATCGCTGAACCGGACGGCTGCTTCCCATGCCGCCATCCAGGTTTCCGCCCGAAAATACAGGAGGACTTACCACATGCAACCCATCGTACGCGCGCTGGCCACGGCCAACCCACCGATGTACGTCTCGCAGGAGGAAGCGTTCCTATTCTACGACAGTCATTTCGACCTCGCGCCCGAAGAGCGCGAACTCTACCGCCGGGTGCTGCTCGAAGGGCCCATCGCCGGCCGCTACATCGGCATCGACGACCCCATGGAGGCGTGCGAGACGGACCAGGACAAGCTGATCGAGCGTTTCGTGAAATTCGGCCGCTTGATCGGCGCCGAAGCCGCACGCAAGGCGCTGAAGCAGGCAAGGCTCGCGCCGGAAGAGATCGACGGGCTCGTCGTGAACACCTGCACCGGCTACCTCTGCCCCGGGCTGTCGTCTTACGTGGCCGAGGACCTCGGCCTGCGCACCAACATCCGCTTCATGGATCTGATGGGCATGGGCTGCGGCGCGGCCGTGCCGAACTGGGAGGCCGCGTCCGGCATGTTGGCACGCTCAGCGTGCGGCCCGGTACTCAGCCTGTCTGTCGAGGTCTGCTCGGCGACGATCTTCATCGGCCCCGAGCCGGACCTGGTGGTCAGCAACTGCATCTTCGGCGACGGCGCGGCGGCGGCCGTACTCGACGGGCCGGGCGGCGCCGAGCCCCTGCTGCGCGTCCTGGACTTCGCCTCGGCGCTGGATCCGAGGCACCGTGAAGATCTGCGCTACCGTTCGGTCGGGGGCCGCCTGCGCAACTCGCTCAGCCGGCGGGTGCCCGCGATCGGCGCACGGACGGCGAAAGAGGCTGCGGAGACCCTACTCCGGCGCCACGGGCTGACCCGCGAGGACATCCGGTGGTGGGCGGTGCACGCTGGCGGATCCGTCGTACTCGACCAGATCGAGAAGAAACTCGGCCTGACCGAGGCGGATTCGCGGTACTCCCGCGACGTGCTCCACCAGTACGGCAACATGTCCAGCCCGACCCTGCTCTTCGCCCTGGAAAAAATCCTCTCCGACGGACGGCCGGCGCCGGGGGACCTGGGACTGCTGATCGGGTTCGGCGCCGGCTTCTCGGCCTTCGCCGCGATGGTTGAGTTTTAACCCGAGCTTGCCGCTGGCGTCACTCCCCCAGCAGTTCCATCATCTTCTGCGGGTCGGTGACCGGGGCCTGGCAGGCGTAGTTGCGGCAGACATAGGCCGTGGCCTTGCCTTCGCGGCTGATCTGGGCCTCGAGGTACGGGGCCAGGCCTAGGATGGGATCCTTTTCATCGGGACGGAACAGGACAACCTTGTTGGGGATGTAGACCGACTCCACGGCACGAAGCATCAGCTTTGTGTCTTCGGCGCCGCGTTCACCGGCAATCACCACCTCGTAGGACGGGCCGGCGAAAAAATCAACGGCACAGAGCATCTGGGTAAACCCGTTGGGGGACTGGGCCAGCGGGCTGGAGAAGAGTTTGCCGATGGCCGCGGCCTTCTGCTCCAGCTTCGGGTCGGCGGTCATCCGGCCCAGGCGGATGAGGTTCATCATCGCCACCGAGTTGCCGGAGGGAACGGCGCCGTCATAGCCCTCCTTCTGCCGGACGATGAGCTGTTCGGCATCGTCGGCGGTGGTGAAGAGCCCGCCGGCCTTCTCGTCCCAGAAGTGGTAGAGCATCTGCAGGTTCAGCTGGAGCGCCTCTTCGAGATACGCCGAGTCGAATGACGATTCATACATCTCGATCAAACCCCAGATGAAGAAGGCATAGTCGTCGATCCCGCCGTCGATCCCGGCCGAGCCATCACGGTAGCGGTGGAGCAGCCGGCCATTCTTCGT
>JAQAZP010000310.1:0-15352 GCA_032127265.1 Acidobacteriota bacterium
GAGTTGGCGGATATCAGTTTTCATGGAGAAGAAGTAACCAATTGCCGTTTGGGACGGCATTTGTCTTTTGGTGACCTCAATGGGGACAGCAAAGATGAGTTGATTATTTCAGCTGATAATAGTGCAGACAACAATTTGGACTACTCTGGTTCGCACAACATCTTTATAGGTGCTAGTGATATCCCTGAAAATTCCATCGTTGACTTGTCGGAAACCTACCCCACAATGAGGATCCTTGGCGATGATGAGGAGGATGGCCTTTCGACGTTTTGTGCTCTCTCCGACATTGACGGCGATGGTTTTGATGACATACTCATCGGTCATCCCTTTGTCGACCGGCCTGAGGGTGAAAACTGCGGTGCGATCTACATCTTCTACTCCCGCGGCCTTCCCATAGACCGGCCGCCGCGCATTCTTTCCGGTCCCGGCCCGGACTCGGAAAACCCGCCCGAACTGCGGCTGTGGGACCCTTTCTACAATGCTGCAGGTTGGTCAGAGAGCTTCGATCCGTTTGTGGTTCAGGGCTATGGTCTCAATCCGGCGGCAGGCGATCTGGACGGCGACGGGTATGACGAGATCCTGGTTGGGCCCGGCCCGGGGCTGGATCATCCTCCGATTGTATTGGCACTCAATTCTGCCGGGGACGAGTTGTGGCAGTTCCAGGCGTATGGAACGCCGCGATATGGTGTGAATGTCAGCGCCGGCGATCTGGACGGCGACGGTAGTGACGAGGTCATCACTGGAGCCGGTCCGGGTAATGTGTATGGCCCCCACGTGCGGGGGTGGACGCTGAGCGGTGACCAGATCTTGCCGCTGGGTAACGACAGCTTACTAGCCTACGGTACCAACCGCTGGGGTGTGAATGTGGCCTGTGGTGATATCGATGGCGACGGCTATGACGAGATCGTCACCGGGGCCGGGCCGGGCGATGTCTTTGGCCCCCATGTGCGGGGCTGGGACGTGGATGGTGGCGCTACGGTACCCATTGGTGGGGTGAGCTTCCTGGCTTACGGCACGCCCCGTTGGGGGGTAAACGTGAGCTGTGGTGATATCGACGGTGACGGGATTGATGAGATCGTCACCGGCCCGGGGCCGAGCGAGCTCTTCGGTTCGCATGTCCGGGGCTGGAACTACGACGGTGAAACCCTGATCTCCATCACCGGGGTGAACTTCTTTGCCTTTCCCAATATCCCGAGCGCCATGGGCTGTGTGGTGGCCTGCGGTGATCTGGACAACGACCGTATCGACGAGATCCTAACCGTTCCTGGTCCTCATCCCAATAATCCTGCACGCTTGAAGTCCTGGAACTACGATGGTGAGACCCTGACCCAGATCGACCGGATGAGTTTCATGGTCTTCGAGGAGGGGCCGTATGTTGCCGGGGCGCGACTGGCCTTCGGGGACTTCTATCAGGCTCCGCCCTTCCTGCCGTGAGTATCGAGCTGATTAATCACACATCCCTCTCTGCGAGCCTGTGAATTCCTGGATGTGGCCCTGAATCCACTTTCCCTTCTCCTTTCGCAGGAACAGATCTTTGAGGGTGCCTGATCCGCTGATGCTCAGGACCGTTTTGAATTCCTTCAAGCCGGTGGGCTGGTGATCTTCACCCTGAAACGTCATCTCGTCACCATCGACGCTCACGGTTCCTTCTCCAACGATTCCGCGGTTGTTCAGGCTCAGAAAGCGCACCGCTTTGAGAAGCGGGTCCCAGAAAATATGGGTCACACTGGAATAATCGGCGTCCGGCACTTCCCGGGTATATTCGACAACGCTACCGTCAAGGATCGGATCAAACCGCAGTGCGATTTTCAGGTCGCATGTATCCTCTCCGATATAGCCGCCAACCCAGTCAATACCGATGAGAGGCGTCAAAAAGAGAAGGTTCTCATCGAGCTCAGAGGATATCGACAATGGCGAGATCAGGGACAGCAAGGCCAGGAGGATGAGAACCCGGTGGATAGGTATAACCATGACGGAGTTCCTTTGTCGTTGAGGTCGTTGAGGGACAGGTGCTGATCGGTCATACCTTCCTGTCATCTTTCGCAGCACCTGACCCTCATTTCTCTTTGTTGCTAGAACCGGCCCGCAGCTACCCTGGCCCCGTAGCGGAAGGGGCCGGTGAAGGCGAACAGCTCGTACATCTGCTCAATGCCGCTGCCGTTGTAGCGCCAGACCCTGACGTAGCCCCGGTTCTCCTCCAGGGGGCCCAGCCCGCAGAGGATCTCGTCCCGGCCGTCGCCGGTGAGGTCGCGGCCGGAGGAGACCGTGGCCCCGCCGCGCCGTTCCTCGGCGGGCCAGGCAAAGAAGCTGAACCCGGGGAGCGGCGTGGGGGTCCCGCCGTCCACGTTCCAGCCCCGCAGGTGGGCGCCGAAGACGGCCCCCGGCCCCGGCCCGGTGACGATCTCGTCGATCCCGTCGCCGTCCACGTCACCGCAGGTTACGTTGACACCGTAGAGGTTGGTGCCGTAGGCCATGTAGCTCACCGTGGGGATGGCCGTCGCCGTGCCGCCGTCCACGTTCCAGCCCCGGACATGGGGGCCGAAGACCTCCCCCGGCCCGGCACCGGTGACGATCTCGTCGAAACCGTCCCCGTCGATATCACCGGAAGCCACGTTGACCCCCCAGCGCAGTGTGCCGTAGGCGAAGAAGCTGACTCCGGGCACCGGGAACACCCCCGAGCCGCCGTCCGAATCAAAGGCCCGCACGTGGGGGCCAAAGACCTCACCCGGACCGGCGCCGGTGATGATCTCGTCAAAGCCGTCCCCGTCGATGTCCCCGGAGCAGACGTTGACCCCCCAGCGCGGTGTGCCGTAGGCCAGGAAACTCACACCCGGCAGCGGCGTGCCGTCCGCGGTGAAGCCCCTGACATGCGGGCCGTACATCGGGCCCGGTCCGGGGCCGGTGAGAATCTCGTCCACCCCGTTGCCGTCCAGGTCGCCCACCGCCACGTTGACCCCGAAGTTGTCGGCGCCATAGGCAGCGAACTCCACCTCGGGATCGGCCCGGTTGATCAGGGGATAGCGGCGGACCAGCGGGGCATTGTCCGGACCGGGGCCGGGGCCGACGAGGATCTTCGCCCCGCTGTCATCCATGTTTCGCCACCAGACCACCTTGTCGTTGGCCCGGCCGGCGCCCACCAGGTCCATGCGGCCGTCCTGGTCCAGGTCCACCGCCACCAGGCAGTAGCCATCGAAACTGCCGTCCAGCTCGTGCATGGCAAAGTTCATGGCGCCGTCGTTTTCCCACCAGACCGCGGCGGACCCGCCGAAGGTGCTGCCGGCGAGATCGTTGTCGCCGTCGTCGTCGAAGTCGGCCACGCTGATCCAGGATGAAGAGCTGAGCGTATCGTCGATCACGTGCCTGGTCAGCGTGCCGCCACTGTTCTCCCACCAGGCGAACTCGCCGGGGATGTTGGAGGCGCCGATATAGTCCCGGTCGCCGTCCTGGTCCGGGTCGGCGGGCTCGATGAAGTGGCATTCGTCGAAAGTGGCATCCAGCTCCTGGGGGGTGAACTGCTGGCTGCCGTTGTTGATCCAGAGCCGCGGGCCGGTTTCACCGCCCCGGGCCTCGATGATGTCGATGTCGCTGTCATCGTCCAGGTCGACGGCCCGGACGTTCTGGCCCAGGTCGGCGTCATTGGCCAGGATGTGGCCGGTGAACGACTGGCTGCCGTTGTTTTCGAACCAGAACAGCTGGCGGCCGGTGCAGACCACGTCGAGGTCGCCGTCACCGTCAATGTCCCGGGCCACCGCGGTGTGGGCCTGGACGTTTGCCCCCACATCACGGCGGATGAAGGTGAAATCTCCGGTGTTCTCCCACCAGTACACGGCATTGGCGGTCCAGCAGGCAGCCAGCAGGTCGACATCGCCGTCCCCGTCGAAATCGAGCAGGTCCCCCTCCTCGTCGACGGCCCGGATGGAGCGGGGGAGGCCGCCGAACCCGGTCTCCACCACGTGCCGGGTGAACGACTGGCTGCCGTCGTTCTCCCACCAGCAGACCTCGTCACCGTCAAAGGCCGCGCCGGCCATGTCCAGGTCCCCGTCCCCGTCCATGTCGACAACCGACACCTCCACGCCCCCGTTGAAGTCGCCATCGACGCTGTACGGGACAAAGTGGATGGCGGCTGCTGCGGGCCAGACGCAGATCAGGGCGGCCATCAGCGGGACAGCCATCCTCCGGCAACTTGCGAGACACCAGGTCTTCATCATCCTGTCCTCCTAGATCGCTATCATTATCAACAGGTTGCATGACTTGGGAGGGATCGTCCTCCGCCGTTTTCCAACGGTCACGTTGATTAACGCACGCGGTTCACGAACGCACCTCCGGAAAACCTGATCAAAAGGTCTTTTCTGGCTGATCAGGTGCGCTGGTCCGGGTCGGGCAGTCGGGAAGTATCGGTGGTAGAATGATTTCATGATGACCGAAGTGCCAGAGCAACTTCCCGGCCGCCCCGGAGAACCGGCCCCTTTCCGGGCCGGTCCGTGGCTGGTGGAGCCCTCGCTCAACCGGGCTGAACGTGACGGCCGGCAGGTGCAGCTGCAGCCGCGGATCATGCACGTGCTGGTCTGCCTGGCCGCCCGGACGGGCAAGGTGGTGACCCGCGAAGAGCTCCTCGACACGGTGTGGCAGGATGCGGTGGTCTGCGAGGATGCCCTGACCCGCACCATCTCCGAGCTGCGCCGTCTGTTCGAGGACGATCCCCAGGAGCCGCGGTTCATCGAGACCATCCGCAAGGGAGGCTACCGGCTGCTGGTGCCGGTGACGCCGGCCGGCGTTCCGACACCCGTGGAAGCCAAAGGCCCCCCGGCGGACACACCCGCTGATTCCCAGCTGGCGGAGGGCCCGCCCCCGGTTTCCGTCGGGGCAGCAGAGAGGGACCGGCGGCCGTCGCGCCGTCGCCTGACCATCCTCGGGATTGTCCTCACGGTGGCCGTCATCGCGGTGGGTGCCCTCTGGATGCAGGGGGCCTACACCGCGGCGCCGGAACAGCCGCGCATCCTCCGCACCATGCCCTTCAGCAGCTACCCGGGCAGCGAGGCGGATCCGGCGGTCTCTCCGGACGGCACCAGGGTGGCCTTTGTCTGGGACGGGGGCGGGGGCCGAAACTTCGACCTCTACGTCAAACAGCGGGACACCGAAACCCCGCTGCGCCTCACCGGGACCGAGGAGAGCGAACACTTCCCCGCCTGGTCGCCGGACGGCGCCACCATCGCCTTCGCCAGCCGCCGGGACGGCCAGTGGGGCATCTTCACCGTACCGGCCATTGGCGGCCCGGAACGGCGCCTGACCTACTCCGAGGCGCGGCTCACCGGCCTCGACTGGTCGCCGGACGGTACGCGGCTGGCCTTCAGCTTCGGTTACTGGGAGGGGCACCAGCCCTGCCTGATGCTCCTCGACCCGGACACCGGCGAGAGTACGCCGATCACCGATCCCGTTCCGCCGAACATGTGCGACCACAAGCCCGCCTTTTCCCCCGACGGACGCCACATCGCCTTCCTGCGCTACGGCGGGCGATTCCACGAGGACATTCACGTGGTACCGGTGGGCGGCGGCGAGGTGCGGGCGCTCACCGAGCGCCAGCGGTGGGTCACCGGCCTTGACTGGTCGCCGGACGGTTCCCGGGTGATCTTCAGCGCGGCGCCGGCCGGCCACTACCGGTTGTGGACGGTCCCGGCCGCCGGCGGGCCGGTGACCTGGCTTTCCACCTCCGGCGAGATGGTCCAGAAGCCGTCCCTGGCCCTTAAGGCCGACTGCATGGTCTTCGAGCAGATCTCCTGCGACGTCGACATCTGGTCGGTTACCGATTCAGGTGAGGGGGCACCCTGCCCCGAGCCGGTTTCCCTGATCGCCTCAACCCGCATGGACTACGGCCCGCACCTCTCGCCGGACGGCAGGAGCGTGGTCTTCATCTCCACCCGTTCGGGGAGCCGTGAGATCTGGGTCTGCGACGGTGAGGGCTGTCATCCGCGGCAGCTGACCCGCTTTGGCGATCGTTTTCTCTCCTCCCCCCGCTGGAGCCCCGACGGCCGGCGGATCGCCTTCTCCTCCAACCCGGACGAGGACGCTTCCGTATTCATCCTCGACCCGGCCATCGGTGAAGCGGAACGTATCGGGGACCCCGGGCAATACGCCTGGTTCTGTGACTGGTCACCCGACGGCCAGTGGATCTATTTCGCCTCGGACAGCTCGGGCGACGACCAGATCTGGCGCATGACCCCAGACGGCACGGGTGCCGAGCAGGTGACCCGCAACGGCGGCATTCGCGCCCGGGTTTCCCCTGACGGCCGCAGCCTCTGGTATTGCAAACTCGGGCAGTCCTGTCTCTGGCGGATGGACCTGGAAAGCGGCGAGGAGGCGTGCGCCCTCGAGCCGCCCGAAGGAAAGGTCTGGCTCAACTGGGAGCTGAGCGAGGGCGCCATCCACTACGTCACCGTACACGATGAGGGGTTCCTCCTGGCCCGCTACGATCTGGAGGCCGGCACGTCCCGCTCCCTGGCTCTCATCCCCCGCCACTCGAACCCCTCGATTGCTGTCTCGCCCGATGGCCGCACCATACTCTACGAAAGGGCCGAGCGTCTGGAATGCGACCTGGTGCTGGCCGTGGACAGCTTTTAATTGGGGACAGGACACTAATTAATCGCACAAAACAGCCACGTTGAACTGAAGGATGATGGCTATGTGCGATTAATTAGTGTCCTGTCCCTCTGTTTTCTGCCCTTTTCCGAGCCTCCGCTCGTTTCTGATAGAATGGCAGGCATCTCTACGCGAAAGGAGCCATCCCATGAGAACAGCTACGACCCTTCTCGCCGTCCTGCTTTTCTTCACCCTCATGCCCGGCACCGCGCAGGGCGAGGTGGTGAAGAAGAGCAGCGACAGCTTTGCCATCAAGCTGGAAGTGACTCTGCCCGACACCCCGGAAGCGATCTACGACGCCACCACCGGCGACATCAGCGGCTGGTGGGACCACCACTTCTCCGAAAAGCCGCTCCGCTTCTTTATCGAGGCCAAGCCGGGTGGCGGGTTCTACGAGATCTTCGACGAGAGCGGTAACGGCGTGCTCCACGGCACGGTGACCTGGGCCCAGCGCGGCAAGTCGCTGCGCATCACCGGGCCCCTGGGCCTGGCCGGCAACGCGGTGACCGGCGTCTGGACCCTGACCTACGAACCTTTCGAGGAAAAGGGGACGAAGCTGACCCTCGACGGCCGGATGAGCGGCGCCCTGGAAGATGGGTGGGCCGAGGTGGTGGATTCGGTCTGGAAGCACTTCCTCGTGGAGCAGCTCAAACCGTACGTGGAACAGGGGAAGCACAAGAACGCCAGATAGGAGAAGGATCGTGTCCCTGCGCATGATGGAGATCATCGTCCCGGGCTCTGACCTGCCGGCACTGACCCGGATGCTCGAGGAAGCCCCCGGCATCGATCCCTGGTCGGAAACCCTAGACCAGGGCCACGGCCGGGTCCGTGCGCTGCTGCCCACCGGAAGGACCGAAGAGGTGATGGACCTCCTGCAACAGCGCTTCGGCATGCAGCCCGAGTTCCGGGTGATGCTGCTGGCCGTGCAGGCCACCCTGCCAAAACTGGCGGCGGAGGAGCCGCCGCCGAAGACCGAGGAGGAGAAGAAGAAGGAGGCTAAGAAGCGTGTCCGGGTCAGCCGGGAAGAACTCTACGAAACGATCACCGACGGGACCAAGCTGACCTCCATCTTCCTCATCACCGTGGCCCTCTCCACCCTGGTGGCGGCCATCGGCCTGGTGCGCGGTGACGTGGCGATCATCATCGGGGCCATGGTCATCGCCCCGCTGCTCGGCCCCAACGTGGCCATGGCCCTGGCGGTGACCCTCGGGGACACCCCGCTGCTCTTCAAGTCGATGCGCACCTTCACTGCCGGTATCGCGCTGGCCATGGCTATCGCCGTGGTCTTCGGCCTGCTGATCCAGGTGGACCCGGCCAGCCCCCAGCTGGCCGCCCGCACCAGCCTCGGCCTCTCCGACATCCTGCTGGCCTCGGCCGCCGGGGTGGCCGGTGCGCTGGCCTTCACCACCGGGCTGCCGGCCGCCCTGATCGGAGTGATGGTGGCGGTGGCTCTCCTGCCCCCGCTGGTCACCGCCGGCCTGATGCTCGGCGCGGGCCGTCCAGATCTTGCCATCCGGGCCGCCGCGCTGTTCACCACCAACGTGGCCTGCGTCAACTTCTCCGGGGTGGTGACCTTCCTCTTCCAGCAGGTCCGTCCGGCCACCTGGTGGGAGGGCCGCCGGGCGAAAAGAGCCACCCGCTGGGCCATCGTTTTCTGGGCCGTGCTGCTGGTGCTGCTCGGCGTGCTGATCCACTTCCTCTGGAACCAGTAGATAGAGAGAGGTATTGATGTCCGAACCCAAAAGCGTGGAAGCCATCCTCGGCGAGCGGGGATTCGAGAACTACACCTGGCTCGACCCGAAGCAGATCGTCACCGCCCAGTGGGTCAGGATGAAGTGCGAGTTCGGCTGCCGCCACTTCGGCAAGTGCGCGGTCTGCCCGCCCAACGCGCCGGCCCTGGCCGACTGCGAGCGGTTCTTCTCCGAATACCAGCGGGCCCTGCTGCTGCAGTTCAGCGGCACGGTGGAGAAACCCGAGGACCGGCACGACTGGACACGGAAAATCAACGGCGGGCTACTGGGCCTCGAACAAGCGGTGTTCCTCGCCGGCTACTACAAGGCGTTCGTGCTCTTTGTCGATCCCTGCAACTTCTGCGAAGAATGTGTCCCCACCCGGACCGCCTGCGAGCACCCGATGAACGCCCGGCCCTCCCCCGAAGGGCTGGCCGTGGACGTCTTCGCCACCGCCCGCAACGCCGGCAAGCCCATCGAGGTGCTGGACGACTACGACAAGGTGATGAACCGCTACGGGATCCTGCTGGTGGACTAGGCCGGCGCTCTCACTCCCAGCCGTTCCTCGACCCGGCTACCCGTCCGCCGTGGGTCATCCAGGGGTCGAAGGCATTGAAACTCCAGTAGTAATCGAGATAGGGTTCCCCGTTTTCCACGTCCCAGGCCCTCAGCAGAGCCTTGTTCGAGGGGCCCGGGCCGGGCATGGTGAGCAGTTCGTCAATGCCGTCTCCATCGACGTCAGCCGCCGCCACCACCGCGCCATAGCGGTAATTCGAGTAGGCAAAAAAGTTGATGCCCGGCATCTGGCTGATGACCGACCCGTCGTAATTCCAGGCCCGGACATGGGTGCTGAACGATGGGCCCGGCCCGACCCCGGTGATGATCTCGTCGATGCCGTCACCATCCAGGTCACCGCAGGCCACGTTGACCCCCCAGCGGGGCGTGTTGAAGGCCAGCCAGCTCACGTCGCTCATCGGTGTGGTGCCGCTGCCGTCATAGCGCCATCCCCGAACGTGCGGGCCGAACACGGCACCCGGCCCGGCACCGGTGATGATCTCGTCAATGCCGTCCCCGTCGATGTCGCCGCAGGCCACGTTGACCCCCCACTTGAGGGTGCCGTAGGCGAAGAAACTGATGCCGGGGATTGGTGTGGATCTCGGCCCGCCGTCCCAGTTCCAGCCGCGGACGTGGGGCCCGAACACCTCGCCGGGCCCGGCGCCGGTGATGATCTCGTCGAACCCGTCGCCGTCCACGTCACCGGCGGCCACCTTGACCCCGTACTTGTTGGTGCCGTAGGCCAGGAACCCGGCATTGGGCACCAGCGCACCGTCGGGCTGGAAACAGCGGACGTGGGGGCCGAAGACGGAACCGGGACCCGGGCCGGTGATCACCTCGTCGACCCCGTCACCGTCGATGTCACCCGCGGCCAGGTTCACCCCGTAGGTCATCACGGTGTAGGCCGTCCACTGGCCCTGGCTGGTCCTGGCCAGCGGCGGGTTTCCCGGGCCCGGGCCCGGGCCAGCGACGAGCCGCGCAAATCTGTCGAGATGCGAGTCCTCCCAGTAGTGAAACTCCCGCAGTGCCGGGCTGGGGTCGATATCGCCGTCGGGGTCACGGGCACGAACTTCGAAGATGATGCTGTGCGTCGCGCCATCCACGCCGCTGATGGCGGCCCAGCTGCGAAACGTCCAGGCGGACCACGGTTCGTTGTCGAAACGCCAGGAATAACTGAGTTCGGCTTCGGGGTAATCCTCATCGACACCGGTGAAGGTGAAGACCACCACAGGACTATTGACAGCTGCGCCATCGTCCGGCCCGCTGAGGATCATTGTGTCGGGCATGGCGCCTCCGGCTGGATGCGGGTAGTGATAGCCCATGTCCACCACCCCGCCGTCGAAGACCGAGTCGGTGCGGGTGGTGCCGTAAATCAGATCACCGGCCGGGTCGCCGGTGTCCACGCAGGGGCTGGACACGGCTTGACCGGCGGGGACCTGGCTGAGGTAATGGCTGCCCAGCGGCCCGGTGGTGAAGAGGGGGTCTTCATGGATCACACCGGGACCGGTGATCACGTCACAGTAGTCGTCGATATAGACGCTGCCCACCACATCGCTGTAGCTGATGAAAAGCTCCGGATCGTAAAAATCATAATTGTGCTCGAGTGCATACTGATCGCCAACGGCCGCTTCGTTGCCGGCAATGATGCAGTTCTCGAGAAACGTGTCCGAATCATAGTCGATATAAATGCCGCCACCCCACTCCGTGGCGACGTTGTCAACAATCGTGCAGTTGCGAATGTCGGGTGAACCACCTCCACAGTAAATGCCCCCGCCATTGCCATCGCAGGAATTGTCGGCAATCAGACAGTTGCTGATCAGTGCATGCCCCCCGCAAGCAAGTCCGCGCCCGTTGAATCGAATGATCGAATTGACGATCCGGCTTTGACCGGTGGCATATACGCCCGTGGAGGAATTGTGGACAATCCGGGAAGATTCGATCAACGGACGCTCGTAGTTGTTCAACAGAGCAATTCCGATTTCGTTGCCGCTGACGACACAATCCCGGATCACCGGGGAGGCATCATCGACGGAGATCCCATATGGATAGCCGCCGGAAATCGTCAGCCCACTGATGATGCTGTTCCAGGTCTCACGGTCATGAATGTCAAAGCCGAAGTGCGGGTTCTGCTCTGTTCCCTGGGCATCGATAATGCAGTTCCACGGTCCGTTCGCCGAGCGCAGGGTGATCTTTTTGCCATTCAACTCGATATCCCGGTTCCCCTCCCCCGTGTACGTGCCGTCGGCCACCAGCACCGTGTCTCCGTTGACGGCCGCGTCGATGCCGGCCTGGATGGTGGGCTGATCCGCCGGAACGCGGATGGTGGCGGCGGAAGCGCATGGCGAGACCAGGATTAGGGCTGCCAGAAATGCGATCAGCGGTTTCATCTCGTCTCCTTTGCCGCTTCTTCCAGTCCTGCTGCCATCTCCTTGTCGACTGACGGCTCCCAGCCGTTCTTTGAACCGGCCACGTTGCCGCCGTGGGTCAGCCAGGAGTCGAAGGCGTTCCAGTTCCAGCTGTATTCGGAATGCTCGGGTTCTCCGGTCTCCACGTGCCAGCCGATCAACCAGGCACTGTTCGACGGCCCCGGCCCGGGCAGGGTGAGCAGTTCGTCGATCCCGTCCTGGTCCACGTCGGCGGCCCCCACCACCACGCCATACCGGCCGTAGGGGTAGGCCAGGTAGTCGATCCCGGGCATCAGGGAAATGGTGTTGTTGTCGTAATTCCAGGCACGGACCAGGGGGCCGTAGTTGCCGCGGGGGCCGATGCCGGTGATGATCTCGTCGAACCCGTCACCGTCCAGGTCGCCGCAAGCCACGTTGACGCCCCACTTGTGGGGGAAGTAGGCGAGCCAGCTCACGTCGCTCATCGGCACGGTACCGCTGCCGTCGAAATTCCACCCCCTGACATGGGCGCCGAACATCTCGCCCGGCCCGGCCCCGGTGATGATCTCGTCGATCCCGTCACCGTCGATGTCGCCGCAGGCCACGTTGACCCCGTACTTCAGCGTGCCGTAGGCGAAGAAGCTGATGCCCGGGATGGGCATCGTCTCCGGCCCGCCGTCCCGGTTCCAGCCCCGGACGTGGGGCCCGAACACGTCACCCGGTCCGGCCCCGGTGATGATCTCGTCGTTGCCGTCGCCGTCCACGTCACCGGCTGCCACGTTGACCCCGTACCGGTTCGTGCCGTAGGCCAGGAATCCGGCGTTTGGAATGATCGAGCCGTCGGGTTCGAAGCAGCGGACGTGGGGGCCGAACACGGTGCCTGGGCCGGGGCCGGTGATCACTTCATCCGTGCCGTCGCCGTCGAGGTCCCCGGCGGCCACGTTCACGCCGTAGCTCATCACGCCGTAGGCCATCCACTGGCCCAGGCTGGTCCTGACCAGCGGGGGGTTGTTGGGCCCCGGTCCCGGCCCGACGACCATGTGGTCGAATCGCCACAGAAAAACCTCTGGTTCTTCGTAATAGAAATACCGGCTCGCCGGGGTGGGGTCGATATCCCCCTGGGGGTCACGGGCCCGGACCTCGAAGGTCACCCACTGGTCTTCCACCAACTCGCGGATGATGGCCCTGGTCTGGGGGGACCAGTCAGACCACGGTTCGTCATCGATGCGCCAGGACCAGGTCAGGGCCGATGCCGGATACGCCTCGTCGGAACCAGTGAAGATAAAGGCCACCACGGGACTGCGGACCACACTATGGTTGCGCGGACCGCCGGTGATCCACGTGTCCGGCATGAGGGATTCTTCAGGATCCGGGTAGTGGTACCCCATGTCCACCACCCCGGCGTCCAGAACGAAATCGGTACGGGTGATGCCGTGTACCAGCGCACTGTCCGGGTCGCCGGCGTCGACACAGGGACTGTCCGCACCCTGCCCTGCTTCTGTCTGGCTGAGGTAGTGATCGCCCTCGGGACCGCTGACGAGAAGGGGATCTTCATACAGCATGCCGGGGCCCTCGGTGACGCTGCTCGCGTGGTATGCGTAAGTGTCGCCGAAGACATCGCTGTAACTGATGTCGAGATGGCTGTCCCCGTAGTAATCGTTATCGTCGACGGCATACTGGTCGCCGGTGACGGCGCTGTTCCCGGAGAGGAGGCAGTGCTTCATACATACGGAGCAATACTTGATGAATATTCCGCCGCCGTACCCGTTAGCGGTATTGCCGGCGATGGTGCAATTATCGAAATCCAAATATCCGTAGTAGGCGTATATCCCACCGCCGTGACTGCCGACGCTGTTGCCCTCAATCAGACAATTGGTGAACGTTACATTGGCGGCATAGGCATGGACGCCCCGGAAGTTGTTGCTGATCACCGAATTGGTGATGGTGGCGCGGCCGCCGTCCGCAATTACGATTCCCTCGCGGGTGTTGTCGCTGATCAGTGCATTCTCGATGAGAGTGCCCGTATCCAAGTGGGCCTCGATAATCCAAAAGCCCTGGTAGTTGTTGGTGACAGTGCAATTCCGGATTCTGGGGGAAGCGTCTTCGATGAAAACGCCGTATGGATATCCGCCGGTGATGGTGAACCCTCTGATGACCGTGTTCCAGGTTTCACCGGAGCTGAGGTGAAACACATTGTAAACCATTGAACCGCTGCTATCTGCATCGACAACACAAAGCTCGGGCCCATTTTCCGAGCACAGGGTGATCGCCTTGCCGTCGAAGTGGATGTCCCGGTTGCCATCTCCGGTGTGCGTGCCGTCGGCCAGCAGTACCGTGTCGCCGTCATCGGCCGCGTCGATGCCGGCCTGGATGGTGGGCTGGTCCGCCGGCACACGGATGGTGGCAGCGGTGGCGCAGAAAGGGAAAAGGGTCAGGACAATAAGGATAGTCAGCAGCTTATGCATGTCGGTGTTTCCCTGATTATTCGTTTCCGCTATTCCCACCCGTTCTTCGAGCCGGCCACGTTCCCTCCGTGGGTCAGCCAGACATCGAGGATGTAGAGATTGTAGGAACCGCCATGGTAAACCAGCTCCGGAGTGCCTTCATCCACGTGCCAGGCCCTCAGCCATGGCTGGTTCATCGGTCCGGGGCCGGGCATGGTCAGCAACTCGTCTCCCCCGATACCGTCCACGTTGGTCGCCCCCACGGTTACACCATACCGGCCATATGGATAGGCCAGGAAGTCGACCCCGGGCATCAGGGATATGGATGAGCCGTCATAGTTCCAGGCGCGGACCAGGGGGCCATAGTTCTCCCGGGGGCCGATGCCGGTGATGATCTCGTCATACCCGTCGCCGTCCAGGTCGCCGCACGACACCTTGACCCCCCATTTGTGCGGGGTGAAGGCGAGCCAGCTCACGTCGCTCATTGGCGCGATACTGCTGCCGTCGAAGCGCCAGCCCCGGACATGGGCGCCGAACATCTCGCCCGGGCCCGGGCCGGTGATGATCTCGTCGTTTCCGTCGCCATCGATGTCACCAGCTGCCACGTTGACCCCGAATCTGTGGGTGCCGTAGGCCATGAACCCGGCGTTGGGGACAACGGTGCCGTCGGGCTGGAAACAGCGGACGTGGGGGCCGAAAACCTCACCCGGCCCCGGGCCGGTGATCACCTCGTCGGTGCCGTCGCCGTCGATGTCGCCGGCAGCCACGTTCACCCCGTAATGCGCCACGCCGTAGGCCAGCCACTGCCCCAGTCCGGTTTTCACCAGGGGGGGATTGCTGTACCCGGGGCCCGGCGCCACCACGATCCGGTCCAGATAGTCGAGGTAAATTGGATTGGTGATGCGAAACGTGCGCCGGGCCGGGCTGGGGTCGATATCCCCCTGCGGATCGCGAGCCCGGACTTCGAAACTAATGTCAGAGCCCTCGTCCAGGCCGCTGATGGTGGCCCAGGTGCCGGGAGACCAGCTTGACCAGGGTTCATCGTCGATGCGCCAGGAATAGGTGAGGCTGCCGGCCGGGTATTCCTCGTCAGTGCCGGTGAAGGAGAAGGAGACCACCGGGCTGGTGGAGCTGTAAAAACTGACTATATCCCCGGGACCACTGAGAACAAACGTGTCCGGCAGGTGGTCGTGGTCCGGGTTCGGGTAGTGGTAGCCCATGTCCACCACGCCGGCATCCTGAACCAGATCGGTGCGGGTGGTGACGAAAACCATCAGGCTCTCCGGGTTGCCGGTATCGACACAAGGGCTGTCCGCACCCTGCCCGGCCGCTATCTGGCTGAGATAGTAGCCTCCCCACATCCCGCTCACGAACAGGGGATCTTCATCCAGCATCCCGGGTCCCAGTTCGAGACAGTCGGGATCCGCATAGGTCTCCCCCACCACGTCGGTATGGCTGATGTAGTAGAAACTCGGCAGATATTCCCAGGAGTAGAGCGCATACTGGTCAGCCGTCTGGGCGTAGTTCCTGGTAATGATGCAGTTTTCCATGGAGAGGGTGGAACTGTTGTCACTGCAATAGAGGCCGCCGCCGCTACTCTCGGCAT
>JAQAZP010000311.1:0-3524 GCA_032127265.1 Acidobacteriota bacterium
GCCGGTGCCCGGGCACCGGCCGGTGGATAACCTGCGCTTCTTCTATTGTAGCCCCGCCCCGGCCGTCTCACAAGGAGAACCGTCAACGCTTCTCCAGCCATTGGAGCGGATCAACCGGCTCCCCGCCGATACGCAGCTCGAAATAAAGCACCGGGCCGGCCAGCGACCCGGAGGAACCGGTATAGCCCAACTGGTCCCCCTTGTTTACCCAGTCCCCCATCGTCACGATGCTGGACTCCAGATGGGCATACAGCGAATAGGACTCGCCGCCGTGGCTGACGATCACCAGGTTTCCATACCCGTGCAGCCAGTCGTTATAGACCACCGTGCCGAAATAGACCGCAGCGGCGCGTGACCCGGAAGGCAAGCTGAGCAGAATGCCGTTGCTGATGGTGGTTGTGCCGAACCGGGGGTGGCGCTTGCGGCCGAAACGTCCGGTCAGCCGCCCCGCGCCGGGCCAGGGCAAGAGACCCCGGTGATTGTCCAGTCCCGGCAGCAGGCGGGCACCATCCGCCGCCGTGGCAGCGTCCCCGTCCAGTGATCCGAGAAGATCTTCCAGGGCCCCGGCGGCCTGTTCCAGATCAGCCGCAATTCGCTGGTGAACCTCGATGTCTGTCTCCAGTTGCCCGAGCAACCGCGACTTGTCCCGCCGCAGACGGAGAGTTGCCGACTGGCGACGCTGCTGCTCCTCCTCGATCTGTTCCAGCCGGATCTCGTTCTCCCGCAACTCGGCACGCCGCTGTTCCAGCGTCTCGATGGTGGCCAGGCACGACTGGATCAGGCGGCTGTCCCTACCGGCGAGGTAGGACAGATAGCGCAACCTCTCGCGCATCACCCCGGAAGAATCGGCGGAGAGGAAAAGGCGCAGGTAGTTCATCCGCCCCATGCGGTAGAGGCCGGCCATGCGCCCGGCCAGTTCCTTCCGGTCCCTGGCCAGCCGCGTTTCCAGAAGCATCGACTCCTCCTGGATCCGCTGGAGCTCCCGGCGGTTCAACTCCCGTTCCCGCTCCAGCCGGGCCAGGTGCCGCTGCTGCCGTTCCAGCTGGAGATCCAGACGCTTCGCTTCCAGCAGGAATCCGGCCCGCTCCCCCTCCAGGTCGCGAATCCGCGACTCGACGTCCGTAATCTCACCCCGGATGCGCTGCAACGCCGCATCGTCAGTGGTTGCCGCCGTGGCGGCCGCCCAGAGGCAGAGCACCGCCGCCGCGGCAAGCGCCGCACTGACCGGAAATCGACAGTTGCGGACCATTTCCATCTGGGCCGAATAGCGGAACGGTATTGATGATGAATGTCGGTTACTCCGGGGGAGTATAGCATGAGCGGCAGATCCCGGCCCGCCGGCAACCGTGCGGAATGACAGTTCCGGCGGCTTGGCGTACAATACGTAATCCGAAGATACGTGAAAGGATGGTCATGCGCCTCAATTCAACACGGCCCTGTTCCACGGCCGCGGGCCTGTTCCTCATTGCCCTGCTCTTTGGCCCGGCCTGCGGATCTTCCAACGGTGAGGCCGGCCCCGATACCCTGGTGGTGGGCGTGGAGGCTGGTCCCGGACCCATCGACCCCCGGCGGGGAGGCGACCAGGCCACCTCGCGGGTCAATGACCTGCTGTTCGACGGCCTGGTGCGGGTGGACGTTGATGGATCCATCCAACCGGGCCTGGCCGAGCGTTGGGAAATCCCCGATCCGCTGACCTATGTCTTTCACCTGCGCGATGGGGTGCTGTTCCACGACGGGAGCAGTTTCGGGTCGGAGGACGTCCGTCAGACCCTGGAGACCATCCTCTCCCCCGACTTCCCCACCTACCGCAAGGAGGATTTTCGTCACATTGTAGAGGTGGAGGCGCCGGACCGGCTCACCGTGGTGATCAGGCTGAGCCAGCCCTTTGCCCCGCTGCTCTTCAATCTCGCGGTGGGTATCGTACCGGCGGAGAGCGGCAGCGACCCGGGAGAACAACTGGCGGGCACCGGGCCCTACCGGCTGGCCCAGCACCGACCGGACCAGTATGTGCACTTCGAGCGGTTCAATGAATACTACCTCGGACCGGCCAGGATGCCGGCGATCCGCTTCAAGATCGTGCCCCAGGTCACCGTGCGGATGCTCGAACTGCGCAAGGGCAGCGTGCAGATGGTGGTCAACGACCTCAACCCGGACATACTTCAGCAGTTTCGTGACAATCCCGGTTTCCAGGTATTGGAAACCCCCGGCTGCACCTACGCCTACATCGGCTTCAACCTCACCGACCCGCTGCTCTCCGACCGCCGGGTCCGCCGGGCCATCGCCATGGCGATCAACATCGAGGAGATGGTCAACGACTGGGCCCGGGGAACCTCCGTTCCAGCCACCGGGTTGATCCCGCCCATGTCCTGGGCCTGGGTGCCCGACCTGCCCCAGCCGCCCTACGACCCCGCCGGGGCAATGGCACTGCTGGACCACGCCGGTTACCTCGATCCCGACGGGCCGGACGGACCAGAGCCCAGGTTCAGCCTGGAGTTCAAAGGGTCCACCAGCGACATTTCGAGGCAGAAATCGGCCATACTCAAGGAGTACTTGCGCCAGGTGGGGATTGAGCTGAACATCCGGCAGCTGGAGTGGGGCACCTTCTATGAAGATATCCGCAAGGGGTTCTTTCAGATCTACTCCCTGAACTGGACCGGTATCGGCCTGCTGGATCCGGACATTCTGCGCACCCGTTTTCACTCGGACCTGGCGCCGCCGGCGGGTCTGAACCGCGGTCGGTATGGCAACCCGGAGGTGGACCGGCTGCTCGAGGCCGGGCTGCACTCCCCGCTGAAGAGTGAACGCTACCCGCTCTACGCCGAAGCCCAGCGGCTGATCGCCCATGACCTGCCCTACATCAGCCTGTGGTACAAGAAGAACCATGCCGTGATGCAGCGGGGACTGACCGGCTTTACGCTCAGCCCCACCGGAGACTTCTATTACTTGAAGGACGTGTATGACGGAAACAGCGACACAGAGTGATCCGGGGCGAGGCAAGGTGGTGCTCTACAACCCGCGGGCGCCGCATTTCCAGATGCCGCTTGGCATACTGGCGGTGGGGACCGCGCTTCGCCGGGCCGGTTTCCATGTCGAGCTGCTGGACGGCAGGGTCTCGTTGCCGCGGCCCGGGCAACTGTCCCGGATGCTCGATGGGGCTCTGATGGTGGGTCTGGGTGTGCTGAGCGGCAAACCAATCCTCGATGCCCTCCGCTTCTCCCGGCAGGTGAAGACGCTGGCCCAGGACGTCCCGGTGCTCTGGGGTGGATGGCACCCCTCGCTGCTGCCCGAACAGTGCCTCACCGAGGCATCGGTGGACTTTGTCATCCGGGGTCCCGGGGAGGAGGCCGCGGTAGCTCTGGCGGCCTGCCTCGAATCGGGAACCGGCACTGGTGCGGTGAATGGTCTGACCCGGCGGATCGACGGCGGGGGGACGACATCAAACGACGTCAAACTGCCCGCCGAGCCGCCGGCCCTGGACTATGGCCTCCTCACCCTGAATCACTACTTCGGGCCCCGCCGCTCCC
>JAQAZP010000312.1:0-2814 GCA_032127265.1 Acidobacteriota bacterium
TTCGACACCACCCGGCGCACGTCCTTTCGCGGGATCACCCACTACGACGGGCTCTACGACCAGAGCCGCTACTTCGACAACGCGATGACCCGCTACTTCCAGGCCAAGGGCTGGGGCATCAGCCAGTTCTCGGTGCTCCGGCCGCTTTCCGAGCTGCTGATCCAGAAAATCCTCGTCGAGCGCTATCCCGGACTGCAGAAAGAGCAGGTGTCGTGCCACGCCGCCCACGTGGAGGGCGGACGCTTCCTGCCCTGCGGCCGCTGCGAAAAGTGCCGCCGAATCGTCGGCATGCTCTCCGCCATCGGCGCCGAACCGGGCAACTGCGGATACACACCCCGGCAGATCGAGCAGGGGCTCGCGTCGTTCTCGGTCGAGAGCGTGGCCCAGGAGAGCGACTGCGCCGAACAGGTGCTCTACATGCTGGGGGAGCGCGGGCTGCTGGGCCAGGCAAAGGGGCAGGCGGGGAAGGGGCGGCAGCGGCCGGAAGTGCTCAAGCTGCGCTTCGACCCCGAACGCTCGCCGATGGATGACATCCCTGTGGACCTCCGCGAGCCGCTCTACCGCCTGTTCCTCGAGCACACCTCCGGTGCGGTGAGGCGCAGCGGGCGGGTCTGGTTGGAGACCGACGCCCTGGACCCCCAGGCGCTGCGCAGGCCCTACCCCTTCGAGCACCGCGGCGCGGGCAGTTCGCCGTCCGGCGGAGCGGCACGGAAACCGGCCGCCGGAGAACCGAACCACATCCTGGCCCAGTTGAGCTGGCCCGCGGCCCAGCGTCGGCTGCGCGAGGTGGACGTGGCCCTGCTGCCGGTGGGCGCCATCGAACAGCACGGACCCCACCTGCCGCTGGACACCGACGCCTGGGACGCCGACTACCTCTGCCGCCAGGTGGCAGAAAACTGCGCGGCTCCGAGGCCGCTGGTCCTGCCCCTGGTGTCCTACGGCGTCTCCTACCACCATGACGATTTCAGCGGCACACTGAGCATCGGCCCGGACACCCTGTCCCGACTGGTCTACGAGATCGGGATGAGCGCGGCGCGCAACGGTATCTCCAAGCTGGTGATCATCAACGGCCACGGCGGCAACTCGCCGGCGCTGCACTTTGCCGCACAGATGATCAACCGCGACGCGCGGATCTTCACCTGCGTCGACTCCGGTGAATCCAGCGACCATGACCTGGACAAGCTCACCGAGACGCCCAACGATGTCCACGCCGGCGAAGTGGAGACCAGTACCGCTCTGGCCACCCGACCGGAGCTGGTGGACATGTCACTGGCACGCCCCTTCATCCCCGAGTTCTCCAGCCGGTTCCTCGACTTCACCAACAAGCGCAGTGTCGGCTGGTACACCCGGGTGGCCCAGATTTCACCCAAGGGAGTGCTCGGCGACCCGACCAAGGCCACCGCGGAGAAGGGCCGCCGGATGTGGGAAGTGATGGTGAAGAACCTGGTGGAGTTTGTCGAGGACATTCGCGAGTTGAGTCTGGAGGAGATCTACCAGCGGCGCTACTGAGCCGCGGGACCGGAAGGAACCGAAATGCGCATCACCGCAGTGGAGTCGTGGCCCCACGCCCTGACTCTCGACGAACCATACACCATCGCCTACGAGACGGTGAGCAAGGCGACCAACATCTTTCTCCGTCTGGAGACCTCGACGGGAATCACCGGCTACGGCTGCGCGGCCCCTGACGAGGGCGTGACCAGGGAAACGGAGGAAAAGACGCTGACCGGCCTCCGCGACATCGCCGCGCCGGTGCTGACCGGCAGCGACCCGCTGCGCACGGCTCGGCTGATGGAGCTGCTCAAGGGGCCGATGGCCGACCTGCCGGCGGCACTGGCCGCAGTGGACATGGCGCTGCACGACATTCTGGGCAAGGCCGCCAACCTGCCGCTCTGGCGGCTGCTCGGCGGCTACCGCGACCGGATGCGCACCAGCATCACCATCGGCATCCTGCCCGAGGACGAGACGGTGAAACGGGCGCTGGACTTCATTTCCCGCGGCTTCCGCTGCCTGAAAATCAAGGGCGGCCGGGACGTGGAAGAAGACATCGCCCGGGTGCTCAAGGTGCGTGAATCCGTGGGCCCGGGGGTGGAACTGCGCTTCGACGCCAATCAAGGGTACTCGGTGGCCGACTCGCTGCTCTTCGTCCAGGAGGTCCGCTCGGCCAAGCTCGAACTGCTGGAGCAGCCGACGCCGAAAGGCCAACCGGACCTGATGGGGCGGGTAACCAACAACGTGTCGCTCCCGGTGATGGCCGACGAGAGCCTGCTGACATTGCGCGACGCCTTTCGCATCGCGCGCCGCGGCCTGGCCGACATGGTCAACATCAAGCTGATGAAAGTCGGAGGCATCGCCGAAGCGATCCAGATCAACGCCGTGGCACGGTCGGCACGGCTGGAGGTAATGGTGGGCTGCATGGACGAAGCCGCCCTGGCCATCGCCGCCGGCCTGCACTTCGCCCTGGCCCGGCCCAACGTGGTCTACGCCGACCTCGACGGGCACCTCGACCTCTCCGGAGACCCGTCGGACGGGGCGGTGATTCTCAAGGACGGCACACTTTTCCCCACCGGCCGCCCCGGGCTGGGCTTTGACCTGCCCTGACCCCAAGAATCTGCACCTCAGAGGGTGGCCATCTCCGAATTGTCGAAGTTGCGGCGGTAATACTCCATGTACTGGACCTTGCGCTCCAGGGCCCTGATCACCGTGCGGCTGAAATTGACCCCGGTGAACTTTTGCGCGCTGCCCAGCCCGCCGGGGCTGAAGACGTTGATCTCCATCAGCTTGTCGCCGACGATGTCCAGGCCCACGAGAAACATC
>JAQAZP010000313.1:0-49060 GCA_032127265.1 Acidobacteriota bacterium
CGGGCGGGAAGGCTCTGCAGCCTTCCCGCCCCGATGAGCACTGATGGCCAGCCGTTCTACGGCGACACCGCCGTGATGACGCAGCCGTCCGAGGCCTCGTGTCCGGCCGGAGGATAGGGCGGCTGGTTGTAGGGCGTCGGAGTGACGTCCTCGGCAAAGAGGTTGAAGGTGTTGTTCCCGATCACCGCCCCCAGGGCCGGGATGGTGTTGCTCCAGCTGGTGGCATAGTTGGACCCGCCGCCGACGTTGGTGAAGCCGGAGCGCCAGTTGGGGTAGTAGCTCCCGTTGGCCAGGGTGACGTCGATGCGCCCGGCCAGCCGGCGAACCTGGCCGGCGTACAGGTTGTTCAGCACCACCGACATGTTGGTGCTGAAGGGGACGACACCGCTGGACGGTGTGCAGTTAAAGCTCGTCCCCAATGTGGCCGTACCGGCATTCCACTCGAAATCGTCGATGGAGTAGTAACCGCTCACACCGCGGATCATCACGTAGCTGATCCCACGGGCGTTGACCTGCAGGTAATCGTTGGAGCCGACGTTTCTCGGCCCCACCGAGCTGGCCAGCATAGTGGCGGCGGAGCTGTAGCCTTCCAGTGTCAGGTCGCCAGACCCGATGGTGTACCACAGCCCCACGTGGTCGGTGGGCGGGTTGATGTCCACCCGGATGTCGGGGCTGACGTCGGTGAACAGTACGGCGTCAAAGGAATGGTAGGGATAGCTGGTGTCGTTGTAGCCGTACACGGTGGCTTCGAGAATCGTCGCCGTGGGCCCGAACTTCAGACCCGGGTACCAGTTGCCGAGGTTCTGGTCGCCGGCGTTGGCCCAGTACGTCTGGGGCACGCCGTCGAAGTCCACCACCATGTCACCGCCCCAGCTGTCGCAGTCCGGGCCGAAGCACCAGTCGTCCAGGTAACACTGCTGGTATGCGCCGGCCCCGGTGAGGCCGTAGCCGGTGCTGGAGACCGTGGCGGGGAAGTTGTAGTCCCAGGTACCGTCCCTGTTGGTGTCCACCCGGAAGACCACCGATGAACCGGAGTATTCCAGTTCGAGGATCGCGTCGGTGCCGAAGGCGCCGCTGCCCGAGGCCACCGGGGTGCTGTTGTCGTAGATAAAGTAGTAGTTGAAATTGCCGGACGACGTGTTGTCCTGGATCTTGGCCAGGATCCTGTGGGAGCTGTCGCTGTAACGGGCCACCAGGCCCATGTAGCGCAGGCCGGCGCCGGCGCCGTAGATCGCCCGGCCGGTCACGCAGCCGTCGGCCTGGTAGCTGCCGTCACGGGTGATGTACTGGTTCGAGGCGACCGCCTCGGACTGCAGCCGGTCCGCGGAGATCGACCAGCTGCCCGAATGCTCGGTCCAGTCGTCCACCGTGGTACCGTCATAGCTGTCGAAGGACTCGCAGAGGGTCCCCTCGGTCCACAAGCCGCTGGCCGGACCGTAGCAGAAGTCGTCGAAGTAGGCCTCACCGTAGTTGTTGACCCCGCAGAGCCCGGAACCGAGGGTGGCCACCGTGGCCGAAAAATCGTAGTTCCAGGAGCCGTTCCGGTCTGTATCCACACGGAAGTTCACCGAGGTCCCCACGTACTCCAGCTCGATTATCGGGTTGCTGCCGAAGGTTCCGGAACCGGTGGCCGCGATGCTGCCGCCGTCGTAAATGTAGTAGGTGTCGAAGCTGCCGTCGAAATCGTTGTCCTGCACCTTGGCCATCACCCGGTCGGTGGTCGAGTTGTAACGGGCGCTGAGGCCGGCCAGCCGCAGGCTCAACCCGCTGCCGTACTGAGCCTCGGCACGGATGCAGCCGTTGACCTGGGCGCTGCCGTTGTAAGTGATGTAGGCATTGCCGGCCAGGGCCGGGCTGCGCAGCCGGTTGGAGCTGATCGACCAGTCGCCGCTCTGCTCGGTCCAGCCTCCCACCAATGTGGAGTTCGGCCGGTCGAAATCGTCGCAGTATCCGGCGCCGCTGCCGACGGCACTGAGCAACAGCGCCGCCTCGGCGTCGATCCGGCCCCAGCCGGTTTCGTTGTCGAAGCCGGCGCTGCCGATGTCCCGGGCCGAGGCCTCGAGGATCAACTCCACCTCGGTGGGGGTCAAAGAGGGATCGGCCGAGAGGATCAGCGCCGCCACGCCGGCCACGTGGGGACAGGCGCTGGAGGTGCCGTTGAAGGTGGTGGTGTAGCCGCCGCCCAGGGCGGTGGTGTGGATCAGCACGCCGGGGGCACAGACATCCATTTCCGGACCATACTGAGAGCCCCACCAGGTCTCACCGTCGCATGAGGTGGGGGACTTGCGCTCGTCGCAGGGGCTGGCGGCGCCCACTGTAATACAGGAGGCGCTGTCGGAAGGCACGGCCACCGAAGAGGCATTGCTGTTGCCCGAGGCGAAACAGACCACGCACCCGGCCGTCTTGGCCGCCGTGATGGCGTTGTAGACCGCGGTGTAGGAACCGGAAGACATCAGCCAGCTGTTGGAGAGCACCATGCCGTCAAAATCACCGATCCGGCTGGCAGCGTAGTTGATGGCATCTGCCCGGTTCTGATTCATCCCCGAGGCCAGATCGATCCTCAGGGGCATTATCCGGCAGTCGTGGGCGATGCCGGCCACACCCTGGCCGTTGTTGGTCACCGCCGCGACGATGCCGGAGCAGGAGGTGCCGTGGCCGTTGGTGTCCTCGGGAACACTGTCGGCGGGATCGGCGAAATCCCAGTCCTCGCCCAAGCGTAAGAGAATGTTGGCCGCCAGATCGGGGTGGTCGAGGTCGGCCCCGCTGTCGATCACCGCGATGATCACGTTGGCGCTGCCGGTGGTGATGTCCCAGGCCGCCTCGGCCCGAATGTCATGGTCGGCGTACGGTGCGCAGACACAGGAGCCCACCTGTCCGGTATTGTTCAGGTTCTGCTGGTTCGGGAAGTCGGTGTCGTTAGGTACCATCGCAAAGTCATCGTAGCCGACGCTGGAGAACTCGGCAAAGCGCACTTCCTCAAGGTCGTTGAAAGCCCTGATCGACTCGAAGAGGGTCATCTTCTGCGGCACGGTGATGGTGTAGTAGCCGGGAGTCCAGTGGTCCTGGGCCACGGTACTGCCCAGCAGGGTGATCAGGTTGCGGCAGTCCACGTCGTCCAGCCCCCCGGCGAACTGGACCGTCAGCTCGTGGCCCACCACGTACTTGGTGTAGCCATCGTTGTCCACCAGCACCGGGTAGGCGCTGATAACGCCGGCTTCCGCGGAGATTTCGCGGGTTCTGGCCAGCATGTCGGCCCCGGGGGCCAGGCGGTAGTGGGCGTGGTGGTAATACTGCTGGACGGGGTGAATGGTCTCGAGCCCGAACCTCTGCGCGAGTGCCGGAGAGGCACTGGCTGCGGCCTCGGGATCGAAGCGGACCAGCACCTCGTCCCCCAGGGGAGTGAAGGTGAATTCCCGCTGGAGATACTTGTCGAAGTACCAGGCATCGGAATCGAGGTTGCCAAACTGCTGGGCGGCAAAGGAGAGTGTGCCAAAATTGATAAGCAGCAGTAGCGCGAGTGCAGGCAGAACGATTTTGCCGAACCGGGTCGTGTTCATGAGCGAACTCCTTGCTGTTTCGTTGATGAGAATCGGGTTGGAGAGGAAATCATCGAACCTATCCCAAATAACTTCACCGGGATCGGAACGGATCTTCAGATCAGTGGGGTCAGCACGACCAGGATCTGTTCTTCTGATGACAAGGTTAATTCAGAGCAGTTCCAATTTCAACTTCTCGTCACCCTGACATATCCTATATGTATAGTAGACAATGATAAATAAATCAAGTCCATTTATGCCCCGGGATGCACCGAAGGTACTCGCGACTCACTTCCCGGTGAGAAACCGCTTTAGCTTGTAGGTGTAGAGGACCAGGGGAAAGGCCAGGTCATAGAGCGATTTGGTGAGTGTGCCGGGAATCGCGATCCGTGAGAGGCCCCGCACCACGAAGGCCCAGCGGGGGTAGGAAACCTCCCAGGGAAAAACATTGTGGTAGTAGGCCACCTTTCGCGGAGTGATGGACGGCTGGTCGAGCATTGTGACGTTCTGAAAAAAGGAGTGCACCTTGCGGTTCGAGAGCCAGCCCTTCCCCTTGACCTCACGGTAGAGGGCCGTGCCCTTGTACGGCCGGAACACGGAAACAAAGGGGGTCTCGGGCCGCACCTCGCGGTTGAGCGCGATGGTCTCGCGAATGTTCTCCTCGGTCTCGCCGGGCAGGCCGATCATGTTGAAGGTCCAGAGGCTGATCCCCGCTTCGTGCACCAGGGTGCAGACCTGGCGGACGGTGTCGTTGGAGATCTGTTTGCCCACCACCTTGCGCCGCAACTCCTCGTTGCCGGCCTCGATGCCCAGGCGGAACTGGAAGCAGTTGGCCTCCTTCATCCAGCGGATCACGTTCTCGTCCAGCTGGTCAAAGCGGGTGGAACAGGCAAAGGGACGGTCCACCCGCCTGGCGTATTCCTCGCAAAAAGCGTGGATCCACTTGCGGTTGTGAGTGAAGGTCTCGTCCTCGAAGACCACCTGGCGGATGCCCTTGTAGCGCTCCAGGACCGCCGCCACCTCGTCCACCACCTGTTTCGGGCTGCGCTGGCGGACATAGCGGCCGCAGCCCTGGTAGATCTGGCGCAGGGCGTGGTTGGCGCAGTAGGGGCAGAGATAGGGGCAGCCCCGCCCGGTGGAGAAGGAGGCCTTGCCGGTGCGCGAGATGATCTGCTGGTATTCGAAGATTTCGCGGTCCGGAAACCCGAGGATGTCCAGATCCTCCACCAGCGGAGCCAGCTGATTCTTCACCACCTCGCCTTCGTTGTTGAACCAGAAGTTGAGAATCTCCCAGGGCTCCCCCCCGCCTTCCAGGGAAGCGGCCAGGGCGGGCAGGGCCAGGTCGCCTTCGCCGATGCAGATACCGAGCAGCCCGGGCAGCGCCACCGCCTCTTCGGGGGCCATGGTGGCATGGAGGCCGCCGAGCACCACCAGGGGCCGGGGCGCTTTCAATCGTCCGATGTGCTCCACCACCCTCGCGGCCAGGGGGAACTGGTCGCTAGTGGCTGAGATGGCCACCAGGTGGGGGCGGAAGAGTTTCACCGCCCGGCGGATCTGACCGCCATTGAAGCTGTTGATGTTGAGCAGCGCGGTCCGGTGCCCGTCCCGCACCAGCATGGTGGAGAGGTAGCCGATGCCGTAGTTGTAGGCCCGGGCGGCCACCACGGTGCGGGCGGGGGGGAAGGGATAGATAAACAGGATTCTCACAGTCCAGCCCCCCCGCGGCCGTTGGCCAAATCACGATAGGTGACGATACCGATGCCCAGTGAATCGACGAAGCGCCGGGCCTCCCCGGAACAGAGCAGCGCCAGCTCGGTGGCCCAGTGGAATTCCCAGGGACTGCGGTAGCCCGCCTCGTGCAGCTGCCGGCGCAGCCCGGTCCTGGAACCGTCGCCGGGATGACACATCAGTTCGGCGGTCTCCGCCGGCCCGGCGGAGAAGGCCTTGACCAGCCGGCGAAAACCATCGAGGGTCAGCCGGCCGCTGCAGCCGGTGCCCAACAGGGCGTCGGGACGGGTAAAGGCGTCACCGTAGGTTTTGGCGCTCCACCGCGAGCCGAGACGCAGCAGTTTTCCCTTCCAGCCGTCATCGCCCAGTTCCCCGGGACCGGTAAGCCTCGGCAAGCGCAGGGCGGCGATCCCGTACTCCCGTCCCAGACCGGCAAAGGCCGGGGCCACTGGGGGGAACAGATGCAGGTGCTGGTGGCCGTCCAGATGGTCGGGACGGATACCGGCGCCGAAAATCCGCTCCAGTTGGGCCCGCAACTCCACGGTCACCCGCTGCAGGCTGATCCGCCGCAGGGCATAGTCACGAACAAACTGACGGTAGTCCACGGGCAGCAGGTTCTCCGGGCCCCGTCCCATGCCGCCGTCGGCCCAGCTGGTAAGGGCCCGGCCCTCCGCCAGGGAGAGGTGGGCGCCGACTCCCAGGTCCGGGCACGAGCGGCAGAGTTCCACGCCGCTGTCGAAGGAAGGACCGTTGGCCAGCAGTGAAACGCTGCTCACGATCCCTTCGCTGACCGCCCGGCCCAGCCCGCGGTCGATGGCGGGAAGCAGGCCCAGATCATCGGCGTTGATTACCAGACGCTTTGCCGCCATCACCCTTCCCTCACCCGGTCCCGCCCTGCCGGCCTGCTGCGGCGGCGGGTCATCAGGTAGGCCGTCAGTTCGACGAGGATCTTCACAATCACTCCCGGGGAGGCCAGGGTGGAGACCCCGGCGGTTCGCGGGTAGTAGCGCACCCCCACTTCCTCGATCTGGAAGCCGGCCTTTCGCGCCTCGATCAGAATCTCGGCGTCGATGAACGAGCCGTTGGAATGCAGTTCGATCCGCTCCAGCACTTCCCGCCGGAAAAGCTTGAAGGAGAAATTGATGTCGCGGAACCGAAACCCGAAAAGAAAATTGATCAGCCAGTTGTAGGCCCGGGAATAGATCTTGCGCCGCAGCGTTTCGTCGCGGTTGAGCCGGTAGCCGGTGACCAGATCCACACCGCCGTCGGCAGCCAGCGGAAAGACGGCGGTCATGTCGGCGAAATCGATGGGGTTGTCCGCATCGGTGTAAAACACCAGCTCCATCCGGCTGGCCGCGAACCCGGCCTTCAGCGCGCCGCCCAGCTTGAGATTGCGCGGCAGGTGGACCACCCGCACGCGGGGGTCCGCGGCGGCCAGGCTGTCGGCGATCTCGGCGGTGCGGTCGGTGGAGGCGTCGTTGACCACGATCACCTCATGCTCCACTCCGGCCTGTTCCAGGGCGGCCCGCGCCCCGCGCACCGACCGCTCGATGTTCCCCTCCTCGTTGTAGGTGGGAAAGAACACCGAAACGGACCGGGCTTCGCCCTTGCCGTGGGCGGCCATGGCCCGGGCCCTGGTGGAAATCTCGATCATCGGTCTTCGGACATCTCTTTGGAATCAGGCAGCGGGGTTCAGACCCGCCGCAGTTTGAGCAGCGTCCGCCTGAGCCCGGTGGGCGTCAGCAGCTGCCCGGCCAGACGGGCGGCACGCCGCGGCTTGAGGTAGAAACGGTAATAGGCCCGTTTTTTCAGGCGTTCGATCTGCTCTCCGGTGAGCCCCCCGTCGCCGTCAGCGTATACCGATACGTGGAAGCAGTCGAACTCCTCGAAGGGCTTGTCGATGTGCTCGCGGGTCCGGTCATAGAGCGTGGTGTGGGGGAACGGGGTGGTGATGTCGAACACCGCATCGTCAAAGGGCAGCCGTTCGGCGAAACGGACGGTTTCCTCGATCTCCTCCGCCGTTTCCGAGTAGGCCCCCATCATGAAATAGCCCTGGACACGGAGGCCAACCGATTTGGCCAGGTGCACCGCCCGCTCCACCGACTCCACGGTCTCCCGTTTGTCGTAGATCTCATCCAGCACCCGGGGGACCGCCGACTCAACCCCGATGTTCACCTTGCGCAGCCCGGCCTCCTTCATCAGCAACAGCTGCTCCCGTTCGGCGAGGTCGGCCCGGATGTTGCAGCACCAGGGGAGGCCCACCCGCCGCTCGATCATCAGGTCGCAGATGCTGGAGACCCACTTGCGGTCGAGGATAAACAGCGAGTCCTCGAACATGAAGGCCTCGATGCCGAAGCGTTCCCTGATCTCCTCGATCTCGTCCACCACCGGCCCGGGGCTCCGCTTGCGGATCCGCTTGCCGAAAATGCTGGAGATGGTGGGCTGGCAAAAAGTGCAGGTATAGGGGCAGCCCCGGGAGGCGATCACCGAAGTGCCGCGGAGACCCGGTTTCCAGGAATCCATGGAATACCAGCTGCGGAAGTACTGCTCCATCTCGAAGAGGTGCCGGGCCGGCGGCGGAACGCTGTCCAGGTCGAGGGTGAAGGGGCGCCGCGGGGTACTGACCACTTCCACCCCGCCGTTGGCCCCCTTATCCCCGCCGCGAAAAGCGATGCCCGGGATCGATTCATCGGGGCCGCCCGCTTCCAGCAGCTGGGCCAGGGTCTCCTCCCCTTCACCGATGACGACCGTGTCCACGTTCGGATCCTCGAGCACGCTGCCCGGCAATACCGTCGGGTGCGGCCCGCCGAAGATCACCTGGCAATCGGGGTTGGTTTCCCTGGCCAGGGCGGCGGCACGCCGGGCTTCTCGCAGGTGGGGGGTGACCACCGAGAGCCCCACCGCGTCGTAACGGTGCTTGCGCAAGCGCTGCTCGAGCATGGCGAAGGGGTTGCGGGCAAAGGAAAGGTCGATGATCTCCACCCTGGCGTCGGTCTGTTTCTCCAGCCACCCGGCAAGGTAGCCGATGCCCAGGGGCGGCTGGCCGCTGGGATACTTGACCTCGGGAAAGACCAGGGCCACCCTCGGCCGGCTGCCGGTTCGTTCACGGAGAACCCCCGGCGCTCCAGCCGATGCCGCGGCACCCGTGCTGTCCGTTCCCTTACCCGATGTCAACGTTCGACCTCCCGTTCGTCCTCTTCCCCGCCGCCCTTGCGGAACCAGCGCCACAACTCCGCCGCGGCGTAGGCGGCCAGAATACCCATCAGCGGGTCCACCGGCAAGCGGTAGCGAACCCCGCCATGGAACAGGGTGTGCAGACCGATGGTGTACAGAATCAGCGCCGCCGGCACCAGCGCCCCGCGAACCCTGCGCCGCCAGGCAAGATAGGCCCCCGAGGCGGCCAGGGGCAGCACCAGCCCGTAGGAGAGCAGGCCGGCCAGCAGATAGAGGGCCCCGCGGGATTTGCCCCCGGTGACCGACATCAGCCAGACAAAGCGGCGCAGACAGAGCGAAGCGAAGTATCTCGGGTTGGCCATGATGAAGGACACGGCCCTTTCGGTGATCAGCCGGTTTCGCTGGACCTCACTCAACCCCTCCAGCTCAGGGTATTCCAGCAGGTCGGTTTTCTCAAGACTGCCGGCCAGCCCGTCGGGAAACCCGAGGCCGGCCTCGAGAAACTCGGGCCGCACCACGTCGGGGTGGTTGCGCATCCAGAGGTTCAGCCCCCCCTTGGTAGGCATCAGCACGAATTCGCCGTGAACGCGATAGTTGCGAATGACCCATGGTGACACCGTCACGGCGAAGGCCAGGCCGCACAGCAGCACGGCCATCAGGCCCCGGCGTCGTCCCAGGGCAAAAAACAGCAGCAGCGCCGCCAGGGGCAGGAAGAGGATGATGCTCGACCGGGTGAGAAAGGTCAGCCCGGCGAACAGGCCGAGAAGCACGGAGATGAGAGCCGGCGGAAGCGAACGGCCGGCCCGCTCCCCGGCACCGGGCAGGACGGCGCCCGAACCGGCCACCAGGCAGGTCAGGGCCCAGGCCGTGGCGGCGAGGAGCGGCACGTAGAGATTTTCCCCGGCCAGCAGGCCGGTATAATAGACGAGATAGGGATAGAGGGCGGTGATGACGCCGGCAATCACCGCCGCTGATACGTTGCCGCGAAAACAGCAGCGGGCGGCACCGTAAATGGCCAGCGCGGCCAGCGCACCGAGCAGCGCCTGGAGCAGGCGCACCACCAGGTAGTTGCTCTGCCCCGCCAACCTGTAGACCAGCCCCAGGGCCACGGGGTAGAGGGGAGGAATCACCGATGAGGGCTGTTCCGCCGGGGTGATGCCGAAATGGTGGTCGGGCCGGCGGACCCACTCCCCCAGGGAATCGCTCCTATCCGCGTTTCCCGCCCGCTTGAGCTCCGCGTCGCTCTGGCGGAAGGAGAGCCCGTGCCCCTCGGCCACGCTGACCGCCAGGCGGTCATAGAGACCCTGGTCGCCTCCGGCCGGGAGCAGCCGGTCAGCGGGGAGCAGCAGGCTGAAGGCCAGCCGGGCCAGCAGGGCGAGGAGAAAAATCCAGAGGGCCGGGCGCCTGGTCATCGGTCTGCCTCTCCCAGGCCTCATCTCAGTTCATTCCACAGGCGGCGGATCTCACCGAGGATCTCGGTAACCACCGAAGGCCGGACAAAACCGAAGTTCTGCCAGCGGCCGATGTTGTACGAGGTGGCGCCGTGTGTCCGGGGATAGTGGTGCACCCCCACTTCGCAGAAGCGGCTACCGGCCTTGATCGCCTTGATCAGGATCTCGGCATCGGCCAGACCGCTGCGGGCGCGGATGGTCATCCCCTGGAAGATTTCACGCCGGAAGACCTTGAACGAGCAGTCCACATCCCGGACCCGGAGGCCGAATAGAAAGCGGATCATCAGGTTGTAAACCCAGGCGGTAAATATGCGCATCGCCGGGTCCTGCCGGTCGATGCGGTATCCCACCACCATGTCCCATTCATCGGTCAATCGTTCAAGCAGTTTTGTGATCTCCCGCATGTCGAACTGGTTGTCCGAATCAGTGTAGAAAATAAGGTCCTTGGTGGAGTTTTCGATCCCCGAACAAAGTGCCGCGCCAAAGCCGCGGTTTTCTTCGTGGCGCACAACCCTGACCCGCGGGTCGCGCCGGACCAGCTGGTCGGCCAGTTTCGAGGTCCCGTCACGGCTGCCGTCATCGACGATGATGATCTCGAAGTCGTGGCAGAACGCCCCGAGCACCTCGGTGGCCTGGTGCACCGCCCGCTCGATGTTCCCCTCCTCGTTGTAGGTGGGGAAGAACACCGACACGCTCTTGTCAAAGCCTTGCATCACGTTTCAGTTCTCCTGCCGCAAAGCAGCCCTGTTGACCGATCCCGCCGCAGGGGGTCAGTCAGCCCGGCGGGCGATTATCTTCATCTGGTCCCGCGGATCAACGGCAATCTCCACCCGGCTCAGGCGAGTTGCGTCGAGCAGTGCCCCGAGGGTCCGGTGGATCAGGGGCTGATCGCGAAACAGGTTGTTCAGATAGCCGAGTTTGGCCCGCTTGGGATAGGTACCCACCCGCTCCACACGGAAGCCGCACTGTTCAAGCATACGGGTGACCGTCTCTCCGGTGAAGTAAAAGAGGTGCATCCGGATCACGGCCCACCAGCGCTCTCCCAGGATCCTGGCCCAGAAGGATGCGGCATCGGGCACCAGCAGAACCAGCAGCCCGCCGGGCCGCAGAATGCGGCGGGCCTCCGCCAGTTCTGCCAGCGGGTCGTTCATGTGCTCGATCACGTCCCAGAAGGAGACGAGCTGGAAGAACCCCTCGGGATAGTTCTGATCGCGGAGCTGCCCGCCAGCGATATCCAAACCCGCTTCATGGCCCAGTTCAACCATCCAGCTGTTCAGTTCCACCCCCTGCGCCGGGTCCCAGCCGCGCCGCCGGGCCGCTTCGAGGAAGTATCCCGAACCGCAGCCCACATCCAGAACGGGCCCGCGGGGGCCGAACTGTTCCAGTTCGGCGAGGTCGTGCTCAAAATGTTCCACCCGTTCCTCACGCAGGGAGGCGTATCGCTCGTCCCGCAGGCGGCGGTAAATGCCCGCCCCCCCGGCCTGGGTGGGGCGGGGGCTGACATAGATCAACCCGCACCGGACACAGCGGACTATGCAGTGGTGGCGCTGGATCCCCAGGCTGACCGAGGCGTAGGTATAATCGAATTCCTCCAGCTGCGGGTCGGTGTGGTGCCCGTCAACGTTGGACGGCCAGACCGTTCGGGCTTCCCCGCTGCCGCAGAGCATGCAGTGGACCTGTTCCAGACTGTTCTCCGGATCAGTCATCCGTTTCACCTTCCATGAAGAGCCGGTCGGATTCAAAAGGCTCCGGCCGCTCCAGCCGGTAGAGCAGCAGGTCGCGCCCGAAGGACCATCGACCAACTATCCGCCACTCGGCGGCCAGCATCTCCTCCCGGCGCGCGATCTCGGCCGCGGGCGTGGAACCGTCCACACCGGCCTGGACCCAGAGGGACCGTCCGCCCAGGGCGGCGTAGCGCTCCGGCCGGAGAGAGAGAGCCTTGGCGTTGCCCAGCACCGCACCCCCGCCGGAATAATAGTGCCGCAGGGCAATGATATTTTCGCAGCCCACGAACTCGCCGGACCGGACCCGGGCCTCCAGGTGGGCGGCCAGCCCCTGCCAGTCCTCGCGGTGCACCACGTCGGTGGGCAGCCGCCAGGCGGTGCCCAGGGAAACGAAATTCGCCGCGGCCAGCAGGAGAGCCGCCGGCCAGAAGAGCCGGCCCCTGCCCCGGGCGGTCACGCCCCTGGCGATCAGGATAATGAAGCCCGGCGCCGCCGCCGAGAGGTAGCGGGCCCCCAGGTTAAGCTGGAAAAAGACCGCGCCGAAAACCACCGGTATCAGCAGCACCGCCGCGGCCAGAGCCACACCTCCACCTTCGGGCGCTCCTCCGCTTCCGGCGGCCCGAAAGAGAAAATAGGCCGCGCCGAGAGCACCGGCCGCCAGGAGCGCCACCGACAACGGGTCGGCGAAGATGGCCCGGGCGGCCTGACGGCCGAAATTCGCGAAATGATACCCCATTGAGAAGTGGAGATAAACACCGGCCAGTTTTTTGACCAGCGCCAGCGGGGAATCGAACAGAAAGGCCCGGGTGCCGGCCTGGCGTAAAAATCCGGCCAGCACCGGCGTGGCCAGCAGGATCATCAATGCCTGGAGCCGGAACAGACGGGGCCAGAGGGAGGAGGTCGATTCGCCGCCGGTCAGGCGGCGCCAGACGAGAAAGCCCCAGTGCGACAGGGGAACCATCCAGCCCAGGTGGTGGGTGTATATGCCAACCAGGGAGGCGGCGATCCACAGGGCGGCGTCCGCGACTCCTCCGGCTTCCGCCCCGCCCCCGTTCCCGGTATCACCGGTGCCGCTGAGCCTGGCAAAGGCCAGGTGGGCGAATACGGCGGCAGCGCCGAGCAGGGAGTACATCCGCACCTCACCGCCGCTCTGGACGAAACAGGGTGAGAGGGCGGCCATCAGACCGGCGGCCAGGGCGCCGGCCCGGCCCAGAAGTTGCCGGCCCAGAAGAAAAATACCGGCCACCGCCACACAGCCGAGGACCAGGGAGAGGGACCGCGCCGCGGCGTCACTGCCGCCGAACAGGGCCGCCCAGGCCTTGAGCAGAAGGTAGTAGAGCGGAGGGTGCACATCGGCGGCGCCGAAAATGGCCACTGCTGCGATTCGCCCGGCATCCTGCCCGGCAAAAGCCAACGAGTACGCCTCGTCACCCCACAGGCTGCGCGTGGCGATGCCGGGCACCCGGGCAGCGGCTGCGGCCAGGACACAGCATGAAACCGGAATGACGAACCGAAGTCCCGCCCTTATGTCGTTCATGCGATCCGGATCCTCTAACTGTTGATGGGGCCGGATGTTATCGGTGTGTAAAGAAGCAGTATATCACGCAAATCCGGAAGGATCGATCTCGCTCTCCCTATTCGACGAAAGGTAGGTCAGCAGCGGGCAGACTTCGTCCTTGTCCTCGCGGTGGGCATCGGCATGGATGTGCTTCAGGGCGCGGGCCACGTTGCGATAGATATTCTCTTCACCGATCTTTTCGAAAAGGTGGGTTCGGCGCATCACCTCCAGCACATTTTCGTTGCACCCGCTGATCGAGAACTTGATTCCGGAATCGTGCAACCGGTCGGCGAGCAGAGAGAGGATGTCTTCTCCGGAAGCATCCAGCTCGTTGATTCCGTTGCCCACGAGCACCACGTGTTTCGCCTGGGGCATGGCGGTGACCTGGTCGATCAACTTGTCCTCGAGGTAGCTGACATTGGCGAAAATCAGCGACCCGCTGAAGCGGATCACCACAATGTGGTTGCAGATCTGGAGATTCCAATGGTCGGCGTCGCGGTACGAACCATCAGGGTGCTTGGAGAGAATGGCCACCTCGGGTTTCATGTTTCGCAGGAGGTAGAGGATGATGGAGAGTGACACCCCGATGATGATCCCCCGGTCGAGGTGGGGCGCAAACAGCAGGGTCGCGGCAAAGCTGATCACCGAGATGATCCCGTCGTATTTCTGGGCCCGGTAGGCATGGATGAAACCGGTGACGTTGAGCAGCCCGATCACCGCCATCATGATGATCGCGGCGAGCACCGACTGCGGCAGGTGGTAGAGCAGCGGGGTGAAGAAGAGCAGCGTGATGACCACGATCATGCTGCTGATCACGTTGGAAAAGCCGCTGACCCCGCCGGCCTGGAGATTCACCGCCGACCTGGAGAATGAGCCCGACACGGGATAGCTCTGCCCCACTGAACCGATGATGTTGCCCAGCCCCTGACCGATCAGCTCCTGGTTGGGGTCCAGGCGCTGTCCGGTCTTGGCCGCTATGGCCTTGGCAATGGAGATGGCCTCCATGAACCCGAGCAGGGAAATGATCACCGCCATGGGAAAGAGCCGCAGGGCGGTGCCCAGGTCGGGCCGGGGCACCGCCAGCCTGGGCAAGCCCTGGGGAATGACCCCCACCACCGCACCCCCGCCGCTCATGCGGAGGGCGCTCTCGTCCAGCGAGCCGGTCCCCACCTTGATCCGCCAGATGCGTCCGTCATCCTCAAGCCCGTCGGGCACATCCTGCCGGAGCCACAATCGGATCGAAGCCTGCTGCTCCGTTCCGCCAGGCTGCCCGGCCGCCGCTGGAACCCCGGCGAATTTGAACTTGCGCAGCGCGGCACGGAAGTGGACCGCTTCCTCCTTCAGTTCGTCGATCCGCAGGTTGAGCAGTTCCAAACGGTGCCGGATTTTGACCAGTTCCTCATGGGTGACCTTTTCGTCGTGGGCCGCTTCCTGATAGCTCGCATCGACCTGGGTGCGCTGCTCCGAAGCCTCGACCATCTGTCCCAGGGCCTGATTGTAAACGGCGACCATCTTCCCCACTTCCGGGGACTCAATGGCCGAGAGGGGTATCGACTGGTCGTGTTCGAACCCCACGGCCCAGGAGATGATGGTGGTCGCCACCACCGCCACCAGCACATTGGGGATCCGCGGGTTGACTTTCTTCAGGCCGGCCATGATGGCGAAGGCCAGCGCGGCCAGGGCCAGGGTGGGCCAGTGAGTGTAATCCACGGCGGCGCGGATCACATTCCAGATAGTCTCGTAGTGGTGCTCGGCCTTGTCCACATAGACGCCGAAGATTTTCGACAGCTGGGAGGAGGCGATGATCAGGGCGGCGGCATTGGTGAACCCGTTGACCACCGGGTGGGAGAGAAAGTTGACCACCAGCCCCAACCGGAACAGACCGAGCAGAAGCTGGAAGATACCCACCAGCAAGGCGAGGATAATGGCATAGGCGATAAAGGCTTCGCTGCCCGCCGTGGCCAGGGGTTCGAGCGCCGTGGCGGTCATCAGCGAGACAACGGCCACCGGGCCGGTGGCCAGTTGGAAGCTGGAGCCGAACAGGGAGGCGATCATCGGCGGCAGGAAGGCCGCGTACAGCCCGTAGTATGCCGGCAGCCCGGCCAGTTGGGCATAGGCCATGGACTGGGGGATGAGCACCAGGGCCACGGTGAGCCCGGCGACCACATCAGCCCGGGCCGTCGCTCCGGTGTAGCCCTTCCACCATCCGATGAAAGGGAAGATGCGCAAGAGCAACCCGACCTTCGGGGCTGCAGTCCGGCCGCTTCCGCCGCGCGACTGAGCTCGCTTATCTTTCATCGGGAAATCATTATTGTCATACCATAGTACGAACGAGCGATCGTCCGACCAGGGTCGATTGGACACCGGCACACCCCACGGTGGGCCAATATACCACTAAACGGGGATCGTGAAAACCGCTCGCGGTCACGCGCGGTCAGGTGCCCCGGCGGTGAGGCCGAACCGCTCAACAACCCAGTCGGCCAGCGCGCCGGTGTCATCAGGCTTGAACCAGGCCGGTCCCCCGGCAGGCGCCGTGGCGGACACCACGGCCACCAGGCCCGGGTCGCCGTCATTGAGCGGCGGAAGAGCAGGGGGCACGCACTCGACTTTCGGCGCTTCGGGGTTGCCGCGTCCCTCCCAGAGCACAAGGTCCCGGCCCTGGAAAAGGGTGCGGTGCAGATCGTGAAGCGTTGATTTATCCGGCTGGTCCGCGTGGCAGGACCAGCGGCCGGGAGCGATGATCACCGCCGCGATGCTGCCGGCCTGGCGGTGACGCCAGGAATCCTTCCCCGGCGTATCGAACTCGTGGTCGTGGGAGGTGTGCTTGACCGTGCCCACTGAATACCCGCGCCGGACCAATTCCTCGATCAGGCCGGTCATCAGGGTGGTCTTGCCGCTGTTCTTCCGCCCGACGATACTCAGGTGAGCGGTCATCACCCGGGTTTCTTCCAGATCGCGCAGCCACTCCAGGTCTTCGGCCCGATTGACGTTGAACAGCACCCGGCCCGGCTCGGCCGGAACCACCTTGACCCAGCCCAGTTCCCGAAACCCGGGGTCGAGTTTGTAGTTTCCGCCCTCCAGGCGCCGGCGCCAGAATTCGCCGGTATCGCTACGGTACAGCGCGGCCAGCGGCTCCGGCCTCACGCCGGCACTGAGCGCCAACACCCGGTCCGCGGCGGAAGCCCGCTCAACCAGCTGCCGCAGGTCACTGGCCCGGAGAAGCGGCATGTCCGCGGCCGCCACCAGCGCCCACCGTGTGGGGCAATCCGTGAGCAGGGCGGCCAGGCCGCCCAGAGGCCCGCATCCCGGCCGGGCATCGGCAATGATACTTCCGGTATCGGGCCATATCCCGGCCAGGTTGTCACCCACGGCAAACGGCCGTTTTCCCAGCACCTCTTGCAGCAGGTCCGCGGCATGTTCGAGGAGGGTTCGCCCCCGCAGCTCGAAGATCCGTTTGTCCCTTCCCATTCGGGTGGCCTGGCCGCCGGCCAGGACATACCCGGTCACCTCACTGATCTCAGCCACCGCAACGCTCCTTCCCGGCGTCCGGCCGAAACCGGCCGGCGGATGATTGAAGGTCAGATAATACACGAGCAGTTGCGCCGGGAACAGGGGCAGATATTCTCGGGGCTCGTTGTATACTTCGAAGACCGGGACATCAAACGGTGCCCCCCATGAACCTAGTCTCGTCTCGTTTCACTGTCTTCCTCCGGAGGTTGCGCGTGACGTTCACCCCACCGATAGCCGCATTGACCGCACTGCTGCTGACGCTGCTGACGCCGGCCGTTGCCCCGTTTGCCGCGGCGCAACGGCAGAGTGAACCAGCCGAAGAGATGCGTGCTGCGGGCCAGGGACCGCTGCGGCCGGGAGAAGCGCCGGCCGCCCTGGCATCACGGGCGGCCGAATTCTTCCAGTTTGCCCGGGAGCGGCAGTGGGAAGGGGCAGCGGCCATGGTCTCGGAACAATCCCACCATCTCTTCTCCATACCCGATGGTGCGCTGCCCGAAATTGTCCTTACTCACATCACCTTCAATCCGGGAAAAATCCTCCAGCTGGAATTGACCGGGAACAGCTGGTTCCACCTCTCCCCGGTCCGCCGCCCGCCGGGGGATGAGGGTCCGGATCTTCCCGCTATCTTCCAGATGGAGATCCTGCTGCTGGATGACGACTACTACCCGGAATTGACACTGCTCTGGGCCGTCGAGGACCAGGAGTGGCGTCTGCTTTCCGACGACAACTACCGGCATTACCTTTCCCTGAACATCCCGGGGGACGCCCGGGGCCGCTGCACCCGGTTCATGAGCCTGCTGCGGCACGCCCAGTGGGCCGAGGCCGCGGAGATGATTTCCTCCCGCACGGCACAGCTCCCCTTCTCGCCGCCGGTGGAGGGCCACAAGGATCTGATCCAATCACTGACCTGCGTCCCGGGAAAACGCACCTTCAAGGAGTTTGTGCTGACCTTCGACCGCAACAGCTGGTGCGAGATCGGACAATACAACACGGCGCAGGGCTGGTTCGAGATGCGCCTGCACCGGTTGAGCAGCGGTGAAGACAGGCTATCCCTGATCTGGGTCCTGGAGCAGGACGGTAATTGGAAAGCCTATTGTGATGCGGACTATCTCCGCTACCTCGACCTCGAGTCAGTGGAACACATACCGCCGGGGCTGCGGGAGACGGTGGAGCGCTACTTCGTCAATTTCTGCCGCGGGTTCAACCGCCAGTGGTGGGATGCCTGGAGCGACAACTCCCTGTGGAAGGCTTTTGACCTGGGCACGGAGATGCTGCAGGCCCTGGTGCCGTTTGCCGAATTCGCTACCTTCCCGGACCCGCTCCCCGTGCCGCGCTTCAACATCAAGTATCGCCACATCGCCGGTTTCGCCCGGCGGGATGGCGGACTGCTGGAGGTAGTGGTCTATCTTCGCGGAGGGGGGCCGGGAGTGCGGATGGAGGCACCGACCACCTCACTGTGGGTCCAGACCGACAGCGGCTGGCAACGTACAACCGCCGAGGCGGAACAGGTCAAACCTCCGCCACCATCCATTGATCATTGACCCCGAGGCCGATGATCTCCAGGTCCGGATCCGCCGGTCCTCCGCTCATCTTTATATTTCGGTGCCCGAGGGGATTACGGCCCCCCGCTGGATAATGGTGATCCCGTCACGGATCCAGTAGCGGTCCTCCCGGACCTCCCGATCCCGCGGCTGGGGTCTGATCACCACACCGTCCCCGAAACGCACATTCTTGTCGATGATCGTTCGCTCTATGACACAGTAGCGGCCGATGCCGAGGGGGGAATGTCCTCCCCACCGCCGTTTCGCCGCATCCCCATATCCTCACCCTCGAAAAAGTCGGCCCCGTGCATTACCACGTGATCCAGCCGGGAACCTTCACGGATATTCGAGCGCACGCCGACGATGGAGTCGCTGATCACCGCGCCAGTGATGTCCGACCCCTCCACCACCAGGCTGTCGCGGATCTCGGACCGGATGATCCGGCTGGGGGGAAGTGAACGGGTGCGGGTGTATATCGGCCAGCCCGGTTTGTACAGACTGAAGGGCGGCCGCGGCTGGGCCAGGGAGATGTTTGCATTAAAGAAGGCCTCGATAGTCCCGATGTCCTCCCAGTGGTCGGCAAAAGGATAAGCCATCACCCGGCGTTTGCCCACGGCCGCGGGAATGATGTCTTTGCCGAAGTCCGTCCGTTCACGGCCCTTCAGGTCTTCAACCAACACCTCGGTATCAAAGGAGTATATCCCCATGGAGGCAAGGTAGCGGTCCTCCCGGATCTCCAGACCGCGGGAGCGGAAAAAAGAGCTCGGGGCCCGGAAGCGGTCGAGCACCTCCTCGTCCTGGGGCTTCTCCAGGAACTCCAGTACTTCGCCCTCGTCGCTGACCCGCAGCAACCCCATCCGCGGGGCCTCCTCCCGGCTCACCGGGTAGACCGCGAGGGTGATCCCGGCACCGGTGTCGCGGTGATAGCGCACCAGGTCCCCGTAATCCATGCGGTAGAGGTGGTCTCCGGAGAGGATCACCACCTGCTCCGGCTCGTAGTAGGTGGTGTGATTCAAGGTCGCCCTTACGGCATCCGCGGTCCCCTGAAACCAGTCCGAGCTCTGGGGTGTCTGCTCCGCGGCGAGGATGTCCACAAAACCATCGGAAAAGATGTCGAAGGCGTAGGTCTGCATGATGTGGCGGTGCAGACTGGCCGACATGAACTGGGTCAGGACAAAGACCCGCTCGATACCGGAATTGATGCAGTTGGAGATGGGGATGTCGATCAGCCGGTATTTCCCGGCGAAACTGACCGCCGGTTTGGCCCGTTCAAGGGTCAGGGGAAAGAGCCGGGTTCCCCGGCCGCCACCCAATATCACTGCTGCCACTCGCTTCACGAGACCATACCTCCGCTCTCCAGGAAATATCCGCCACGCGAACCTCAGACCTCGATGCCGAAGTAGATCAGCACCAGGTCCTCGGCGCCTGTATTGACCAGTTCATGCGCTTCGCCCGGGGACACGGCGATGCAATCGGAGACGGCCAACGAAACCTCCCCACCATCCCCGCGAAGCCGGCCGCTACCGGACTGCACCAGGAACACCTCGCACATGTCGGGATGGGTGTGGAGGCCGGCCGCTTCGCCCGGCGGAAACACCGCCCGGGAAAAACCGGTCAGATGGGGGACTTCACACCGCCGCAGAAACACCTTCTTGCGGATCAGCGGATTGTGCGACACCGCTTCCTCCGCCAGATGTTTCAGCGAGACAATCTTCATTTGCCACAGTATCCAGCGTCTATTATCCGGCACGCGGATGAATTTTCGGTGAACGACACGTCAGGATTAGAATATCGGTCGACGGCAGGCCCCGGGCGCTCCGGCAGCAACCGGCCTCTCCCCGGTGTAATCACGAACCGTCCTCAAAGCCGTCACCTTCGAGCGCCTTCTGCAGGACGACCATCAGCGGGGTGAACTTGAACGGCTTGTGCACGAATCCGGAGATGCCCTTGCCGCGGAACCGCCGGATCACTTCCTGTTCGGTGCACCCGCTGGCCATCACCACCCGGGCATCGGGTCTGATCCGGCAAATCTCGCTGAAGGTTTCCTCGCCGTCCATCTGCGGCATGGTCAGGTCGAGTAACACCAGCCGGATATCATTCGCCTTCTCCACGTAGATCTGCATCGCTTCCAGCCCGTCCCTGGCGGTCAGCACGTCGAAGCCGGCCTTTTCCAGCATCTTGCGCACCACATTGCGAACCGATTCCTCGTCATCCACCAGCAGAACGGTGCCGACACCCCGCCAGGCCTCACCATCCGCGGCCGGCACGGTGCCCGCCACCGGGTCCCTGACCGGGAGGAGCACCCGTATGGCGGTGCCCTCGTTGAGTGTACTGCTGAGGGTGATCGCCCCGTGGTGCCCCCGCACGATTCCCAGAACCGCGGCCAGTCCCAGTCCCCGCCCCTGGAATTTCGTGGTGAAGAAGGGGTCGAAAATGCGGGTCCGGGTTTCCTCGTCCATCCCGCGGCCGGTGTCCCTGACTTCCAGCGCCAGATAATTGCCCTCGGGAAGTTCCTCGTCGATCACAGCGCTGCTCAACAGTTCGCGATTGCAGTGCTGTACGTCGGTGGTGAGCGTGATTACCCCCCTGTCGGAACCGCTGGCCTCCGAGGCGTTGGTCACCAGGTTCATCACCACCTGCCTGATCTGGGCCACGTCCCCGTCAATTTCGGGAAGATCACGGGCGAAGTTGTATCGCAAATTGACCTTCTTGGAGATGGAAATCTCGAGCAGGTGAGCCATCTCCACAACCACCTCGTTGATCCGCAGCGGTTCGATGGAGAACTGTCCCTTGCCAGAGTAGGCCAACATCTGGTTGCAGAGGTCGGCGGCCTGCTTGGCCGCCTTCTCGATCTCGTCCAGCCGTTCGCGCACCGGTGATCCAGGTTTGACGTCGTCCAGGGCCAGATCCGCGTTGCCGAGGATCCCGGTGAGCAGGTTGTTGAAATCGTGGGCGATTCCACCGGTGAGCACGCCCAGGCTCTCCATCTTCTGCGCCTGCTGGACCTGTGCATCCAGCTTGCGCCGGTCGCTCTCCATTCTCCGATGCTCGGTCACGTCGTTGATGAACGCCAGCAGTGCCGGCTGATCATTCCAGCTGATCCGTATCAGCTTGGCCTCGGCCCAGCGCATCTGCCCGCTCTTGCGAACCAGCCGCAGTTTGCTGACCTCCGTGGCGGATTCACCAACCAGACGCTTGTTGTACCGCTCGAGAACCTTCGCCCGGTCCTTCTCGTTGACCAGGTCCATAAAGGGGATGCTCTCCAGTTCGTCCCTGCTGTACCCGCTGATTTCGATCAGCCGGGCATTGAAGCGTTTGATCATCTGGTTCTGGATCACCACGATGGCCTCGTTGGCGTTTTCCACCAGCCAGCGGGATTCCTCCTCCGATTTCTGCAGGTCACGAAAGAGGAGCAGGTTGCTGATCACCGCAGTGATTCGCTGACCGATATCCCGGAACAGACGCTGCTCGTCAACGGACCATGCCCGTTCGCGCGAACACTGGTGCAGGCCAAAGACCCAGGGTAGCCCGCTGCGCGGGTGCAGGGTCATGCTGATCTGGGATTTGACCGCGTAATCGTTCAACTCGGGCGGCAGTTCCGCCCCCCCGCCGGACCCCAGCAGCAGCACGTCGTCGGAATCACGATGCCACTCCAGCAGACTGACGATACCCGCGGTCATGACCACTTCCATGCCGGCGGCTTGCAGTCCGGGGTATTCGGGAACGGTTATCTCGAAGGGCACACCGCACGACGGGGAATCGGGATCACAGGGATTGGCCAGCCAGGCGCGGTCGGAACCGAATATGGACAGCACGGTTTCCAGGGACCGGTTCATCACCGTTTCCAGCTCGGTGGTTTCACGCATCACCCGGCTCAACTGCTCCATGCTTTCCAGGTGCTGGATGTGAGCCTGGAGCTGTTCGTCGTCACGTTTCCAGTAGGTGATGTCCCGAACCACGTTGACCATCCGCAGCGGATCCCCTGCGGCATCCCGCACCAGCCAGGCCCGGGCCATCACCGGCAGAACCGACCCGTCCTTGCGAACCAGCTCCTTCTCATACTCGTCGGTGAAACCCCGCGCTTCAACCTGCTGCTTGACGATGTCTGCCTCCCGTTCCGACCAGTGCCCGGACATCAGGTCAGTACCGGAAAGAGCGGTCAGCTCCTTCTCCTCGTAGCCCACCATATTGAGAAAGGCTTCGTTGGCTTCGAGGATCCGGCCTTCCAGATCCAGAAACACCAGACCGTCGCGGCTGGTCCGGAACAGGGTGGAGTACAAATCGTGGGGAGCGTTTGAGACGCCATCGATACAATTCTGCTTCTTCATTGGCTTTCTGCTGATGTCGGACAACCGCCGCTTTGCCGGGGCGGATCACCATGGGGACAATTTCTCACAAGACTCAAATTTTTGTTAGAATAACATAGATTTGAAGGAACGTGTATAGCCCAGTTCCGGGCCGGAGAAACCGCCGCCCGGGGCATCGTTTCAGGACAGGGAGAAGAATGAGCGATTATGTCGGTTGGGTCACCGAATGGCCCCTTCTTTCCGCAGCGGTACAATTTGCTATTCTGGGCACGCTGGGAGAGGTTCTTTCGCACTCGATGCGGCAGAAGAGGGCGGCCATCCCTTGCACGCCCCTGCAATTGCTGGGAAAAGTCGCCGCCTGGGCGCTCCTCGGAGTGATCATCAAATATGGCTTTGCCGGCATGAAGGGCTTTACCCGGGCACTGTTGGATCACCGGATGATCCCCGAGTTCATGGGCCGCGGGGTGGGATGGGCTTTCGGGGTTTCGGTTTTCACCAATCTGCTCTTCGGCCCTCAAATGATGCTCTTTCACCGGCTGGAAGACAATCTGATCGTGGGGACCCGGGGATTCAAGGGCCTGACCACTGCCTGGTGGACGTTGCTCTGGTTCTGGATCCCCGCGCACACCGTGACCTTCAGCCTGCCGCGGCCCTACCAGATCGGTCTGGCAGCCGTCTGGGGGCTGGTACTGGGCGTGATCCTGGGAGCCAGTAAACCGAAATCCGCCACCCCGGAGCGGGCCGGGGCGGCGGATTGAAATCGCTCGGGCACGGCGCCCGCGGTTACTTCGCTTCGGCAGATGAGCCTTCCACTTCAGCCCACGGCTCAACCCGGCCGCCAAGGTGCTTGCCGAGGAACTCTTCCGCCCGGCCATAGAAATCAAGCCTGTTCTCCGGCCTGGCGAAACCGTGCCCCTCGTCGGCGTAGACCACGTAGGCCACTTCCATCTCGCGCTCGCGCATCGCCTCCACCATCTGGTCCGCTTCACGGATGTTGACTCGCGGGTCGTTGGCCCCCTGGGCGATAATCAGCGGCTTGACGATCTTGTCGGCGTGGAACAGCGGCGAGATCTTCTTGTTGTACGCCTCGTCGCCCTCCACATCACCCACCCGCAGTGTCAACTGCTTTTTCATCGGCGCCCAATAGGGCGGGATGGAGGCGAACAGGGTCTGCATGTTGGACGGGCCGACAATGTCAACGCCGCAACAATAGAGGTCGGGGGTGAAGACAAGCCCGGCCAGCACGGCGTATCCGCCGTAGGAACCACCGTAGATCGCCACCTTTTTCGGATCGGCGATGCCCTTGTCGATGGCCCATTTCACCGCGTCGGTGAGATCGTGCTGCATGGCGCCCACGCCCCATTCGCCGTTGCCGGCGTTGAGGAAGTTTTTGCCGAAACCGGTGGAGGCCCGGAAATTGAGCTGCAGGGTGGCGTAGCCGCGGTTGGCGAACCACTGAGCCTCACCGTTGTAGCCCCAGGCGTCGCGGGCCCAGGGGCCGCCGTGAACATTGAGCACCAGCGGCAGGTTTTTGCCCTCCTTGCCCGGGGGAAGAGTGAGGTATCCCACCATCTCGAGGCCGTCACGGGCCTTGATCACTACCGGTTCCATGGTGGCCAGGGTGTATTTCTCCAGCTCGGGGCGGCTGACAAACAGCTTTTTCGCCTTTTTCTCCCCACGGTCGTAGAGGTAGTAGCTAACCGGGCCGTCGTCGGTATCGTAGGCGATGACCCACTTGTTGTCGGCCAGGTCGCGATTTGCCACCCCGAACTCGCCCCGCTGCACAGTGGCGAGGTAGTCGAAGTCACCCTTGATCGAGGGGTCGAGCACCGTCCACTCGTTTTTCAGGTAATTGAAGCCCACCGCCTGCACCACGTGGGTATCGGGTTGGATCTCAACCGCGCCCACATCCACCTTGTCGTTGCGGGCCAGGGTTTCCAGCTCCTTGCCGTCGGCCAGCGACACTTTGACCAGCCGGGTGGTGTCGGCGCCGATGGAGGTCTCGACGTAAATCGCCTTGCCGTCGGCGGTGAAATCAACCGGTCCGCCGTTCTCACCAAAGGGCCAGTTGAGCAGGTCCCGCCAGGGCGAGTCCTTGCCGTCGCGAACCCTGAGGATCGTGCTGCCGTCCATGGGGTTGGTGGCCACCGCGGCCCGGATGACAAAATCGGCATCGGTGGCCCAGCCCAGAACGTCACCCGGGTTTTCCGTGTCCAGCACCACCGCACCGGTGGTCAGGTCGATGCGAAACATGTCGAAGAGCCTCCGGTCACGAAGGTTCAGCCCGATCAGCATTTCGTTGGGGTGGTGACGGTCGGTGATCATTCCCTGGGCGCGAATCCCCTGGAACGGCGTGAGGTCTCGAACCACCTTCGACTCCAGGTTGGACAGATGGACATGCCAGTTCTCGTCCCCGCCGAAATCCTGGATATACATGATGCCCTTGCTGTCTTCGGACCAGCCGTACCCGCGAATCCCCCGCTTGGTGTCATTGGTCACCTGCACCGCTTCCCCGCCTTCAACCGGCTGGACCCAGACGTTGAGCACCCCTTCGTCGGACGGCGCGAGAAACGAAATCCGCGTCCCGTCGGGGGAAATCTGCGGCGAACTCTTCACCGGGTTGCCAAAAATGATCTCCCGGGGTATCAGTTCGGGTTCTCCGGCCTGGAGTTGATAGGATAGGGCGGGCAGCAGGGCCAGCGCCACCAGGGCCAGCACAGTCAAAATTCGTTTCCTCATCGATTGATCCTCCATGTCACCCAATGTTTACATGGTCATCCAGACGACCATGAACGGGTTGTAAAACAGTTGTCAAAATATGGTGTGCCGATCAGAACGCCGCACTCCCGGGCGTTGCTCCGCGGACTTGGATATGGAAAGCCAAGTGTGCGAAATGCGAATTTGGAGTACTTCACTCCCTTTTCAACAAGACCGATAAGAACGTGTCGCTCAACTGAACCATTAACGATCCATAATAACAGATAGTTCGATGAAAGAGAGACGCACGGAAAACAAGCGCGACCAAAATGCCGCGGCCAGCGAGATCTCTGACCGGGATCTGGCGGTGCAGGTGTTCGTCCAGCTCAACACCGCCCGCAAGATCGGAGAGTTCTGCTCCAGCGATCATCCACTCTGTCTCAAGGCCGCAAAAAAGGCCGCTGAGATAGCCGACAGCCTCAACATGGAGCGCGGTGAAGTGAAGTTCACCAGCGACCCCGGATTGATCAGCTTCAGCGGTACCCGCTTCGAACCGGAAGAGCCATACCTGGACGATTTTGCCGCCACCCTTCGCACGGCCGGCATCACCGTTGTCCGACTGGGTAAAGGGGTATCCCCCGACGGCCTGGTCCGCCTTACCAGGCTGCTCGCGGCCGGTTCCGACCCGGAAGTGGGCGATAGCCAGATCAGGCAATTCCTTTGCGGACCGGTGGCCCAGGGGATTCGGGTGGGGATGTCTCCGTCAACCAGCGGCCGGGATGACACGGATCACAAGCCGTCCCAAGACCGTCCGGCCGGTAAACTCCCCGCCGTGGAAGATTCCGTGTGGCAGGATGAACTGCGGCACCTGCTGGTGGGGGAATACACGAAGAGCACCGACGGGGACGGGAAGAAACAATTGACCGCCCTGGCCCACATCGATCCGCGCCGGATGGCCGAATTGATCAACGGTCTGGACTCCATCGGCAATGTCGATATCATTTCAGGAAGTTTCCTGACACGGTTACTGCACAACCCGGGCACGGACCGGAGCGGAGAGGACACCGAAGTTCCAGGCAACACCGTCAGGCGGTATCTCGAGCTGCTCCGGGCACTCTCGCCAGGCCACCAGGTCAAGTTCATCGCCGCGGCGCTGGAAATGTCACATAGATTTACCGACTTTGCCGCCAGCATCCTGGAAGCGGTCCCGATCCACCTCTCCGCCCAGGCGTTCACCGGGATCGAGGAGACCCCGGAGAATACGGTCCACCCCCGGATCGCCGACCGCTTCGCTGCCTTGATCCGGATCACCGGTTGGTCCGCCACCGGGGAGGATGACGGCCCGGGGGAACCTCCGCATGAAGAGATGATCGACAGCGGCAGCGGCCAGGGGGCCAAGCTCGACGAATCACCGATGGTCACAGAGTCCGAAGCGGCAGCCCCGGTACCGAATTCGCCCCCGGGGGATCAGAAAGCCCTTTCCTTTCTGACCGCCGAGTTCTCGTCGAACGGCAAGCGCAGGGCCCTCGTCCGGGTCACTCTGGACCTGCTGGAACGGTCCACCAGTATCGACGAAACCAGGTCCTATACCGGCACACTGCCCCCCCTTTTCACCGAAGCGCTGGACGAGCGGGACTGGACCGGGCTGAATCACGACTGGAACGAACTGACCGGCCTGGTCCAGCGTGGGCTTGAAACCAAACCATTCCTGAGTCAGGACCTGCACCGCATTCAAAAATCCTTCCTCACCATTCAGGCCATGGAGCGGATCGTTGACGCCATCGAGACCAGCACCGCCGATACCCGCACGGTGATCTTTGAATGGCTCCCCAGGCTGGGAAAAGCAGCCGGAGAATCGCTGGTCCTGGCACTGGTCGCGGCCAGCAACCGCACCCAGCGGCGAAACCTGCTCACGGCCATCGTGGCCTTTGGCGAAGAGGCGGTACCGATGGCCCTGAAGCGGATAACCGACCATCGCTGGTACGTGGTGCGAAACATGATCTCCATCATTCGCGAGGTCGGCGACAAGCGGGCGGGGGAAGACCTGCTCGCGCTCTCCGATCACGTCCAGTTCCAGGTGCGCCGTGAACTGGTCAACACCCTGCTGGCCCTCGAGCATTCCGCCGGTCTGGAACTGGCCGAAAAGGGCATCCGGGGCAGCGATCAAAAGATGAGGTCGGCCTGCATCGGCCTCCTCGGTTCACACCGTGTGGAAGGAGCGCGCAATATCCTGCTGCGGATCCTGGAGGACCGGTTCCATGGCGGAGTCCCCTTCAGCCAGACCCAGAAGATCAGCGCCGTCTGGGCCCTGGGACAGATCGGCGGCAGCAGCATCCTGCCGGCGCTGCACGGCCTGCTCAGGACGAAACGGCTCTTCAAATCATCGGCCAGCCACGAGTTGAAAATGGCCATCCTGCGCAGCCTGCCCGACTATCCGCTGGAAGCGGTGGAGCCGCTGGCCCGCTGGGGAGCAAACCATGGCGACGATGACGAGTCCACCATCTGCGGCAGGCTGCTGAACAGCATCAAGTCACTCCCGGAGGCTTCAGGCTCATGACGGACAAGGCACAGGGCAGCGATGCCAGAATCCAGGAACTGGGCGCGGAGTTCACCCGGCTGTCCACCAGCGTCCTGCGGAAGCTGGAAACCGGAAACAAGGGGACCGACCGGAATCTGCATGACAAGGCCGCCAATCTCTTCGGCTGGTTCAACAGGTTCCCGCAACCGCTGAAGCTGCTCGAGCGGTTGCGGAAGCATCACCCGGACAGTTTCACCCACAGTGTCAATGTCTGCCTCCTCACGGTTCTGCAGGCCGAGCAGATGAATCTGCCGCCGGAAGATCTTCGTGAAGCCGCCCTCTCCGGCCTGCTCCACGATGTGGGCAAGCTGGCCGTGCCCACGCAGGTGCTGGACAAGGAAGCTCCGCTGACCAGGCAGGAAGCAGCGAGGATCAGCGTGCACAGTGTGGCCGGCGCCCGCTCGCTGGCCGCGATGCCCGGATTGCCCCGGCTGGTGGTGGTGGGCATCTGGGAACACCACCTGCACCACGACGGCAGGGGGGGATATCCCCGGCCCACTCGAAGCCGGGTACCACACCCGGTGAGCCAGATGATCGCCCTGGGGGATTTCTACGATTCGCTGACCACACCGAAACCGTATCGTCCGGAGCAGCCCCGGGACCGGGTGCTGCGAATGATGCGGGAACGGGAGGGCCGGGTCTTCCAGCCCCTGCTGTTGAAGAATTTCCTCGAGCTGGTGGCGCCGCCCGGTTGAGCGGCGGAGCCTCCGGATCCGGAAGTCAAAGCGGTTTCAGGGTGATGATGGTCGCGCCCCAACCACCCCGGTCATTCATCGCCAGGCGCCAGGAAACCGCTTCCGGAATCCGTTCCAGCACCGACTCCACCGTTCGCCGGAGTGCCCCGCAGCCCTTGCCGTGAATGATCCGCACTTGGAGAATGCCCCGTTCGCGGCAGGCGCGCAGATACTCGGGTACCAGGTCATTCACCTCCCGGGGGTGGAAGGTGTGCAGGTCGAGGGTGCCGTCGATGGGCACTTCCACCGCTTCGCTGCCGTCGTACATCACACCTCCACGCGGGGCGTCCCCTGCAGCCAGGGCAGGTTGTCCAGCTCCACGTTTCCCCCGCTGAGAATGATCCCCACCCGTTTCAGCCCCGGCACCGCGACAAAGGAAGCGGAGAGGGCCGCCGCCACAGCCACCGCGGCGCTGGGCTCCACCAGCAGCTTGGCCCGCTCCCAGGCCAGCCGCATGGCCGCGATGGTCGCCTCATCGCTCACCGTGATCACCTGCTCCACGTGGTCGCGGATCACCGGCCAGGTCAGTTGGCCGAGGCTGGTCAGCAAGCCGTCGGCCACGGTGTCCGGTGCGGTCTGGGGAATCAGCCGCCCCGCCGCCAATGACCGGGCCGCGTCGTCGGCCCCCTGGGGCTCGGCGGCAAAGATCCTGATCCGCGGATCGATTCCCCGGGCGCCGATGCAAGTGCCGGACAGCAGGCCGCCGCCGCCCACCGGGACGATGATGGCCGCCAGCCCGTCAACCTGGGACAGCAGTTCCAGGGCCGCGGTGCCCTGACCGGCGATGACCCGTGGGTCGTCGTAGGGGTGGATGAACGTGGCGCCGGTCTCCTGCTGCACCGCGGCGGCGGTGGTCTCCCGGGCCACCAGCGTCGGTTCGCAGGGCACCACCCGTCCGCCATACTCCTCCACCGCCCGACGCTTCACCGGCGAAGAACTGGTGGGCATCACGATGTGCGCCGCCACGCCCCGCATGCGCGCGGCCAGCGCCAGCGCCTGGGCGTGGTTCCCCGAACTGTGGGTTAGCACGCCGCGCGACGCCTCCCGCTCCTCGAGGCTGAACACCGCATTGGCCGCCCCGCGGAACTTGAACGCCCCCACCTTCTGCAACTGCTCGCACTTGAAGAAAAGATGCCGACCGGCCAGGCGGTCCAGGGCGCTGCAGGTCATCACCGGGGTCAGGTGGGCCTTGCCGGCAATCCGCTCCGCGGCGGAGCGGATATCGTTCAGTGTGGCAGCATACATACGGAGCCTCCCTGCGGATCCTGACGGCGCCGGACTTTTCCGCTCAAGCGGGGTCCGTTTCCAGCCGGTATTCGATGTGGTGTGCCTTCAGATCCTCGAGAACTGCCTCGAAGATTCCCTCTTCCTCGCACAAACGCTCGGGCGGTGTCACGCCGTGACGTCCGAATGATCCGCCGAGCACCAGCCGTGCCACCGCCGTGCAGGTGTATCCGGTGGTCCGGGCCATGGAGGAGGTCCCGGTTTCGGGATCGTAGCGGTCGAACAGTGAGTAGCGGTAGGAGCGGGGCGTGCCCTCCTCCTCCCCGCGCACCTCCACGGTCATCACGGTGATGTCCTCCTCCCCTTCACCAAAAGTCCAGATGGGGAAGAGGATCCGGGCGGTAAGGTCCAGGGGGCGGATACTCACTTCGCCCACCTGGACCGGCTCCTTGCTGAAGAAGCCCGTGTCCCGCAGCAGGCGCATGTGCTCGATGTGTCCGGGGTAGCGCATGGTTTTTTCCACCATGTTCGGCACGTCCATGGTGCTGATCAGGGTGCGCAGGCCGTCGGTGTTGAAGGCCACCAGGGTACCCACCTCGGCAAATTCCACCGGCTCGGGTTCGGAGAGGGCCGGCCGTTCCACCGTGCGGCCGTCCACAACCAGCCGTGCCGGCCGGGTGTATTCCTCGAGCACGTCGATGGGTGAGAACGGGGCCTTGTACTGATACGGCTCGGTGCGCCGGACCGGCAGACCGCCAACCAGGCAGCGGAAGGAGTCCACCTTCATCCGCCGGCAGTGATGACCGAGGATCAGGTTGCTCATCCCCGGGGCCACCCCGCAGTCCACAACCGCGATCACCTCGCGCCGGCGGGCCAGCGCGTCCAGCTGCAGCGGATCCTCGGGGAAAAAGGAAATATCCACCACGTTGGTGCCGCTCTCGATCACCGCCCGCAGGGTCTCCAGGCCCATGAATCCGGGAACCGCGCCGATGACCAGGTCGAAGTCGGCGGAGATGCGGCTGACGGTTCGGGCATGGGAGAGATCGGCGCGCATGATCTGGATCCCGGGATGTCCGGCAGCCAGTGCGTCCAGACGTTTCATGTCCATGTCCACCGCGGTCACGTGGAACGCGCCGCTCAAATCCATGGCCATGGCACTGCCCACCATGCCCGCTCCCAGAACCACTACCTTCTGCATCCCATTCCTCCAGTACGGCACGCTGCCCGGCGGCACCCCATAGGGCACCGCTCCGTCGTTTATCCCTGCCGCCGCCCCGCGGGCGGGCACCGGAAACCGGGGGCATCCCGGCCAGGAGAAGAATTATAGTCGGGAACGGCGATGGGGGGAACAACCCTGCCACGGGTTCTGTTTCACTGCTTTTCTTTTCGCTTTTTGGCCAGCCGGCGCAGGAGAGTCTTGAGCAGCGGCAGGCGAAGCAGGGCCACGAGGAGCCGGTTCCGCCAGCCGGTGACCACCACCACCTTCCGCCGGTCCAGGGCGGCCAGCGAGATCTGCACCACCCGGTCGGCCGACATCCAGAGCCAGCCGGGAATCGAGGAGCGGTCGAAGTCATATTCCGGCGTGTCATGGAAACCGGTATAGGTAAAACCGGGACAGAGGGCCTGGACCCGAACACCGGTGCCGGCCAGCTCGGCGTCAAGCGCCTCGGTGAAAAGGTTGAGAAATGACTTTGTCGCCGAGTAGACCGCCCCGCGGGGGGTGGGGATGAAAGCGGCCACCGATGAAACGTTGATCACCGCTCCGCCCCCGGCCTCGATCATCGCCGGCAACGCGGCGCGGCAGAGCCGTACCGTGGCCGTCAGGTGCACGTCGATCATCGCTTCCTGCCGGTCGGGATCGACTTCGGCCACCGGGCCCGGCACGCCGAAACCGGCGTTGTTCACCAGCAGCGCCAGGGCCGGCCCCCCGGCGACCCGCTGCTCGAGGCGGAGCAGGCTGTCCGGGTCGGCCAGGTCGGCGGGAAAGACCTCCACCACCGCACCATGCTGCTGTTCCAGCTCCAGGGCCAGCGCCTGGAGGCGCTCGGCGCGCCGGGCGGTGAGCAGCAGGTCATGGCCGGCGGCAGCCAGCCGCCGGGCATACACCTCACCGATGCCGCTGGAGGCGCCGGTGATCAGTGCCGTTCCCTTGCCGGCTCCGGGTATTCCCATCGTATGCTCAGATTTCCAGCAGGGCGTCGATCACGTCGAGGGAGGCGCCCTTCTGTTTGACCACCATGGTGGGGATGGTGGTGGAACGGATCACCTGTTCGGCGTTGCTGCCCAGCAGCATGGCCGCCAGACCGGTGATGCCCCGCCCGCCGATAACCAGCAGGTCGGCGCCGGAAGTCTCGGCGTGGCCGAGGATCGCCTCCGGGACATGCTCGTTGCAGATAAAAGTGGGCTTGACCTGGACACCGCGGGTGTCGATGCCGGCGACAAACTCGTTGTAGCGTTTCTCGGTGTTGCCCTTCATGATCTCGGCAAACTCCTCGAAGCTCTTGCCGGTCTTGTAAAAGCCGGTGGGCACGTCATAGACCGAGAGGCAGCCCACCGTCGACGTCTCGTCGGTGGCCCGGGCAAAACCAATCGCCACTTCCAGGGCCTCCCTGGAGCACTCCGAAAAATCCACCGGAGCCAGGATCCGCTCCATATCGGTCAGCGCCCCCTCGGGAACCAGGAGCACCGAACAGGGGGCCTTGCGGATCACGATGTCGACCCGCAGGTCGCGCTGGAATTTTCGAATCTCCCGGCCCACCACGATCAGATCCACCAGCTTCTGCTTGGCAAAGCGCATCAGCTGCTGCAACAGCGTCCCTTCCACGGCATCAAATTCCAGCCCGGCATCGGGGTGGCCATTGACGAAGTGCTCGGCCACCATTTCCCGCATTTTTGTCTCCATGGACTCATCCACCGGATCAAGCACCTCGGGGTAGTCCCTGGATATCTCCTCGTGCAGGTCGAGGCTCGGCGCGACATGGACGAAATATACTTTCTCGGATTTTGCCATGCGGCTCAACTTTGCTGCGTAACGAATGGTCGCGTGGTCGGCCGGGATCATTTCCAGCCCCACCATCAGTCTTTTGTACTGGTCCATTGCCTGTCCTTTCCCGCCGGGCGGCCGGGCATCCGGCCCTGGGTTCGGTGAACCTTTCCCGGTGGCCCCGGGGCATGATCCGTGTCGCGTATTCTCGGCACAATGATATGGTACGCATTCAGGTCATTTCAATCCGCCGCGCTTCGCCGGTGGATAAAATCGGCCAGCACCGGCGGTTCCGCATCCGCCTGCTCCAGCAGGCGCAGGGCCGCCTCGATCACCGCGTGCTGCCGGGCCGGGCGGCCCGGGCTGTCCAGGGGGTAGCCGTGGGGAAAGGGGACGAAGAGCGCCCGGGGCGGCCGAACCTTCAGCGCCACTTCCCGCAGCAGGATCACGGTCACCGTGGTGATACCGCGCCGTTCCAACTCTGCCGCCACCAGGCTCACGGCCTGGTTGCAAAACGGTCAGACCGGAACCAGCAGCGCCACGTCCACCCCGTCGGCCTGCAGGGCCCGCGCCGCTTCGGGCGCCGTCCGCCTGACCAGCCGCCCCGTAACGGTGATCGAACCCATCATCGAGAGGTGTCTCTGGTTCACCGAACCGATACGTCTCGAGGCCACCAGTTCTTCCGCCCGGTCCAAGGGGAAGGCGAGGTTGGGGTCCTTCCGGATCCCGGCGTGGTCAAAGCTGTCACTGCGGTGTCCCTCGTGCAGCGATTCCAGCCTGGTTTCCCGAGGGATGAAACGGAAACTGGGGTCGCCGCCGCGGACGCCGTGGAACAGGTCCTGGCCCGGGGCGGTGAATCCGGCGCTGCTGACCAGGGCCAGGCGGCAGCGGTTCAGCGGCTTGCGCAGCGGCGACCAGGGCACGGGATCGATCCGGCGCCAGGGATAGAAACGGAGCATGGTGCGCAGGGCAAGGGAGAACTCATCGACACGGCCCATCATTCACCTCCCGTCCCGCTCCCCACCGCGGCGAGAAAGCCGGGGGGCACCCGGGTGACCTTCCGCTGGTCGTAGTCGAAAAAGACCACGCCAGTCTTGGCCCGGGCAGCTTCCTTGCCGCTCTGTCGGCTGGTCACCCGGTAGAAAATGTCACAGCCGGAGCGGCTCATCTCACCCGCCGCCACCTCGATGACCAGCCGGTCCCCGTGGAAGACCTCCGCGCGGTAGATCAGCACCGCATCCACCATCATCAGGCCCGCGCCCTCCACGTCATTTTCGGTGTATCCCAGATGACGGAGGTAGCGCACCCGGGCCTCGTGGATCAGGGAAAGCATGGAATCGTTGCCCAGGTGGCCGCCGTAGTTGATGTGACCGACGTACACGTCCAGTTCGGTGGAAAACGGAAACCATGCGGGCAGATCAAGGGTCAGTCGGGCCATCAGTCCATCTCTCCTTCCTGGTCCCGTGCTGGGCCGCCTGTTTCGCCGCTCATGCCGGCGGCCGCGTCTCCGACTGCACGTGGAACGGCTGTAATTTGCGATAGGTCAGCGACCGCCAGAGCCACTCGGCCGGGCCGAAGCGGAACCGCTGCAACCAGGGCCGGCAGATGGCCAGCTGGAAAATCCAGATGGCCAGTACCACACCCATCAGCGGGAATCGGGGCAGGCGGCCGAAAAGCCCGAAACCCTGGCTGTAGAAAAGCGTGGTGCAGATCAGCGTGTGCATCAGGTAGTTGGTCAGCGCCATCCGCCCCACCGCGGCCAGCCGGAGGCGGAGAGCGGTGAAGATGCCGGCCTTGCAGACCAGCATCACCAGTCCCACATGGCCCAGGGCCACCAGGAAGCCTGCCGCAAAATTGTAGTGGCCGCCCAGGGTGAAGGTATGGATGAAATCAAACTCGTGAGCGTTGAGGTCGATGACACTCCAGACGGCCAGCGGCAAGCCGGCACCGTAGCCCCAGAAGATCATCCCCCGGTAAAACCGGGAGGAGCGCTCCGCGGAGAAGACACCGCTCTTCATCAGCCCCATGCCGATCAGCATCAGACCGCCCACGTGCCAGTAGAGGCTGATGATGCCGGCAACGAGCTGCATGTTGAGCACCATGGGGAAGCGGTCGGCGAAAATTTCGCCGTAGGAGCCGGACGAGTAGAGATCCACCTCCTCATGGACTTGCTCCGGTGTGGGGTAGTATTCCTTCTTCATCTCCGTCCAGGAATCGAGCATCGACCGCTGCATGGCATCCAGGTCCTGCCCCTCGGCCTCCAGCACTTCCGCTTCCAGGGCGGTGTCGCGCATGAAACCCATAAAGAGCCCCAGGCCGCTGCCCAGCAGCATGGCCACCAGCATCAGGACAATCCCGATGGTTACCAGTTTCCGGGGGGAAAGGCGCCGGAAGAAATAGATCCCGAAGCCGCACACGGCATAGGTGAAAAGGATGTCTCCAAACCAGAAGAGGTAGGCATGGACCATGCCGATCATCAGCAGCCAGAAACAGCGGCGAAACCAGACCCGGCCGAAGCCCGAACCCCGCCGCTCGGCACGGTCGAACATCAGCACCAACCCGGCGCCGAAGAGCATGGAAAAGATCGACATGAACTTCTGTTCGAAGCAGATGTGGGTCGCCACCCAGGTCCAGATGTCGATCCCCTCCGCCCCGCCCCAAACCAGGGGGTTGAAGTAGACCGCGTCGGGCAGGGCAAAGAAATAGATGTTCATCACCAGGATGCCCAGCAGGGCCACACCGCGCATGGTGTCCACGGTGTGGATCCGCTCGGGGGCGGTCACCGGTGTGGTCTCCGCGGTCGGGACTTTCTCCGGCAATTCCTCGTCCGGGGTTGTGCCCGGCGGTTCGGGGACCTCCCCGGGGAATTCGGGGATTACCGGATCACCGGACAGGTTTTCGTCCATGTCTCCACGTCTCCCGGAGAATATTGGAAAGTGTTCGAATATCGCAGGTTATCGATTGATTCTAGGGGGTGATCCCGGCCGGGTCAAGCAGGGACGGCAGAACGCCGGAGCAGCTTCACCCCCTCGGCAATCAGATTGGGGGCGCCGTGGTCGTCCTCGACGCGGCCCTTGACCAGGAAGGGTCCCGAGGCGCGGGACAGCTCGGCGGCGTAGCGGCGGTAGACCCGGGGGAAGAAGGTGGCCTCGAAGCGGCCGTGGGGGTCGGAGAAGGTGACGAAAGCCATGGGCTCGTTCTTCTTCTCGGTGCGCGTCCGCTTGGTGGTCACCTTCCAGCCGAAGCAGTAGGCGGTCTTGCCGTCCATCTGCTCGAGGTCGATGGAGCGGACCACCGGCCGCTGCTTCGCCACCCGGGACAGCCGCTCCTGGAACAGCTCCAGCGGGTGGGCGGTGGCGGTGATCCCCAGCAGGTCCAGTTCGAGGAGCATCTTCTTCTGCCGGGGGTAGTCGTCCAGCGACGGCAGCCTGGCGGCCAGTTGATCGAAGTTGTCGGGGCACCCCTTGTCCGGCCCGGAGAAGAGCAGCCCCACCAGCCAGAGCAGCTCGGGCCGCGTGCGGCCCAGGCCGTCCAGCGCCCCGCAGCGGGCCAGCGCCTCCAGTTCGGCCCTCTCGGGGCGCAGTGCGGACCGCCGGACCAGTTCGTCCACCGCGGCAAAGGGCCCGTCTTCGTTCCGGGCCTCGACAATGCTCTCCAGCAGATCGGCGCGCACGCCCTTGACCATCATCAGGCCCACGCGCACGGCGTTCCCGGCGCCGCTGAAGCGGACCTCGCCCTGGTTGATGCAGGGCAGCAGGATCTGCAGCCCCAGTCGTCGGGCCTCTTCGACGTATTCCAGCGACGAGTAGTAGCCGCCCTGGTTGGAGAGCACCGCGGCCATGAAGTGGGCCGGGTGGTGGGCCTTCCAGTACATGCTCTCGAATGACTCGAGGGCGAAGGAGGCGGAGTGGGCCTTGCAGAAGGCGTAGCCGGCAAATGACTCGATCTGGCGGAAGACCTCGGTAATCACATCGTCGGGCACGCCGTTCTCCGCCGCCCCGCGGAAGAAGCGGTGCTTGTATTTCTCCATCCGCTCCCAGTTCCGTTTCTTCGACATGCACTTGCGCAGCCCGTCGGCCTCGGAGAGGCTCATCCCGGCCATCTCGGAAGCTATCCGTATCACCTGCTCCTGGTAGATCAGGCAGCCGTAGGTGTCGGACAGTACCGGCTCCAGGCGGGGGTGGAGAAAGCTCACCGGCTCGAGGCCCAGGTGGCGGCGCACATACTGCCGCTTGCCGCCGTGGTTGGAGACGCCGGGGCGGATGATGGAGGAGATGGCGGTGAGCACCTCGAAATCGTCACAGCGGGTCTGGCGGATCAGCTGGATCATGCCCGGGGACTCGATGTAGAAGCAGCCCTCGCTCTGGCCCTCGCGCATCATCTCCCGGGTCAGCGGGTCGCTGAGGCAGCGCAGCGGGTCGTCGCCGTGGAGGCCCTCGTCCGGCCCCGCCTCGCCGTCCCCCCGTTCATCCGCCACCGCCCGCTGGGTCTCGGAGATCACCGCCAGCCCCTTCTGCCCCAGGATGTCGATCTTCAGCAGGCCGGCGTCCTCCACGGGGTACATCGACCACTGGGTGATGGGTAGGCCCTTGTCCCCCAGCTCAAGCGGCATGTGGTCGGTGATCGGCCCCGGGGCCACCACCAGGCCGCAGGGGTGGGTGGCCAGGTGGCGGGGGAACCCGCTGACCCGCCCGGCGGCCGCGAGGATGGAGCGGAAGGGCTCGCGGTCCAGGGGCAGCCCGTGGCTCTCCGGCCAGCGATCGGCGGCCTCGGCCACCCCCTCGGCGGAAGCGAAATGGGGCAGCTTCTTCACCACCGCGTCGATCTCGCCGGTGGGGATGCCCATGGCGGCGGCCACCTCGCGGATCGCCGAGCGGGCGCGCATGGTGGAGTAGGTGCAGATCATCGCCACCCGGTCGCGGCCGTGGCGGCGGAAGATGTAGTCCAGCACCTCTTCGCGGTCGTCGGTGCCGAAGTCGATGTCGAAGTCGGGCATCGATTCGCGCTCGAGGTTGAGGAAGCGCTCGAAGAAGAGGTTGTGCCGCAGGGGGTCGACATGGGTGATGAAGAGACAGAAGGAGACGATGCTGTTGGCCGCCGAACCGCGGCCGAGGCAGGGCATGCCCTCCTCGCGGGCGAAGCGGACGATGTCGTGACAGACGAGGAAGTAGTCTTCGAGCTCGAGACGGCAGATCACGTCCAACTCGCGGTTCAGGGTGTCGTAGGCCTCGCGGGTGATCGGCCGGTAGCGGCGCTCCAGACCCTGGAAGGCGAGCTTGCAGAGCCAGGAGAAGGAACTCTCGCCTTCGGGCACCGGGAAGCGGGGCAGCTTGGGCCGGCCGATCTCCAGGTCGACGCGGCAGGACCAGGCGATCTCGGCCGCGTTGCGCAGGGCCTGGGGCAGGTCGTGGAACAGGGCCGCCATCTGGGCCGGGGTCTTGAAGTGGTTCTCGCGGTCCACCGCGGCGCCGGCAGGCAGGGTGCCCACGGTGGTGTTGGTGCGCATGGCCGAAAGCAGGCGGTGGGTGAAGTGGTCTTCGGCGGCCAGCAGGTGGACGCGGTTGGCGGCGGCCACCGGGAAGCCGAGCTTTTCAGCCAAGGTGATCAGCCGGTAACAGTGCCGGCGGCTGGCCGCGTCTCGGATGCTGGTCAGTTCGACGTAGACATGGTCCGGCCCCTGGCGGCCCCGGGAGGAGTCACGGGCGCCGGCCAGCGCGCCCAGCAGCTGCTGGTCGGCGGTGATCACCACCACCCGCGGGGAAAGCCCGGCGAGGCAGGTGTCGAGGTCGAAGTCCTCTTCCAGGTGCCTGGCGGTCACCGCCCGGCAGACCTCGGCGTAGCCCTGACGGTCACGGGCCAGCAGCAGCGCCCGCCGCCGCGGCCCGGCCTCCCGCCGGGCCCGCCCGGATTCACGTTTCTTCTCTCCCCGCCCCTCCCACTGGCCGCCACCACCCTTGCCGCCCGCTCCCCGGCCTTTCTCCTGCTCAGCCGCACCGACGTCCAGCTCAGCGCCGTAGATCGGCCGCACCCCCTCGGCCACGCAGGCCTGATGGAAGGGCACGGCAGCGTAAAGCCCGTTGGTGTCGGTGAGCGCCAGAGCATCCATCCCCGCTTCGCGCGCCGCCGCGGCCAGTTGTTCAACCGTGGCCGTACCGGAGAGGAGAGAGAAGTTGGAATGGGTGTTGAGATGGACATATGGAATCGCCATGACGAGCTGTGTTCATTTGGCGCGCTGTTCTCTTTCCTGCCGGGCCGCCCGGCGGCGTGCACCTGCACACCGCCGCGGGCCCCTGAGCGTCGGAACCCGGGCGGGCGGGTGAAGGGCTGCACCTGCGAGACAACCGCTCACCACGCCCGCTGGCCCGGCATATAAACCACGAAGGGTTTTCGCTCTATTTTCGTCAATATCAATGTAAGCGAAAATAAAACGAAAGTCAAGGATAGGGAAATAGAAAAGTAGGGACGGGTACTACTTTTTCAAGGGAAAAGTAGTACCCGTCCCTACTTTTCTAAAACGTTCCCCTTAGGCTTACGTAGAACCCCCGCCCCGGGGCGGGGATCTCGTCGCCGGCCATCAGGCCGCCCACCGGCATGGCTGCCTCGCGGGTCAGGTGCTCGTGGTATTCCTTGTCGAAGAGGTTCTCGATACCTGCATGGAGCTGCAGCCACCCGGTGAGCTGGACACCGCCCCGCAGGTGCCAGACGGCGAACCCCGGAGTCTCGTTCTCGGGGAAGGTCACGTCCACCCGGGTCTGGCGGTCGACGAACCGGCCGCCCAGCTCGGCCCACCAGGGGAAGCGCTTGCCATAGTCGGCCCGGGCCGCAGCCCGTCCCTCCAGCGGCGGGATCTCGGGCAGGGGGCGGCCGCTCTCCCGGTCGGTGGCCTGCACCCAGGCCACGCTCCAGGGGAAGCTCCAGTGCTCCAGCCGGCCGTGCACGGCACCGGCCTCGGCGCCGTGCAGCCGGGCATTGGTGTTGACGAAGCCGCGGATCAGGTCCTCGGTACCGTCGCCGTTCACGTCCTGGCTGTCTATGGAGGTCTGCAGGATGTAGTCGCGGATACAGTGGTTGAAGAGGGAGACAAAGAACATACACCGGTCTTTTCGCCAGCTGGCGCCCAGATCGAACTCCACCTTCCGCTCCGCGTCCAGCGTGGGGTTGCCCAGCAGGAATCCGCCCGGCGCCGGGGCAAAAGCGAAGTAGCGCTCGGTCATCCCGGCGGCCCTGGTGGCCAGACCCACACCGGCGTGCGCTTCGAGACCCTCCAGCGGCTCCCACTGCAGGACCAGGTTGGCCGAGGGGAGCGTCTCGGTCTTTGCCACCTCACCGGCCTCCACGCCGTAAAAGCGGATGTAGTTCTCCCGCACGGTGCGGCCCTGGAGGCTCGGGTCGTCCACCGCCCGGGCGTCACTCTCCACCCGGTCCAGACGCGCGCCGGCCCGCAGCATCCAACTGGAGGCCAGACGCATGTTCAGTTCGGCAAAACCGCCCAGGTCGTCCTGGGAGGTGTCGGGCCAGATTCGGTCGTAAAAGGTCTGCCCGGATGCCACCATGTATCGCTCACGTACACCGTCCCGGGCCAGGTCGTAGTAGTCGGCGCCGAGGGCCAGTATGCTGTTGGTGGTCAACTCCAGGTCAGTCCGCACAAGCCCGGAGAAGGTGGTCGAGTCGGTGGCCGACTCCGCTTCCAGCATCCCGCGATTCGGCTTCCCGGTGTTGTTCATCTGGTGGTCGATAGTGGCATAGCCGGCGGAGATCTCGATCCGCCGCAGTGTTCCGCCGGTGGGCCGGTCGACCCGGTAACCTGTGTTGTAGGTCCAGAGGGTGGAGTCCACCAGGTTCATCGGCAGCGAGGGAAAGTCAACCTGGTCCTCCTGGACCCGGTTGACCGCGTTCCACCAGCGGTGGCCCTCCCGGGGCCGCAGGCCGAAGGTCAGCCTGCCGCTCCAACCCTCCTGGGTGGCCGGCACTTCGGTGCCCTCCGCCGATTCGTAGTCGCCATACTGTATCGCATCCACCGCGCCGGAAAAGTCCACCGCAGCATGGCCGCCCTGGAAGCCGGCCCCGCCGGTGTAGCCTCTTCGTGCGCTGTCCCCGCCGGCCACGGCCCAGCCGCCAAAACCGGCTTCCTCGCCGGGGCTCCGCTCGTAATCGGGATTGATCACCACACGCCCCCCGGTGCCGGCCGGTCCGAGGGTCACCGAGGGCAGCCCGATGGCCACCAGTACGTCACCGGCCGTCTGGGCATGGATATAGGTCACCGGCGGATCCATCCTCGCCGGGCAGGCGCCAAAAAGGGGAAGGTGGCCCAGCTGGGTCACCACCCGTTCATAGCCCAGCCCCCTGATCACCGGCTCGGTGGCCGATGCGCCCCGGCGGACGGCATTCACGCCCGGGATCTCGGTGAGCGCCTCCCCCACATTTGTGTGCCGCCCGGAAGTGAGCTCTTCACTGTCCAGCTCTTCCAAACCCGGGCCGGCCACATCCCCGGTGACCACGATCTCCTGGTGCACTTCAAAAGGATGCTCTTCCACACTCTCCGCAGCGTCCCGCGGTTTTTCCGTTTCCCCGCCTCCATCCTGCGCTGCAGCCAGAATCGGGTAGGACAGCACCAGCAGCATCACCATGATCAAACAGGCCAGCTTCTCCACTCTCCGCATCCTCCTGCACCTCCAGCTCGCCGGGTCGTATGACGACAACACCGATATGATTAATTCGTTATAAGTATCTAACTTATGAATATCTTACAGAATTCAATCGGTAATGCAAGAGAAGGGCGTCGGAGCGGTAAAATGGCGATACAGACTCCACTGTGAAGGATGATTGCAGGAGATGATAGCGGGAACAGGTGAGGAAGGACAGGTAATGACCGCCCACCGGCCTGCTCATGCGGCAGGCCGGTGAGTCGGCATGGGATTGCCGGCTACTGGCGGGTGTAAGTGATCTCACCCATCTGGAATTCCTTGCCGTCCGGGGTGAAGCCGTACATGTTCAACACGTGGTGGTCATTGTCTATAACCTTGACCTCCTGGCGCATTCTGGACTTCTTGCCGGTCATGAAGTCGTCGAACTCGGAGTTCAGGGTGCAGGTGTTGCCACTCATGGTGCCTTCGCTGGTCATCCACATGGTGCTCATGCTGTCCATCCAGATTTGGATGTACTTCTGCTTGTAGTTGTCATAGCCCATCAAGCCCAGGCCCTCGAAGGGCTGGCCCATCATGTCGCCGTTGAAGGTCGTCATGATGTAACGGCCGCCGAGCACCCAGCTGTTGGTGCAGGTGCCGGTGGAGACCATCGGCTCGGTGTCCGGAGCGACCCACCACTTGCTGACGGCGGTCCAGTTGCCCACCATGCCGTCCAGCGCCTTGTGGTTGTCGCCGGGCGTGGCTATTTCGGCCCACTTGGCCATCATCTCCGGGGTCATCCCCGCGAAGCCGCTGGCATCATCGGTCCTCATCTCCTGGGCCACTGCATTACTGCCCGCAAAGAGGATCAGGGCCAGGGCGGCAAGGATCAACAGCGTCTTGTTCTTCTTCATCTCATTCTCCATTATTTGTTTTCTGGCATGGTAACGGCGTGAAGCCGTTGTATCATCTCCATACGTGGCGACAATAGTCTACACAATTGATATATTATTTTATTCTCCTTTTTGTGATTGTCAACGCAATTTTCCGCTGGAAACTTGCTATGCGGCCAGATCCGGCGACCTGGAGCCGCCCTGGTGAACCCCGACCCGCACCACTCCCATGCCGTGCTTGTCCCGCAGTCCGTCCACCGCCTCGTAAAGCCGGCGCATGACACTGCTGTGGGTGGTGGACGGTGCGGTGCGGGCCGCCTCGGCCCGGCTTTCGTAGCCTCCGGCAAAGAGGGGCAGCTGCCAGTTGCCTTCGAGACAGGAGGCGGCGATGGCCACCCGCCGCACCCTGACCCGCCGGGTGAACAGGCCGTGAAAGGCTTCGAGGGCCTGCTCGAGGATTCGCCCGTCGAGATCGGTGGGCTCGGCCGTGACCCCGCCCCGCTGGGCGCGCACCTGATCGGAGTACTGGATCAGGACGGTGAAGCGGCGGGCGGCCAGCTTCTCGCGGCGCAGGCGGGTGCCGAGACGGCCGGCCAGCCGGTGCAGCACCCCGCTGAGATGACGCCGGTCAACGCTGTCGGGATTGAGCGTCTCCTCTTCACGCCACCGGGATCGGTCACCGCTGCCGGTTTCAGGCCGCACCGGCGTGCGGTCGATGCCCCGGGCCCGCTGGTGGAGTTTGCGGCCGGTGGCCGGCCCGAAAACGGAAACCAGCAGGTCTTCGGGGAAACGGGTCACATCGCCGATGCGGAGCACCGCCATGTCGCGAAGCGCCATCCCCAGCCGCGAGCCCACGCCGGGCAGCCGGCCGATGGCCAGCGGGGCGAGGAAGGACTGCTCATACCCGTTGAACACGTCAACCAGCCGCGCGCACTTGGCCGTGCCCGAAGCCACCTTGCTCACCAGCTTGTTCGCCGCCAGGCCCACCGAAACAGTGAGGCCGGTGGCCTCGCGCACCTCGCCCCTGATCCGGGCGGCGGCGTCCACCGGACTGCCGAAGAGGAACTGGCAGCCGGTGTAGTCGAGAAAGCCCTCGTCCAGCGAGGCGCGCTCCACCAGCGGGCTGAAGCGCTCAAGGACACCGAAGAGGGTTGACGAAGCCCGGGCATAAAGATCCCAGTCCACATGGACCAGGGATGCGCTGGGACAAGCGCGGCGGGCCTGGGCCATGGTCATACCGGGCCGGATACCTTCGGCCCGGGCCTCGTATGAGGCGGAGACCACTCCACCCCGGCTGGCGAGGTGGCCCACAATGACCGGGCGCCGGCGATAGACCGGTTCGCTCACTCGCAGCACGGAGGCGAAGAAGTCATCCGTGTTGATGTGAAGAACTGTTGGTGTGTGGGGGTTCACAGCAACAACTCAAAACTTCGTCTGAAGCCCAAAGGCTGGTTGCCCTCGACCACAGCCGAAGTTTTGAATTCCTCCTTTAACAGGTAACAGTTTCAGTTGGAAACGGAATATTGAATGCGGCTCGAGGCCCCGGGGGGATGGGAGCCGGCGCACGGCCTGAGCGCCGGTCACAACGGAGCCTCGAACCGCTCCTAGGCATAACCTCATCTGTAGCCCGATAGCGGCGTTAACGGCTTCCTCGAAATGCTCACATACACCCGAAGTATGCTGCGCTTTCTCGTCAGCCGTCGCCTTGCTCTCGAGCCACAGCTGAGGTTATAAGCCGGTTATAAGCCGTTTTCAAAAACTCACGTAAACTTGCGCATCAGGCCCACCACCACGCCCTGAATCCGGATTTCGGATTCGTCCACCATGATCGGTTCCATGGCGGCGTTGGCCGGCTGGAGACGGATCAGGCGGCCCTCGCGGAAGTAGCGCTTGACCGTGACCTCGGCGCCGCCCACCAGGGCCACAACCACCTCGCCGTCCCGCGCCGTCTCGCGGCGCTCGACGATGATCGTGTCGCCCTCGAGGATGCCGTCCTCGATCATCGAGTCGCCGCGCACGCGCAGCGCGTAGCTCTCTTCGCCGCGCACCAGGTCTTCGGGCAGGGTCACCGTCTCGGGCACCGGGCAGGCCTCGATGGGCACGCCGGCGGCCACCATGCCCAGCAGGGGCACCTCCACCGAACCCGCCCCGCCGCCTTGCCGCGGGGCGGCCGAACGGGTGCGGTGCTTCTCGCGGGTGATCAGCCCCTCGGCCACCATGTTCTCCAGGTGGCGGTGCACGGTGCTCACCGCCGAGAGCCCCAGGTGGTCGCGGATCTCTTCGATGGAGGGGGAATACCCGTGCCGTGTACGGTAACTGGTGAGAAAATCGAGGATCTGCTTCTGCCTTCTGGTCACCGGCATGGCGTCCTCCCTTGTGCGTGTGGCGTCCTGGGACGCCCGTTCATTTTCGTTCTATTTTCGCTGCCGGAGAATATAAGCGAAATAAAAACGAAAGTCAAGCGCTGTTTTTGTTTTCGTACGAATGGCCCGCGGGATTCCCGAAGAAAGAAAAACGAAATTGCGGACTTCGATTCCGAATCCTCTTCGGTGACTGCCGGCAGATACAAATATGTGTGCTGGGAAGAGTGGAAAAACGGAGCGGGTCAGCCGTCGATAAGCGATGCAACCCAATCGACAACACGTTCGGCGACCTCGGCCGCCTCTTTGGCATCCTCTGCGGTGACAGGTTCCACCGGGCCAGGATAGCGGGCGGCAACCGCATAGACGGTAAGTTCGGCGGATTCGAGGACGTCTTCGGGAACCTGGACGCCGCCGCGGCCGAGACTGTCCAGAAGTTCACCGATATCGTGGACGAAGCGGAAGGGGATGGTCCTGTCGAACAGGAGCGCCTGCTGGGCATCGAAACAGAGGTCTTCCCAGAACACTTCTTCAGGTTTGGGTTGCCTGGCGCGCGCCAGATTGCTGCGGGCCCGGGCCAGCCAGCCCCGTGGCGTGCTGTTGTCGTTTCGATCACGCGGCATAGAGTTCCCGTCCTTCGGCCAGTGCCCTGGAGATGACCATACCGGGATCATCACCATACCGCTGCAGATCTTCTTCGGTGACCACCACGATATCCGAGGCAAAGCCCACGTCGACCAGTTGCCGGTAGATCTTTTGCGCCGTTTTTCGCCGGTGCTGACCGGTATGGATCACCACCAGAAGGTCGAGGTCGCTGTTCGGGCCCATCTCGCCCCTCGCGGCGGAACCGAACAGAATGATCTTCACGGGATGCGCGACGGCGACAATCCTTTCGACCGTCTTCCTGACGATGTCCTGATGCATGAGGGCCTCCAGCGTATCTGTCGCCTCTTCCATGACCAGGTTATCCTGGCTCCAGCGGGCTGTTAAACTCAAGTGTAACGGAAGCTCAGGGAAAGTTCAAAGCAAATTAGACCCTGTTTTCCGGCCCCCGGCCGCCATGCTAAACTGCACCGCATGTGTGAAGCTGATGCCACAGCCAATCGCTGGGCCGGCCGGCTGGCCGCCCTGACCCTGGCCGCAGCCATCCTGGTCTCCGGGCTGCTGGCGCTCTACCCGATCCACTCCTTCGACCTCTGGTGGCACCTGCGAACCGGGCAGCTGATCCTGGAGCAGGGCCGGATCCCGCACACCGATCCCTTCACCTACACCGCGGCCGGACGTCCCTGGGTAACCCACGAATGGCTGGCCGAAGTCGTCTTTTACCTGCTCCACCGAGCCGGCGGCGCCAACCTGCTGGTGATCTTCAAAGCCCTGCTCTGCGGCCTGACCCTGGGGCTGGCCGCCTGGGCCGGCCTCACCGGCCACCGGGCCCGGGAGCGTCTCCCGGCGGCGGCTCTGGGCATCCTGCTGGCCGCTCCCCTGCTGGCCATCCGCGCCTTTGTCCGGCCCCACCTGCTCACCGCCCTGCTGCTCGCCGTCACCCTGCTCCTGCTGCGCAAGGAGTCGGCCACCGGCAGACCGGCCTGGCGCTGGGCCCTGCCGCCCCTCTTCCTGCTCTGGGCCAACCTGCACTCCGGCTTTCTCCTGGGCCTGGGGCTGGTGGTGCTCTACTGGACCGGGGAGGCGATCTCCATCCGCATCGGCGCCGCCGGACCGGCCGCCGCACCCCACTGGCGCGGGCGGCTGATCGCCCTGGGCGTGTCCCTGCTCTCCACACTGGCCAACCCGCACCACGTGGAGGCCCTGCTCTACCCGCTGCGGCTGGTGGCCAACCCGGTGGTGACGGGGATGATCGCCGAACTGCAGTCCCCCTTTGACCCGCGGTTTCGCGGGGCGCTGTTCCTCTACTTCATGCTGCTCTGCGCCCTGGCGCTGGCCGCGCTGCTGCCCGGACGGCTCCACCGGCTGCAGGGGTCGCTGGTCCTGCCCGGTGCGGTCTTCGCCGTCCTGGCCCTGCAGACGGTGCGCAGCGTGAGCGAACTGGCGGTGCTGGTCCCGGCACTGGTGGCGGCCCACGGCGAGCGGCTGTCGGTTCGGAGAGCAACGTCCCTGGCCACCTTGGCCGCGGTGCTGCTGGGCGCCATTGGCCTGGGCCTGCTGGCCAACGGCCCGGGCATCCCCATGGGGCGAAACGAGAACCCGCGCCGGACGGGACTGGGCATTCACCGGGTCAATCTCCCCGAAGCCGCGGTGGAGTTTCTGCGTCAGACCAGACCGCCGGGCCGTGTCTTCAGCACCATGGGATTCAGCTCCTGGATGATTTACCAGCTCTGGCCGGAAAAAGAGGTGTATATCGACGGGCGGCTGGATGTCTTCCCGCCCGAGTTCCTCAAGGGCTACGGAGTGATGATGGCCACGGGGGAGGGATGGGATGAAGCCGTATCCCGCCATGACATCCAGCTGGCCCTGGTGAACTACCCCGAACCGGCCGCCCGGGGCCGGGGCCTGCAGCGCCGGCTGCGGGAAGACCCGGACTGGGTCTGCGTCTTCTTCAGCGACAATGCTTTGGTCTATGCCCGGCGCTTGCCGCAGAACAAAGAGATCATCAGCCGCTACGGCATCGCCTTTGATCCCGGGCTGCGTTCCCGACAGTCACTGGTGGATTTTGCCGCCGGGGCGTCGCCGGCGGTGATCGACCAGACCCTGGCCGCACTGCAGCGGATCAGCGACATGGCTCCCGGGGAAGAGGCGCCGGGACTGATTATTCAGGGGCTGCGTGAGCTGAAGGCCGGACAGAGGGATGGGACCGGCCAGGTGGGAATCCTGCTGGCCCGGGCCGACGAGGAACTGGCCGCGGGCCGGACCGCTGCCGCCCTGGAGACACTGGAACAGGCCGCCGCGCTGGCCCCGGAGAACGGCCTGGTCCAACTGCGGCTGGGTGTGCTTCACGCCCGGGCCGGCCGGCTCGAACTGGCGGAAGCCTGTCTCAGCCGCGCCGTGGAGCTGCGCCCGGAAGACGGCGCGGCGAGACAGAACCTGGAACGGGTCCGGCGGATGCGGCAGCAGTGACCGGGTGAACGCTCAGCGCCTGACGCCGACCTTCGCCGTCTCCATCTCCCCGGCCTCTTGCCCACCGAGACCGCGGTCGCCGACGCAGAGTTCCATCAGGTCGGACACCCGGTCCATTTGATCGAGAGAGAAGACCGCCCCGCGCAGACGCTCGCGGCCCGTTCTGCTGAGCAGCGGCGAGGAGAGGGCGTCGAACTTGGTCTTCAGGTCCTCCATGGTCATGGGGTCCCGGGGGTCGCCCTTGGGGATGTCCACCCGCCGCTCGAAGAGCCTCCCGTCGTTCAGTTCGATCTCCACCCGGCAGGGCTGGATCCCGGGGAACAGCCGCTCGAACTCCTCGCTGGCCAGCACCTTGATCTTGGGCAGCTGCTCCCGCAGCCGCTGATCCATGATCTTCTCCTCGGTGAACTCCTGCGGCGTGACCTTGCCCTCGGCCAGCGCCGCGGCAATGCAGTAGGGCAGCGAGTGGTCGGCCGCCTCCTTGGTCCGCGGGTCGTACTTGGCCGGGTCGCTGAGGATGTCGGCCGCCCGGGCGATGGTCTCGATCCGCACTTCCCGCACCTCCTCCGCCACCAGTTGGTGCTTGTGGATCAGGTAGAGGGTGGCGGTGATCGGAGAGTGGGTCAGCGCCTCGGTGGGAAAGGCCTTCATCCCGCAGTCGACGATCTTGAACCGCTCGCCCAGGCCGCCGGTGAGTTTCTCCAGGTCCCAGTCCGGACCGAGACAGTGGACCATCCCCTCCTTGCCGTCGATAACGTTCTCCGGCCCGGTGTAGCCGTCCCGGGCCAGCAGCGCCGCTTCCACACCGGCCCTGGTGGCCATGGGGTCCACCGTGTTCTTCATCATCGACAGGGTGCCGGCCACGGCGGCGCCGAGGGTAAAGTGGTGGCAGGCTGAGATGCCCAGAGCGTGTCGCGTCCGTTCGGCGTCGAGGCCCAGCATCCGGGCGGCCACCAGCGGCGAGGCGTAGGCGGTGAGGCTGGCATGGTGCCAGCCCCGCTCGCGGATACCGGGGATCGCCGCTTCGCAGAGCCGCATCTCGATCTCGTGGCCCAGCACGATGCCGAGGATCAGGTCGCGGCCGGAGAGCCCCTCGGCCTCGCAGAGACTCATGGCGGCGGGGATGATGTCGCTGGGGTGCGAGGGGTCCTGCTTCCAATAGATGTCGTTGTAGTCCATGGCGCGGATCATCAGCGCATTGAGGAAGGCGGCCTCCACGGCGTGGGTCTTCAGACCCGACCCGATGACCGTACACTCCTCACGGCAGCCCTTGGCCATGGCCAGTTTCTCGGCGATCCGGTAGTCGGGGCTCAGTGATCCGCCAAAAGCACAGCCCAGCGAGTCGTAGAGAAAGTGCTTGGCGGCG
>JAQAZP010000314.1:0-5453 GCA_032127265.1 Acidobacteriota bacterium
GGGTCAGGGTCAAGGAGCGATGCCAGTTCCGGGTTTGCTCTTCGGTATCCCTCCGCGCAACATCCAGCCGGGCGGGATCGGCGCTGAAGTCGTCCGTCAGTTTGTCCAGATCGCTGCGGGCACGGAACATCCGGCGGGCCGCCTCCAGCACCTCGTCGTTGGTGGCAAAGGCGGTCGCGGGACCGGTGACGGATGTCGACCGCGCCGCCGACCCGTCACCCGCGGATTTTTGGGTGGATGCAGTCGCTCCGCTCATCAGCGGCCCTCCCTCTCCAGGTGCTCAACCAGGGCGGCCATGGCCAGGGTGTCCCGGCCGCAGTATTCCAGCAGCCCGTCGCGCAGCCGCCGCCGCTCTTCGACACGCGGTGCGCCGCTGACCAGCCGCTCCCAGGTCGCGCTGGCCTCTCTGCCGTCGGCCACCGCCATACCGCCGTAGCCGAGATGGGGCAGCAGCGCCGGCAGCACTTTCTTCAGCGAGAAGGAGCCGCGGAAAGCCGGGTGGTAGACATGGCCGCGGATCAGCGGCAGCAGATCCCAGACCCGGTCGGCTATCCGGCCCAGGGCCGCGGCCCGGCGGGGAAGCCAGCGGGCCAGGTCACTAAGCCGGGTTTTCTCGAAAGCGGCGTTGTAGACCACCACCGGGCCGCTGTCCCGGCCCAGTGCTTCCACCAGCGAGGCGGCGAACGGTTCTCGCGGATCGCGCACCTCGTCGGCGAGAAACTCGAAGTGCTCGAGCGTGGCTCCGGGTCGCGTCTGACGGTGCAGCGACCACTGGAAGGGGACCACGTTGTAGGGGCCCATGCCCCGGTGCCGGGGGACCGGCGGGTTGCTGGTCTCGAAGTCCATGTACCAGCGGGGCCAGCCGAGGCCGGCCAGCACGTCGCGCACCCCGGGCTCGACTACTTCGCCGTCCTCGAGGATCGCCCGCCGCGCCCGGTGCTGTATTTCAGTGAGCGGGTGGTCGAGGGGGATGGCGGCCACGCTGTCGATCCCCTGCTGCTGCAGCTGCTCCAGCGTCTCGCGGCCGACCCGCGGCAGCAGGGCCGGATGGTCGTCCGGCAATACGGGGCTGCAGAGGGAGCAGAACTCGCAGGCGTACGGATTGGTGCACTGCGCGCCCGGCTCAATCGCCGGGGGCTGATCGGCGGCAAGGACGGCCCACTGCTCGCGGAGCAGTTCGGGAACCCGGCCCTGGAAGGCCAGGACCCGGTCGCTGATGTCCTCGATGACGAAGAGGTCGTCCAGCCGGTGACCGTGGCCGCTGAAAACGTACTCGCGGTTGAGGTGCATCAGACAGGCCTCGGGCACTTCGAGCCCCCAGCCCTCGAGCACCTGGCGCTGGATGGCCAGGTCGGCGATGTGGTGGTCTTTCAGGTCAAGGGTGGCCTTGACCTCGATCAGCCGCCAGCGGCCGTCGTTGCGGCGCTGGAGGATGTCGGCACGGACCAGCACATCCTCGAAGGCGAAGGCCGGCTCGAAGAGCAGCGGGCTGGCGCCGCAGGTGGTTCGCCCTCCGCTGCCGATCAACCGGCGGGTCAGGCCGGCGGCATGGGCGAACCCGCCGTCCTCGTCCACCAGGACACCGCCGGGGAACGCGAGACGAGCCAGGCGGCCCACCTCGTGTCCCCCGGCAAAGAGGGATTCGAGCGCGGCATCGGCCCGGGGTGCCAGCTCCGGCGAATGGCAGATATGCCACAGCCGGCGCAGGCACTGCAGGCCGGCGATGAACCGGCTCTTGGAAAGGTGGGGGGTGGGGGTGGTGTGGGGCATATGAATCAGGGTGGCGGACTCGCTCATCGGTTTTCCTCCTTGCTGCCCGGGACCAGCTCGCGGAGGATCTCCTGCTTGAGGATTTCCATCTCCCGGGCCACGGCACGGAGCAGCGATTTGTCGGCCCAGGCCTTCTCCTCTCCGATTCCGGGGGTGCCGGCCCGGTATTGCCCGAAGATGTTCCACATCCGGTCAAAGCGCTCGTTGATCCGTGCGCTGGTGCCGGCGCGGGCCCGGTGGGAGGGGAGCAGAACCCCGGCCGCGGCTGCGGCACAGAGACTGAAAAACCGCTTTCTGTTCATGGGCTGTCCTCCGCGAATGAGCGGCGAGAGGGATCATCGTTCGGCCTGAATATGGTGATCCGTCACTGCTTCCTGCGGATAGCTATTGCCAGATGCGTGCCAGAAAGAGAGGAGAGGGCGAGGATGGTGGCAAATGACAGTGGTAATTGAAGTTAACTGAAGTGACGTAGGGTCGGAACCAAGGAAAATTCGAATCCAACCAACCCTGGAGCATCAATATTTGATATGAAGACGTCAGTTATTGGATGGCAGCCATCGCCGGTGGTCTTACGTCCGGACGTCTATCAGTTTTGATCATGGTCACCCGAATGAGAAAATGTCCTCAGAGATCAATCCCAACATTGATATAATGGGTTTGCCATGGACAATCTTGAAGGAACCAGCACATCTTCCGCACCCGGCCTCCCTGCCTTTCTCCGCACCTTCGCCGATCCGGGAGGCGACTCGGCACCGATGCCATTCTGGATGTGGAACGGGGCGCTTGATGAAGATGAGATCCGCCGGCAGATCGAGCTGATGGCCGCGGCCGGGGTGGAGGCCTTTGTCATCCACCCCCGGGAAGGTCTTGAAACACCCTATCTTTCCGAGGACTGGTTCAAAATGACCCGGGTGGCGGTGGAAGAGGCCATGACCCGCCGGATGAAGGTCTTCCTCTACGACGAGCTGAACTGGCCCAGCGGGTATGCCGGGGGAAAGTTGATCGAGGAGGATCCCACAAAGTGCGCCCACCACCTGGCGCGGCTGACGGTGGAGGCCGGTGGACGGGAGAGCCTGCGATACAGCCTCTCCCCGGGAGAGCAGCTGGCGGCTGCCTTTGCCATTGACGGAGAGGGTGACAGCCGGAAGATCGAGCCGGAGGTTGTTCCCCCCCCAGGCGGTGATCCAGCAGGCATGAACCACGTTGGTTCCCACTCAAGCAGCGATAATGAACATTCTACACATACAAATTCCCATTCAGATACGATAAACATCGTTGACACTCCAAACGTTTCCCACCAACCCATCCCGCTGGTCCCACGAAAGACATCCACCCCCCTTCGCTTCCCCCTCCCGGCAGACAGCACCACCGTCGATCTCTACATCAGCCGGCCCACCTCCTTCTCGGTGACCTACCGCCCAGGTCTGCGCTACACCGACCTGCTCGACCCAGAGGCCGTCCGGCTCTTCATCTCGCTGACCCACAACCAGTATCTCAAGCATCTCCACGACTACTTCGGCACCACCATCCTCGGCTTCTTCACCGACGAACCCGGCTTCTACAACAACCTCCACGGCTGCGACCCGGGCACCGTGCCCTGGACCGCCGGTCTCCCCGACCACTTCCGCCAGATGAAGGGCTACGACCTGCTGCCCCGTCTCGCCGCCCTCTGGCAGCCGCCCCCGCAAGACGGCACCGCCGACCCTGAGACCGCCCGGGTCCGCGCCGACTATTTCGACGCCCTGGCCGACCGCTACCGCACCAGCTACTTCGCCCAGCTCCACGACTGGTGCCGGGCCAACGGCCTGCAGCTGATCGGGCACCTGCTGGGCGAGGAGGACCTGCTGACCATCGCCCGTTCCCAGGGTGACGTCTTCCGCCACTTCCGCCACATGGACCAGGCCGGTGTCGACCTGGTGGGCCAGGTCAGCGAGGAGCAGTCGGTGTCGGTGCGCCTGGGCGCCTCGGCCGCCCTGCACCTTGGTCTGGGCCGGCTGCAGAGCGAGACCTTCGGCATCTTCGGCTGGGGGCTGACCCTCGAGCAGATGCGCTACACCGCCGACTGGCAGGCGGTGCGCGGCCTGACCCGGCTGATCCCCCACGCCTTCCACTACTCCATGGCCGGCCAGCGGCACCGCGAGTGCCCGCCGTCGCTCTTCTTCCAGAACTGCTGGTGGCCGCTCTATCCCGGATTCCAGGCCTATGGCCGGCGCCTCTTCGCCGCCCTGGAGCAGGGCCGCTCCGAAGCTGCCGTGGCCCTGTTCTACCCGCTCCCCGCGGTCTGGGCTGAACTCAGCGCCGGGCTTGAGGGGGACGCGGCCGCACGAACCATCGATACCGCTTTTCGCGGGCTGGCCCTGGCCCTCGAGCGGGCGCAAATCGATTTTCACATTCTCGACGGGGAGATGATCGGCCGGGCGGAAGTGGAGCAGGATGGAGCGCTGGCCCTCAGTGGCTGCCGATACACGGCGCTGATCCTCCCCCAGAGCCGCACACTCCCGGCCGGGATGGCGGAGAAGCTGGAGCGGTTCACCTCTCAGGGTGGGTTGCTGGCCGCGGTGGGCCGACTTCCGGAACTGGAGCTGGCCGATGCAGGCGGCGAGACCGACTCCCTCAGGGAGTGGTCTGTCCGGCTCTTCCCCGGGGGTTCAAGGAACAGGGGAGGGACAGGGGATACCCCGGTGATCACTTCATTTGACAAGGGCAGCACACTCTTCGTTCCCCGCGATCACATGGCAACCAGCCACCCGGCCCAGAGCCCGCGCCTGCTCAGCGCGCTGCGCGGCCTGCGCAGGATCGGCGCAGCGCTGGCCCCGCGTCTCGAGGCCCGGGCCACGAACTCGTACAAACGCTGGCTCAGCCGACAGCGGGACCGCACGGCCGAAGTGGTTGCCCAGAGCAGCCCCTTTGCCGGGCTGGTGGTCACCGTGGCATCCCACTTTGACCCGGCCATTCGCGTCCTGCCCCCCGACCCCGAGATCCGCCACCTGCGAAAGAAGATCGAGGGGGATCACGGCGGCACCCTGGTCTTCCTGCTCAATCAGGGGGAAGTCGAGAAACGGTTCACCGCGGCCATCACCGGTTCCGGCCGCCCCTGGCGTCTCGATCCATCCGACGGCCGCGCGGAACCGGTGCACAGCTGCAGTATCGACCTGTCCGGACGCATCCTGATCCCGCTGACACTTCCACCCCATGGATCGGCACTCTTCTATCTCGATCAGGCGGAACCCCTCGCTACCAGGATCGAGGAAACAAACCTCGACGAAATACTGACCCTGCGGCGTGATCCGGAATCATCTCCGGATGTGGATGGAATTGTATGGACCAGTGGTAAGAAATGGGCGAGAGTGGTGAATTCGAGCATTATTCAAGCAACATCTGTAAGAAATGTGGCAAAAAAAATACGCCAGGAATGGTTTCTCACCGAACATGTGGGAAAAATCCCAGATCCATTGAACCTGGTCCACGGCTGGGAGATCTGCTTTTTGCCCATGGACGGGGGACAGTTCGAGGACGAACTGCGGGACAAGTATCCCCAGGAAACGGTACTGAACAATCAGCCGCTCCAGGACTGGCGCACCCTTGGTCGCGGCCAGTTTTCCGGATCAGCCGGATACAGCATCACCTTCGAGCTGGATAAGAGTCATGTGGGAATTACGAACACTTCTGATCAAAAATCAGCT
>JAQAZP010000315.1:0-6066 GCA_032127265.1 Acidobacteriota bacterium
CTGGTCTGCCTGATGACCTTCGGACTGGTCAACCGGGTGGTGCTGGGTGAGGCGGGCCAGGCCACCGAGGAAGCGGTGGCCGCCGCCGGCAACACCGAACTGCTGGCCGACCTCCTCTTCCAGCGTTACCTGCTGCCCTTCGAGGCGGTGTCGATCCTGCTGCTGGCGGCCATCGTCGGCGCCATCGTCATGGCCAGCCGCCGTTTCGAGCGGCCGGACCACGAAGCCGATCCCGACGCCCTGAATGCGAAGAAGGATTTGCTACGATGATGACCATCACGCTCAACCACTACCTGGTGCTCAGCGCGCTGCTCTTCAGCATCGGCGTGGCCGGCGTGCTGCTGCGCCGCAACGCGATCATCATCTTCATGTCCATCGAACTGATGCTCAACGCGGTGAACCTGACCTTCATCGCCTTTGCCCGCCATCTCAATGCGCTGGACGGGCAGATATTCGTGCTTTTTGTCATGGCCGTGGCCGCCGCCGAAGTGGCGGTGGGCCTGGCGATCATCATCGCCATCTTCAAAAGACAATCCACGGCCGACGTGGACCGGGTCAACCTGCTCAAGTGGTGATATGTCACTGGAACTGATCATACTGATTCCGCTAGCACCGCTGATCGGCTTTCTGATCAACGGCCTGCTCGGCCCGAGACTGCCCAAAAAGCTGGTCGGCTTCATCGGCTGCGCGGCGGTGGGCCTCGCGCTCATCGTGGCCATTCTCGCCTTCTCCACCCTGAGCGGGATGGAGGTGCGTCACTTCGAGCACGACTACTTCACCTGGATCGAGTCGCCCTCGGCCGACTCCGGGGTGCAGGCCGACTACCGCTTATCCGTGCCCTTCGGCCTGCAGCTCGACCCGCTATCGATAGTGATGGTGCTGGTGGTCACCGGGGTGGGCTTCCTGATCCACGTCTACTCCGTCGGCTACATGTGGCACGAGAGGGGCTACTGGCGCTACTTTGCATTCCTCAACCTCTTCACCTTTGCCATGCTGATCCTGGTGCTGGCCAACAACTTCCTGCTGCTCTTCGTGGGGTGGGAGGGGGTGGGGCTCTGTTCGTACCTGCTGATCGGCTTCTTCTACGAGAAGCACTCGGCTGCCAAGGCGGGGATGAAGGCATTTGTGGTCAACCGTATCGGTGACGTGGGCTTCGCCCTCGGCGCCCTGCTGATCTTTTACGTGTTCGGCACCCTCGACTTCTCCGAGGTGATGATGCTGGCCAGCCAGCCCGGGGCTTTTGCCGCCGGCGCCGGTGTGATCACCCTCATCGCGCTGCTGCTCTTTGTCGGGGCCACCGGCAAGTCGGCGCAGATCCCGCTCTATGTCTGGCTGCCCGACGCCATGGAAGGCCCGACGCCGGTCAGCGCCCTGATCCACGCCGCCACCATGGTCACCGCCGGCGTCTACATGGTGGTGCGCTGCAACGTGCTCTTCGCCCTGGCCCCCGACGCCATGCTGGTCGTGGCGGTGATCGGCGGCCTGACCGCCCTCTTTGCCGCCACCATCGGCCTGGTGCAGAACGACATCAAGCGGGTGCTGGCCTACTCGACGGTGAGTCAGCTGGGCTACATGTTCCTGGCCCTCGGCGTCGGCGCATTCAGCGCCGGGATCTTCCACCTGATGACCCACGCCTTCTTCAAGGCCCTCCTGTTCCTCGGGGCGGGCTCGGTGATCCACGCCATGAGCGGCGAGCAGGACATCCGCAAGATGGGCAACCTCAAGGGCAAAATCCCGGTGACCTATTGGACCTTCGCCATCGCCGCGGTGGCCATCGCCGGCATCCCGCCGCTGTCCGGATTCTTCTCCAAGGACGAGATCCTCTGGAAGACCTTCAGCTCGGGGCACACAATCCTCTGGGGCATGGGCTTCCTGGCCGCCGGGTTGACCGCCTTCTACATGTTCCGCCTGGTCTTCCTCACCTTCCACGGTGAGAGCCGGGTGGACGCGGAAACCGCCAAACACGTGCACGAGTCGCCGAAGTCGATGACCGTGCCGCTGATGACCCTTTGCCTGCTGGCCGTGATCGGCGGATGGATCGGCATCCCCCACGCCCTCAGTACCATATTCAACTTTCCCGCGGCCAACCACTTCGAGGAGTGGCTGGAGCCGGTGGTGGGATGGAGCGGGGCCCAGCTGGCCGGGGAGCACGGGGAAACGGCTGTCCACGCCGCGGCGGCGCACGAGACACTGGATAACCGCGGCGAAGCGGCCCACGGTGGGGAAGTGGTCGGTGAAGAACATGCCGCCGAAGGCCACCACGCAGTCGACCCGATTGAATACGTGCTGATGGGCCTCTCGGTGCTCATCGCGCTGTCCGGCATCCTGCTGGCCGCGGCCTGGTACCGCCGAAAGAACGACACTCCGGCGAAACTGGCCGGTGTGATGGACGGCGGCCCCTATCGGATGCTGCTCAACAAGTACTGGGTGGACGAGTTGTATGACATGACCGTCATCCGGCGCTTCATCTGGTTCGGCAACTTCCTCTGGAAGTTTATCGACGTGATCGTCATCGACGGGACGGTGAATGCCGTGGCCCAGATCAGCCGCTTCTTCGGCATCGTGGGTTCGCGGTTCCAGACCGGCTACGTCAGAAACTACGCGCTGGGGATCGTCCTCGGCGTGGTGATCCTGATCTGGGCCTGCCTCTTCTAAACGGCGGGCCGGAAGGAAGAACAGAACGTGTCCTGGTTAACCGAACATCTGCTCTCCTGGATCGTATTCCTGCCCCTCATCGGGGCCGGCCTGGTGCTGCTCATCGGCAGGCAGAACAAGGCCGCCCTGCGCTATACCGCCCTGGGCTGCTCGCTGCTGGTCTTTGTCGTCTCGCTGCCCCTGTGGTTCGGCTTTGACGAGACCACCGCGGCGATGCAGTTCGTCGAGCTGGCCGACTGGGTGCCCGGGCTGGGCATCAGCTACCACGTCGGTATCGACGGCATCTCCCTGCTGCTGGTGCTGCTCACAACCTTCATGACCCCGCTGACCCTGCTGAGCACCTTCAGCGCGGTGGACAAGCACCTCAAGGAGTTTATGGTGGTGATGCTGATGCTGGAGACGGGGATGCTGGGGGCCTTCATGTCCCTCGACCTCTTCCTCTTCTACATCTTCTGGGAAGCGATGCTGATCCCGATGTGCTTCATCATCGGCATCTGGGGCGGCCCGCGCCGGGTGTATGCGGCGGTGAAGTTCTTCCTCTACACCCTGGTGGGCTCGCTGCTGATGCTGGTGGCCATCCTGACCATGTATTTCCTCCAGCAGCAGGCCTCGGGCATCCCGACCTTTGACATGCAGACGCTGATGTCGACGCCGGTGCCGGGCCAAATGCAGATGTGGCTCTTCCTGGCCTTTGCTCTATCTTTCGCGATCAAGGTGCCGATGTTCCCGTTCCACACCTGGCTGCCCGACGCCCACGTGGAAGCCCCCACCGCGGGCTCCGTGATCCTGGCCGCCATCCTGCTGAAACTGGGAACCTATGGCTTCATCCGTTTCGCCATGCCCTTTTTCCCAGAGTCGTCGGGGCTGTTCACGACCCTCTTTGCCTCGCTGGCGGTGATCGGCATCATCTATGGTGCCCTGGTGGCCATGGTGCAGAAGGACATCAAGAAGCTGGTGGCCTATTCGAGTGTCAGCCACCTGGGCTACGTCATGCTGGGCCTCTTCGCCCTCACCGTGCAGGGCGTGTCGGGCGGCATCTACCAGATGCTGGGCCACGGGCTCTCCACCGGCGGGCTGTTCCTCATCGTCGGTATGCTTTACGAGCGCCGCCACACGCGGATGATCGCCGACTTCGGCGGTCTGGCCAAACAGGTCCCGGTGTTCACCACCATCTTCATGATCGTGACGCTGTCATCAATCGGCCTGCCTGGCCTCAACGGCTTTGTCGGTGAGATCCTGGTGCTGGTGGGCACCTTTACCAGCGATTCGATGAACCACGCCAAGGCCTTCACCGCCCTGGCCGCCACCGGGATGGTCCTCGGCGCGGTCTACATGCTCTGGATGTTCCGCCGGGTGATGTTCGGGCCGCTGGAGCGTGAGGAGAACAAGACGATCAAGGATCTGGGCGCCCGCGAGCTGGCGGTGATGATCCCGATCCTGATCTTCATCGTCTGGATGGGCGTCTACCCGCGGCCCTTCCTGAAAAAGATGGATGTCTCGGTGGCCGCCTTTGTGGAGCGGGTCAAGGTGACCCGGGCCGCCTCGGCCCAGATGGCCGCTGAGACCGGGCAGTCACGGGATGCGAGGAGCGAGCAGTGAACTTTGAACTCTATGCCATACTGCCGGTGCTGATCCTGGTTGTCTGGGGCTGCGCGCTGCTGCTGCTCGAAGCCGTCTCCCGTGACATGGCCCGTGCCGTTGCCGGCCCGGGGACCCTGGCGGCGGCCCTGGTATCCGGCATCGGTTGTATCTGTCTCTGGGCCAACCCGCCCGGGGCGCAGTTCGGCGGGATGCTACTGCTCGACAGGTTCAGCCTCTTCTTCTATGCCCTCTTTGCCTTGATCCTCGCCATGACCGTGCTGATCTCCGGCGCCTACCTCCGCCGGGAGGAGAGCCGGCACAGCGAGTATTACGCCCTTTTGAGTTTCACCGTCACCGGCGCCATGCTGATGGCCGGGGCAGGGGACATGCTGGTGCTCTTCCTCGGCATCGAGCTGCTCTCCATCCCGCTTTACATCCTGGCCGGGTTCCAGCGCAGGAAGCCCGAGTCAACCGAGGCGGCCCTCAAGTACTTCCTGCTGGGCGCATTTGCCACCGGCTTCCTGCTCTACGGCATCGCCCTGGTCTACGGCGCCACCGGCCAGCTGGGCCTGCGCGCCATCGCCGACCACCTGATTACCAATGGCATCACCAGTGAGGAACCGATCCTGATGATCGGCCTGATCTTCCTGGTGGTGGCCTTCGGCTTCAAGGTCTCGGTGGTGCCCTTCCACATGTGGACCCCGGACGTCTACCAGGGGGCGCCCACCTCGATCACCGCCTTCATGGCCGCCGCGCCCAAGGCCGCCGGCCTGGCTGTTGTTCTCCGTGTATTCGTTACCGCGTTCCCCACCGAGCAGGAGTTCGTCTCGGCCATGGTGATGGTGCTGGCCGTGCTGACCATGACCGTGGGCAACGTGCTGGCCCTGGTCCAGGACAATATCAAACGGATGCTGGCCTACTCGTCCATCGCTCACGTGGGCTACCTGCTGGTGGCCGTGGTGGCTTCCAACGAGCTGGGCATGCGCTCGATCCTCTTCTACAGCGTGGTCTACGCCCTGATGAACATCGGCGCCTTCGGCCTGGTGATCATGCTGGGCAAGAAGGGGGAGAGCGACCTGGAGATGTCGTCCTACGCCGGCGTCGGTTTCCGCTTCCCGCTGATCGGCCTGGCGATGACCGTCTTCATGTTCTCGCTGGCCGGCATCCCGCCCACCGGCGGCTTCTTCGGCAAGTTCTACATCTTCTCCGCCGCGGTGAAGGCCGGCTACATCCCGCTGGCCATCATCGGCGTCCTCAACTCCGCCCTCTCGCTCTACTTCTACCTCCGGGTGGTGGTCTACACCTACATGCGCGAGCCTGACTCCCAGGACAGCGTGGCCGACACTCTGACCCTCTCCCCGGGCCTGATCACCGCCGTAATCATCGCCTGCCTCGGCACCCTCTACCTCGGCCTGCAGCCCGGCGGGCTCCTCGGCCTGACCGGCGAGGCGATCCGGGCGCTGGTTTCCTGAGCCGGCGGGGGTCCCCACACTCCAGCAACTTAGTCCTGGCCCAACGGGTGGTATACTTGTGCCAAAAGGCATCCACCGGTGGTATCACTATGAAAATGACCGCATACACAACGGTTCTGCTGATCACTTACTTCTGTGCTGTTCCCGGCATTGCCCAGGAGACGGCCGATTCTTCCGGAAAATCCCCATCCTCCGAGACACTGGTGCCCAGTGCGGAAAGCACCTGCCCGCTCGACTACGGGGACACATTCAACTGGGACACGCTCGGCGCATTTGTCAACACCGGTTTCGTTTTGGACAGATTCACCGGTTAGGATTTGACACATTTTGGTTCGTGTCATCCCCTCCTTTCTGCCTC
>JAQAZP010000316.1:0-3670 GCA_032127265.1 Acidobacteriota bacterium
CGGGTGGTTGGCACCGAAGACCTGTTCCATGCCCTCGAGGCTGGCCAGCAGTTCACTTTCGGCAGCGTCGAGGCGGCCCACATTGAACAGTGTGCGGCCGTACGTGGCCCGGACGGCCCAGAGCAGCCAATGCTCGTTGCCGAGGACTTTGTTCGCGGTTAAAACCGCTTCCTCGAGGTAGGGCAGGGCCTCCTCATTGCGGTCCATCAGGCCCAGTTGCAGGCCCATGTTGTTCAAGCCGACAATTACCTTCAGGCTTTCGTCGCCGTGGACCCTGCGCCGGGATTCCAGTGAGCGTCGGAACATCTCCAGAGCCTGGTCGTGCTCCTCGAGTTCCTGGTAGATGAAGGCCAGGTTGTTCAATGTGCTGGTGGTGCTCGGGTGGTCCGCTCCCAGTTCCTCGTTGTAATAGGCATAGGCCTGTTCGAGGTGCCGTCGTCCCTCCTGGTGCTCACCCAGAACCCGCAGGACGTTGCCCAGCGCGGTCACCGTGGCCATGGTGTCCTCATGCCGCGGGCCGAGCACCTCGCGGGAGAGTTGGAGACACTGGGAGAAAAGACTCTTCGCCCCCTCGTCATCCTCACCCCGCTCCCAGATCGCCGCCGCCAGGTCGTGCAGGGCGCCGATGCTCACCGGGTCCCGGGGATCGAAGTTCGCGATGGCGAAATCATTGGCCTGACGAGCCAACGATTCGGCTTGCTGCAGTTCCCCCTGGGCGATGCGCAGGTTGGCCAGGTCGCGCAGGAAGGAGACCCTGGTTTCGGGAGAAAAATCGGCGATTTCCTCGCAGAGTTCAAGTGCCCGCAGCAGGTGCGGCTCGGCCTGGTCATACTGGCCCAGACCGTAGAAAGTGAACCCGAGGTGGTTGTGGGCGATGGCGGCGACTTCCGGCTGGTCTCCCAGCGAGTCATCGAGAGTTTCCGAGGCCCGGGCCAGAACATCCACCACCTTAACCTCCGGCCCTTCGACCCAGGGATCCGGAGCCTGGAGCATTTCACTGAGGTAGGTGTTGAGCATCCGGGCCTTCTCCGCCTCGGTCTCGGCCCGCTTTCGGGCCTGGGCCGCGCTGTTCCAGCCGGCCAGAGAGATTACCAGGCCGGCCACCAGGAAGGACAGCGCCAGCCCGGCTCCGCTGACCAGGGCCCGGTTGCGCCGGGCGAACTTGCTGAACTGGTAGAAAACGCTGGGCGGCCGTGCGCTGATCGGTTCGTTGTGCAGGAAGTGCTGCAAATCGGCGGCCATTGCGGCGGTGGAGGCATAGCGGCGCTGCTTCTCCTTTTCCAGGCACTTGCCTATGATGATCTCCAGGTCAGCGGGGAAGAAGGTGCCGCTGGCGCCCAGAGAACTGGGTTCTTCATGTTCGATAATCCGGGCTGCTTCGGTGATGCTTTTGCCTTCCAGCTTCTGCGGTTTCCGGCCGGTGAGCAGTTCGTAACCCACCACACCCAGGGCGTAGATGTCCAGCCGGATGTCAAGCTCTTCAGACCGGCCGCGCACCTGCTCGGGGCTCATGTAGGAGAGGGTGCCGATGAGCTGGCCGATGTCGGTCTGCATGGACGTGGCCTGGATGTCGGCATCGGTGATCCGGGCCACACCGAAATCGAGCACGTGGGGCCGGCCCTCGGAGTCCACAAGAATGTTGGCCGGCTTGAGGTCCCGGTGGATCACGCCATTCTGATGGGCGTGGTGCACCGCATCGCAGATCCCGATCAGCAACTCGATGCGGTCGGATATGCGGAGCTTCTGTTCCTCGGCGAATTGGGTCAGCGGTTGGCCGTCGATCAACTCCATCACGAAATAGGGCTGCGGGCCGGCGTCGGTGGGCGTTGTGGAGGCTCCGTAGACCTGGGCGATGCCCGGGTGGTGCAGCCGGCCCAGCACCTCGGCTTCCAGTTCGAACCGCTTGAGCATCTGCTGTGAGACGGCACCGCTGCGGATCAGCTTGAGCGCCACCTGCCTCCTGGGCTGCTCCTGCTCGGCACGGTAGACCACGCCCATGCCGCCGGCGGCAATGACCTCGATGATCCGGTACTGGTCGATGGTCCGGCCGATCCAGGAGTCCGTGGGCTGGTCCGTGTTGATCGCCGGTTTCTCAAGAAAGCTGCCGGCGCCGGCTTCCGCTTCGATCAGCGACGCCACTTCACTGAACAGTTGCTGGTCGTCACCGCATTCCCCGGTCAGAAACGCATCGCGCTCTTCAGCAGGCAGGTCAATCGCTTTTTCGAACAGCTCGCGACAGCGGTCATATCGATTCTCAGCGGTCATCAGTCAGATCTCTCTCTATCAAGTTCGCGGTAGAGCCAGGCCCTGGCGAAATTCCAGCGCCGGCGCACCGTGCGGTCCGACATGCCCGTTACCTCGGCGATTTCCTCCTCCGTCAGACCGCCGAAAAACTTCAATTCCACGATCTGGCGGTCCTCGGGAGAGTTGGCGTCGAGCTTGTCCAGGGCCGCGTCAAGACCGAGGAGGTCCACGTCCGGTGCGGGCATGGCCATCTCCTCGCCGAGGGTCACCCGCATCAGCTTGCCGTCCCGTTTCAGGCGGTTGCGGCCCCGGGCGTGGTCAACCAGCACCCGCCTGATCTGCTGGGCCGCCACCCGAAAGAAATGGGCCCGGCCCTGCCAGTCCACGGAGTGCTGCTCGATGAGGCGCACGTAGGCCTCGTGAACCAGGGCCGTGGGCTGAAGGGTGTGGCCCGGCCGTTCCTTTTTGAGATGATGGGCGGCAAGCGCTCGCAGCTCCTTGTAGACCAGCTCCATGAGCTGATCCAGCGCCAGTTCGTCCCCATGGCCGGTGGCCTCCAGAAGGCGGGCCAGAGTTTCTTCAGCTGATTCGTCCAAGATTGCCCTTCGGGTGGTGGATTTGAGACCGCGCGGTGAAGAGGAGATTGCTGCTTTCGAGGGCAAGGCCCTCTCCTCGCAATGACAGCTACGGGCCGGCGCTGTTCCTGGCTCATCCCTCCCGTGGCCCCCGCGGGTCCGGGGCTCGCAGTGACAGCGGGAAAAGCTTATCTCGGCCGAGTCCGGTGCCAGACCTTGATCAGGCCCATTCCATTGCGCATGGCGATCAGGGGCACCTTGGACATCTTGAAAACGACGGTTGACCCGGCGGTGCGCAGGCGGTGCTGAATGGGGAATTCGCTGATGCGCAGACCGGCGTTGGTGGCCCGGCCGACAAACTCCCACCAGAATCCCTCGGTGAGCAGCCCCAGGTCGGGGAGCAGCTGCTCCAGGGCGGGTCTTTTGATCAGCAGGTAGGGACAACTGGGGTCGTGGATATTGTGGGAGAAGAGTGTCTTGTGCAGCAGCTTGAATGATCCGGACATGATTTTCCGAGTGATGGAATCCTGGCGTTCGGTGCGCCAGCCGATGCCGACGTCGAACATGTCCTTCTTCTCCCAGAACTGCCAGAAATCAGCCGGGGCGCACTGGCCGTCTGAATCCACGGCAAGGACGAAAGGTGCCGTGGACTGGCGGAATGCCGCCACCACCGCGCCGGCATAGCCCCGCCGGCCGTCCATCATGTCGAGGATCATCGGCAGGTTCTCACTGGCCCGGGTCAGCACCTCCTTGGTGTTGTCCCGGCTTCCGTCCTCGCAGACGATGAATTGCATCGCCAGTTCGGGCGATAGCTCGTCATACCATTCCTGCAGGGTTCCGGAGATACCCTC
>JAQAZP010000317.1:0-14694 GCA_032127265.1 Acidobacteriota bacterium
GCCGGCATAGTTCATCAGGCTCATTTCGAAGGTGAAGTTTCGCGGGACGGAATCGAACCGCTCCAGCAGGGCCTGGATGGCGTCCAGACGCTCCGCCGAGTCGCAGAGTTCGATCAGGGACTGCCCCGGTTCGATGCGATACCAGCCCTGGCGGCTGAACATGTCGTGAATTCTGGCGGCCACCAGGGTGATCTTCTTGTATTCAATCCGCAGCTGCATTTTTTCCATGCCGAAAAATGGCTCGCGAGGCGTGACCACTTCGGCGCCCGGGGCAGGCAGGGCCAGAAGGAAGAGGAGCAGGGTCGAGGCAAAACGCCACCAGCTTTTTCGGGAACCGCGCCTGTTGCCGTTAATCTTATTCAATGTTCCATCGCCTCCCCGGCCCCGCGAACCCTTATTCCGGATCCCGAACCGCTTGACAGCCAAAGGGGAACTGCTCGGACTCGAAGGAGACCACACGCACCTCCTCCCCCTCTCCCGCATCCTCGGCAATGATCAGGCTGTATTCGATGATCGACTCCATCTGTTCGGCCAACTGGACGTCAGATACGGTGGCCGGCACCACCTCACCGCCGGCCCGGTAGTGATTGATCGAGCCGGAGCTCCGTTCGTCCACCCGGGTCAGATGCAGTGCCCGGACTTCCCCGCGCCGCTCGATCAGCCGTGCGGGGAGCGATTCGGCGATCTGGTCGATGTAGATCGACTCCACCAGTCCGTTGGCCCCATCATCGGCCACCCGGTCTTGCGGCGGCTGTCCCGGCCCCGCACCCTGCTGGACGAGGAAAAAGCCCACCAGCACCGTGGCGGCCACGGCACCGGCCGCAGCGACCCAGCGGGCGGGCACCGGCCAGGGGATCAACCGCCCGGCCCGGCGGTGCGGCGGCTTTTCGAGCTTGCCTTTGATACCGTCCCAGAACCCTTCCCAATGCTCTTCACCCGCTGTCTCCCGCGCGGCCAGCGGGACAAACATCTTCAGCGGGTCCATGGCAGAGGCCCGGCGCCGGCACTCCGGACAGTGGGCCAGGTGGGCGATAAATCCCCGCAGCTCGGGCCCCTCCAGTTCGTCCCCCAGGTAGGCGTCCAGCCGTCCTCCGATCTCGCTACATGTCATCTGACTCATTTCAACGCCTCACCGCGTACTTCCTTGCCCGCCCTCCGGCCCCTCTTCACGGGGCAGATATTCGGGGAAGTGGCGTTTCAGTTTATCCCTGAGCACCGATCGCGCCTGGAACATGTGGTTGCGCACGGTGGACTCCCGGCACCCCACGATCCCCGCAATCTCCTTCATGCTCAGCCCCTGGAATTCACGCAAAACGAAAATGCTCCGCTGGCGCTCGGTGAGATACCGGGCCAGCTTGTTGAATATGCGCTGGATTTCCTCGGTCTGCAGCTGCCGCTCCTGTTCCGGCAGCTCCGGTGACCGGGCCCCCGCCGCCGACCCCGGCTGGGTCTCGTCGAACTCGTCGGTGAGCGCCTGCTTGCGACCCTGCCGGCGGATAAAGTCGATGGCCAGCCGGACGGTAATGGTGTGCAACCAGGTATTGAAAGCATAGTTCTCATCGTATTTGTCCAGGGATCGCCAGACGCGGAGGAAGACATTCTGAGAGATATCCCGGGCATCCTCTTCCCGGCCCACTACCTGGTAGGCGACCCAGAACACCTTGTCCCGCTTCAGCCGAACCAATTCCTCGAAGGCTTCCTGGTCTCCCTCCCGGGCCTGCCGAATGACCTGCAGTTCGTCCATCTATCCCGCCAGAGGTGACCGGGCCACCATCCTTTTACCTTACAGACCGTAGTTACGGAATTCCACGGTGATCCGTCTACCCCGGACCACCGGGCAGATATACCCCGGCAATGGCGTGAAGCGATTAAAGACACCGATGGCAAGGGCCGGGGCTCAGTTCCGCTAACCGCGTCGACTTTTCGACACTTTAGCGGCGCTTTTCTGCTTTTTGGCGCCGGCCTTTTTCTTTGTGCTCGCCTTCTTTCCCGACTTTTCCGGCACCAGCACCCGGGCCAGCACCTCGTCCATGGTGGAGACGTATGTGAACCGCAACTCCTTGAGCAGTTTCCGCGGAATCTCCTGGATCTCGTTCTTGATCGTGGCCGGGACCACCAAGTCGGTGATCTTGGCCCGGCGGGCGGCAAGCACTTTCTCCTTGATCCCACCCACCGGCAGCACGTTGCCGCGCAGGGTGATCTCCCCGGTCATGGCCAGCGAACGGTGCACCGCCCGGCCGCTGAGCGCTGAAATCAGCGACGTGGCCAGGGTGATGCCGGCGGACGGCCCGTCCTTGGGGATCGCCCCCTCGGGGACGTGGATGTGGATGTCGGTCTCGTTGAATCTCTTGGCCGGAATGCCGAAATCATCGGCCCGGCTGCGGATGTAGCTCAGGGCCGCGTGGGCCGACTCCTTCATCACGTCGCCCAGCTGGCCGGTGAGGATCAGTTGCCCCTTGCCCGGCATCAGCGTGGTCTCGATGAACAGGATATCCCCGCCGGCGGCGGTCCAGGCCAGCCCGGTGGCCACACCCACCTGGTCCTTGGCCAGCAGCTCTTCCTTGAGAATCCGCTTGTGTCCCAGGTATTTGCGCACGCTGCCGCTGGTGACCCGCACCGCGGTCTTCCTGCCCTCGGCCACCTGGCGGGCCACCTTGCGCAGGATGGCGGCCAGTTCCCGCTCCAGGTTGCGCAGTCCGGCCTCCCGGGTGTACCCACGGATCGTCTCCAGGATCGACCCGTCGGTGATAGTGACCTTGCGGCTGGAGAGGCCGTGAGCTTCCATCTGCTTGGGCATCAGATGCCGCCGGGCGATCTCCAGCTTCTCTTCCTCCATGTATCCCGGGAGGTGGATCACCTCCATCCGGTCGAGGAAGGCCGGCTGGATGGTGTCCAGGACATTGGCCGTGGTGATGAACATCACGTGGGACAGGTCGTAGGGCACCGAAAGGTAGTGGTCACGGAAAGCGAAATTCTGCTCCGGGTCGAGCACTTCCAGCAGCGCCGAGGAAGGGTCGCCGCGGTAGTCGGCCCCCACCTTGTCCACCTCGTCGAGCATAAAGACCGGGTTGGATGATCCGGCACTGTGAATGCCCTGGATGATCCGTCCGGGCAGCGCGCCGACATAGGTCCGGCGGTGACCGCGGATCTCCGCCTCGTCCCGCACCCCGCCCAGGGAGAGCCGGACAAACTTCCGGCCCAGCGCCCGGGCAATGGAGCGGCCCAGCGAGGTCTTGCCCACGCCGGGGGGGCCGACAAAGCAGAGGATCGGCCCCTTCATCTTCTTCTTCAGCTTGCGCACGGCAAGATACTCGATGATCCGCTCCTTGACCTTCTCCAGGCCGAAGTGGTCCTCGTCGAGGATCTGCTGGGCCTTCTTCAGTTTGAGATTGTCCCGGGTCTGCTTGGCCCAGGGCAGCTCCACCATCCAGTCAAGGTAGTTGCGCAGAGTGGCCGTTTCGGCCGAGTCGGGGTGCATCCGCTCCAGCTTGCGGATCTGCTTCTCCACCTCCTCCAGCGTCTCGGCGGGCATCCCCACCTCGGTGGCCTTCCGCCGCAGGGTCTCGATCTCCTCGGCCGCTTCGTTGCCCTCGCCCAGTTCGGCCTGTATCGCCTTCAGCTGCTGGCGCAGGAAATATTCGCGCTGGGAACGGTCGATCTCCCCCCGGGCCTGGGTGTTGATCTCCTGCTGCATCGCCAGCACCTTGAGCTCCTTGCTCAGGAGGTTGTTGACATTGTGCAGCCGCTCGACGGGATCGACAATCTCGAGGATCTCCTGTCCTTCGGCGATCTTCAGCTCGAGGTTGGAGGCCGCCAGGTCGGAGAGCCGTCCGAGATCATTGAGGTTGGAAGCGATGACCATCACTTCGGGGGAGATGGCCTTGCCCAGGGAGATGGCCTTTTCCAGCGAGGACTTCACATTGCGCATCAGCGCTTCCATCTCCAGGGTCACGCCCTCGATCACCGGCTCCGGAACCTGCTCCACCTCGGCCTGGAAGAAGGGTTCGGTGTGGATGAACCTCTTGACCTTCACCCGGCTCAGCCCCTGGACCAGCACCCGGATCCGTCCGTCGGGGAGCTTGAGCATCCGCATGATCACCGCCGCCGTGCCGAAGACGTAGAGGTCCTCGGGTTCCGGGGTTTCGATCTCCTGCCGTTTCTGGGAGAGCAGCAGGATCAAACGGTTCTCGGTCAGGGCCGCATCCACGGCCTGGATCGATTTGTCCCGGCTCACCGACAGGGGGACGATGATGTAGGGATAGATGACGATGTCGCGGAGCGGGAGTACCGGGAGCACGTCCGGGATCCGGATACTCTCCTCGCCTTCATCAAATTGCTGATCCACGGTTTCCGAACTCATTCCTCGCCTCCCCTATCCCGATGTGCCAATCATCGAGAGCTGTGTTATATCGATTCAAAGGACTACTTCCTTTGCTTTAGCAGGTCTTTCAGTTCATCCATAAACTCATGCACATCCTCGAACCGGCGATAGACCGAGGCGAACCGGACGTAAGCCACCTTGTCCAGCTCGCGCAGCGATTCCATTACGTGCCGGCCCACTTCCTCGGTGGCGATCTCCCGGTCAGCATTGTCCTGTAGCATTCCCTCGATCTCGTCGACAATAGCTTCGAGGGCCTTGAGCTGGATCGGCCGTTTTTCGCAGGCTTTTCTCATGCCGGAGAGCAATTTGTGCCGGTCGAACGACTCGCGGCTCCCGTCATGCTTGACCACCATCAGGGCGATCTCCTCGATCCGCTCGTACGAGGTGAAGCGCCGCCCGCACTGCAGGCACTCGCGCCGCCGCCGGATCACCGTCCCTTCCTTCGCCTCGCGGGAGTCCACCACCCGGTCTTCACCATAATTGCAGAACGGACATTTCATCGGTTTTCCTCCAACGGCATTCCGGGGGGATCGACCGCCTCTTCACCGGCGATGGTTTTCATCGCCCCCAGCGACAAACCCTCCTTCCAGGCATAACCAGCGCCCAGGAGGGTCACCGGCAGGAAGGCGAGGATATGGCAGACGATGACCGCCGCGGTCGCCTTGCTCTGGTCAACGGCAAAAATCAGGACCAGCCCGGCGATGAAGGCACCGTGGTAGCCGCCCATCCCGGCAGGAGTCGGCACTGAAACACCGCCGGCGGTCAGAACAACAATGATAAAGATCTGACTCAGCGGGATCCGGATGTCGAATCCCAGGAGGATGAGCCACATGCCCAGGCCGATGCAGGCCCAGCAGAGCAGGGAGTATACCGTCAGGGGGAAAAGCAGCCGGGGTTTGGAGAGGACACTGAACCCCTCCGTGAATGATGTGGCGATGTCCACCAGCTTCGTCCTCCAGCGCTCCGGCAAAAAGAAAAAGACCGCCCCGGTCAACCGCGGGGCCAATCGCGGCTTGTAAATCACCAGGAAGATGAGCGCAAGAACCACGAGGAGCGCGGCAAATGCGAAGGAAGAGTATTGCTCCACTCGGCTCAGGGTCTCTCCACCCTCGGAAGAGACGCCGTCCCGACCGCGAAAGAAGAAAAGAGAAACTGAGAGACCGGCAATCAGGGTGATCCCGTCGAGCACACGCTCCACCACCACCGTGGCGAAAACCGGGCTGGTCCTCATCTGTTCACGCCGGGCAAGCACATAGGCCCGGATGAACTCGCCAACCCTTCCCGGGATCAGCGTGATCGCCATGAAACCGATACAGACCGCGCTGAACAGCGAGTGTACCCGTATCGGTTTGAGGGGCAGGAGGAGATATTTCCAACGGACGGCACGTATCGCAAAATTGAGCGAGCCCACCAGGGTGCCCAGGACGATCAGCCACGGGTGAGCCGGGTTCCGTAACTCGTAATAAACCTGCTTCCACTCAATAAGCTTGATGAAATAACCCAGAAACGCCACAACAATGAGTAATCCAAGGAAAAATTTCCAGTATTTTTTCCAAAATATCTTCATTTAAACAGACCTGTACCTGTTGTTATCTGTGGATCGACCCATTTTCCCCTGGTTCATCGACCAAGAACTTACTCAAGATCGGGGGTAATCGTCAAGTTTTCCCTGAAGATCCCGGAAAGTTCATTGTATCACTGTTCCATTTCCACAGCGCGGTGTGAACCAGCCGGGCCATTCTTGCTTTTCACCCACCGTTCTGAAAAAATGGCCCGGCTTGCGAACTTTTGCGCTATGAACAACGTCAGACACGGTGCAGGGCGATGAGCAAACGGTCCAAACTATTGTCCGCCAAGGACGATGCCCAATTGGTGGCCAGTTGCCTCGCCTCCGAAGAAGGCGCATGGGATGAACTGCATGCCCGCTACCGCCGGAAGGTGTTCAACATCGCCTTCCAGTTCGTGGGCAAGTTCGACGAGGCCGAGGATCTGAGCCAGGAAATCTTCATCAAGGTCTTCCGGGCTCTCGAACGATTCGACGCCGAAGGGAATTTTCAGCAATGGTTGATCCGCATCAGCAAGAACCACTCCATCGATCACTACCGCCGCCGGCGGAAGGACCGGGAGTTGCTGCTGGAAGGCAGCCTGCAGCTGGATATGACCCCTTCGAAAACACGAAACCCGTATCGGGCGCTCGAACTGAACGAGCGGGCGGAGATGTTCAAAAAAGCCCTGACCCACCTCCCGCCGATACTGAAAACGTGCCTGACCATGCGCGAACTGGAAGGCCTGAGTTATCAGGAGATCGCCGCTCATCTCGACGTACCGGAAGGCACTGTGAAATCGCGGATAAATCGCGCACGCAGTGAAATGAACCGCCTGGTTGGCAAAATGAGGCAGGGCGGGTGACAATAAAGGACGGAACCGGACCATGGGAAACAAATCCGACAGCAGGGTGGAATCACTGGTTCTCGGGTTTATCCTCATTCTGCTTGGTTCGCTCTTTCTGCTGCACAACTTCACCCCGATAAACATATTCCCCCATCTTTGGAAACTGTGGCCCCTGGTGCTGATCATTCTCGGCGGCTCCCACCTGTTCCGCTGGCTGAACCGCACCGGGCGATTGCAGTTCCCCGGCCACTCGGCGGTGCCGGCCGATGCGCGCCCGAGGAGACTTCGGGGCAGGGAGATCGTTCTGGTGGCGGCCGTTATCCTCATCGGACTGCTGATCACCCAGCAGGGCGGCCGTGACCATAAACCGTTTTTCACATTTACCATTCCCGATGAGGGGCACTCGGTGGATAAGCGCCTGCAGCAGCCTCTGGATCTCGATCAGGGCGACCTGCTCATCCTGACCAACGAGTTCGGGCCGGTAACGGTGCGGCCCGCCAAGGGCGGTGAACCAATGGTGGAATGCCACCTGACACTCACCACCGACTCGCAGGAGTCGGCCGAAGCAAAACTCGCAAGCGCCGCCCTGACCCTGATCCGGGATGACGGAACCCTGGAGGTCAGCTGTGAGGCGCCGGCGGACACCAGTGACGGTGTCCGACTGGTGGCCGAGATGGAGCTGCGGGTGCCCCGCGACATCACCCTGCACCTGGAAAGCCGCAACGGTGCGGTGCTGATCCAGGGCCTGGAGGGTGAAGTCCGAATCCAGGCCGCCGACCACAAGGTCACCCTGCGGGAGATCGGAGGCCTGGTCTCCGTGAGCACCGGCAGGGGGGACATCCGGCTCGAGAAGATCGCCGGTTCGGTGACCGCCACCAGCCGAGGCGGCAGCATCGATGTGAAGGAGTGTGGAGGCGACCTGGAGGTGAAGAGCGACGGCGGCAAGACAACGTGCCATACCATCAATGGCCGGACCGTCATTGAATTCCAGGACGGAAAGCTGGTGCTCATCGAGGCACGGGGGCCGGTGGAGCTGCTCATCAAAGAGGCCAAGGCCCGGATCGAGGAGATCGCCGGACCGCTGCACCTCGAGGGCCATGAATGCGGAATCTCGCTGACCAACTGCTACAGCACGGTTTCGCTGGAAGGCGATTCCCTGAACGTCGAAACACAGAATATCCGGCGTGATCTGACCCTCGACTGCACCAACTCCACCATCAGCCTGGACAATACCCTGGGTGATCTGGAGGCCCGGATGGAGCACGGTTCGCTGACCTGCAGCGGCAAGCTCTACAACAGCCGCATCGACGGCAACTACACTCCGATCAGTGTGGGCAGTTGTGAAGGCCTGCTGGAGATCCGCTCCCGCCAGGGGGACGTCACCCTGCATCACCCGGACCCCCGCGCCGAGAACCGGGTTTCGGTCACCACCTCGGGCGGGAACATCCTCCTCAAGCTCAACCCTGACCGGTGCGAATACAACCTGATCATGACCGCCGTGTCGGGGAAGATCACCTCCCTGGTCACCGGACTGGAGATCACCACCCTTGATCCCCCCAGAGGTGCTGAAGAGGAAACCATTCGCGGCGTGGCCCGCTGCGGCTCGGGTGAACAGTTGATCGAGCTACGGGCGGAATATGCCGACATCCTATTGGAAGCGGTCCGTTGAGGGCTGGTTCCATTCTTGAAGCGGCCGGCGTTTCTGTATAGAATCAATCACGCGTCAATCACGAATCAAATTCGCCGGAAATAAGTGGAGGAAGACCAATGACCGAAGAAAACACCAGCAGTGCCGAAACCACCCCCCCCGCCAGTGGAGGCGGCGCCGACCCGAACAATCCATTCGGATACCCGATGGCGGATGTGGAGGAGGGCAAGCTGTTCGCTATCCTCAGCTACATCATTCCCTTTGTCTTCATCGTTCCCCTGATCCAGAAGGACAACCACTTTTCCCTGTTCCACGCCAAGCAGGTGCTGCTGCTCGTCTTCGCCTGGGTGGCCGCGGCCATCGTGGCCTCGGTCACCTGCGGCATCGGCACGATCCTCTTCATCCCGGTCTTAGTCTTCCAAATCATTGGTCTGGTCTTCGCCGTCCAGGGCCAGTACAAGCCCCTGCCCCTCTTCGGACAATTCGGGGAGGAGTGGTTCAAAGGCGTGAAGGTGGAACAGAAGTAACAGGGGCCGGGTGCCGGGTGCCGGCGGCGGTGAAAGATCGAGATGTCGTTTGGCGATTACATCCTGCAGGGCGCCGAGATTCTGCAGATCAAGCCGAAGGCGATCCGGCAGATCGCCGGTGACCACCAGGCCCTGCAATACGGCCTGATCTTCATCGTCATCGCCGGCGCGGCAGCAGCCCTGGGCAGCTGGACCCTGCCCGGGCTAATCCTCTTTCCCCTGGCCCTGCTGGCCGGCACCCTGATCCACTGCGCCATGGTTCATTTTCTCGCCACCAGCGGGTTCGGCGGCCAGGGTTCCTTCGGGGGTCTGTTCCGGCCCGTGTCACTGGCCTTTCTGCTGGACTGGGTCCTGGTGGTGGGGCTGGTGATCAATATCGTCCCCCTGCTCGGCCCGGCAACGATGATCCTCCTCTGGCTGGTGGTCACCCTCTGGAAACTGGTGGTGGACACGGTGATCGTCGAGACGGTCTACGGCCTGGAACGGAGCAGGGCCATCGCCGTGGTGGGGATTGCCGCGGCGGTTTTCATCGCCTTTCTCTCTTTGTCCAGTCTCTTCTCCGGCGCGGCGATCATGGGCACCTGGCTGGTTGCCAGGCCCTGACCAGTCTGCCCCTTCCGTTCACATCCAGCTCGACGGGTGACAGATGACGAGTCCTGACTCCTTGGCCGCCTCTTCCGGCCGGCGCCCTCCGGGAAGCCCCCTGCATATTCACATCCTGGCTGTCTGCGGCACCGGCACCGCCTCGCTGGCCGGGTGCCTTGCCGCACAGGGGCACCAGGTGAGCGGCAGCGACCGCAACTTCCACCCCCCGATGGGCCCGCTGCTCGAGCAGGCCGGGGTGGAGACATGCCAGGGTTTCGATCCCCGGCACCTCGACCCCGAGCCGGACCTGGTGGTCATCGGCAACGCCATCCATCGCGACAATCCGGAAGCGCTGGCGGTCATGGAACGGGGAATACCGTTTCTCTCCTTCCCCCAGGCCGTGCGCCGGTTCCTGCTCAGCGGCCGGCACCCGGTGGTGGTGGCGGGAACCCACGGCAAAACCAGCACCACGGCCGCGGCAGCCTGGATTCTCGAGGCCAGCGGCCTGGCCCCCGGATTCCTGGTGGGCGGGGTGCTGAACAATTTCCAGCGCAGCTACGGTCTGGGAACGGGCGCTCCGTTCGCCGTGGAAGGAGACGAATACGAAACCGCCTTCTTTGACAAGGTACCCAAGTTCCTGCACTACGCCCCGCAGACCCTGGTACTCACCGGTGTGGAGTTCGACCATGCCGACAACTTCAGCGGCATCGAGCAGCTGAAAAGCACCTTTTTGAACCTGACGGCGCTGCTGCCCCATGACGGCTGTCTGATTTACAACGCGGCCGACCCCTTCCTGCGCCGGCTGGCCGGCCGTTTCCCGGGAAGGCGCTACGGCTACGGTCTGCACTCCGCGGCGGATATCAGCGCCACGGACGTGACGGCGGAACCCCAGGGCATGCGGTTCACCCTCTGCACGCCCAGCGCCGGAAAGATCCCGGCGCTGCTCTCCCGCTGGGGCCGCTACAACCTGGACAACGCCCTGGCCGCGGCCGCCGTGGCGCTGGACTTCGGAGCCGATCCGCACAGAGTGGCCGGCGCAATGGCCGAATTCCAGGGTGTGCGCCGGCGGCAGGAGATTGTCGGTCAGGCGCGCGGGGTCACCGTGATCGACGATTTCGCCCACCATCCCACCGCGGTGCGCCTGACCCTCGAAGCGGTGGCCGACGCCCATCCGGGCCGGCGGGTCTGGGCGGTGTTCGAACCCCGCTCCTACACCACCCAGACGCGTCTGTTCCAGGATCAGTTCGCCTCCTCCTTCACCAGCGCGAAGATGGTGATACTGGCCCCGTTGCCCCCAGCCACCAAGGTTCCGCTGGAGGACCGCCTGGACCGGCAGCAACTGGCAGGGGAACTCTCCAAGGCCGGCATCACCGCCTGCGCCCCTGAAGTGAAGGAAGAGATCCCTGACATCGTCGCCGCCGAAGCCCGGGAAGGGGACGTGGTGCTGGTCATGTCGTCGGGTGACTTCGGCGGCATGCCGCAGCTGATCCTCGATCGTCTGGAAGGGAATTGAAAAAGCTAGTGGAGCGAATGATGCTGCAGCTGGTAGCGATTCTGCACCTGGCACTGCGCGGAGGACAGCAAAACCCCGCTGGCCGCATCGCTTAACGTGAACTGGAAGATAACGCCGGTGGTGAACTGCTCGTCGTCCGGGATGTCGAGGGTCAGGTTGAAATGACTGGTCTGGCCCGGCGGCAACACCAGGGTGCTGTCGGCGAGATCGTAGGTGGTTATCCCCTCCGGCGCTGCCCCGGTGGCGGTCAAGCGGGCCGCCACCACGGCCTCCGCGCTTCCAGGGTTCGAGAGGTTCAGGTCGAGTTCCACGGTGCAGGGGAAGATGGCCGCACCAGGCTGTACCCCGATGGATGACGAGAGCGCCTGCAGGATCTCCAGAACCAGTTCCCCGGAGTCCCACCTTCCGGCGGCATCGTACACCGACACTTCCAGCGGCCACGACCCGAGGCTCATCGCCGTCCCCAGGAGGTGGCCGGCCTCGGAGAGCGTCACACCTGAAGGCAGTCGGCCCCTGGAGAGGAACCAGCGATACGGCGGCTCGCCGCCGGTCGCCTCCAGCTGGAACGAGAGTTCATCTCCGATCCAGCTCGGCTCCAGCAGTCCGAAATAGGCTTCCAGGGGGGCCGGCGCCGTGTTTGCCGAACCGGGGGAACTCTCCTGGGCGCTGAAATCGCCTCCCGCGTCGGTATCCGTGCTCCCCAGGTCCCGTCCCAGGGAAAAATATCCTGATTCTCCGGCCGGGTTGGGGCCGTACCAACCGGTTCCCTGGGGAGGCCGGTCCAGACTGCTGCCGGTGACCCCGTCCCAGCGGACGAAATCCCGCCCCTCCCCCCCGCTGTCCACCAGGGCACAGGATCCGTAGATCCCGACGCCCCAGCCAAAGTACTGGTCGAGGTAGAGCTCGGCGGGCCCGTTCTCCCCCGGCGTTCCGGAGTCATGGAGGATCAGGAAAGCGCCGGGTCCGATTGAGGCCGACGGGATCGGCGCGGTCACCGCACCGCCGCCCGCCGCCACGCGGATCGCCCAGCCGCTGAGGTCGACGGTCTCACCCCCGGTGTTCCGCAATTCGACCCAGTTCTCGAGGGTGTTCAGCTCGTTGATCACCACCGAACCGCGGTTCGCAACCACCTGGAGCGCCCCGGGCAGCAGCCCCTCGGCTCCGTCCGGTCCGCGGAGCAGCAGGTCGTGGCTGCCGGGGGCCGCCGCGGCCGACGAACGAACCAGCACTACCGCGGTGGACCGGTCAACCACTTCCACGCGTTCGCAGGTGATCTCCCCGGAGCTGAACCAGGCAGAAAGTCCGGGGACGAACCCGTCACCGGTGATGGTGATCGGACAGCACACGTCGGGCCCGAGGACGGCCGGTGTCAGCGTTGTGGGTGATGGCGCTGAGATGGGGATCACCGTGGCCTGAAGATCATAGGATCCGTAGTCTCCCCCCGGTCCGTCATTGACCAGTCTCAGCAGGTACTGGCCGTCGGCCGGGGCCACCCAGGCCCGGCGGGGGCCGGAACCAAAGGATCCATCGCAACCCTCGCTGAACAATGCGGTAATACCGTCGGCAGCATAGAGGGTCATGTTGGCCTCGGCGCCCGAGCAACGGTTGAACACTTCCAGGTCGTAGCGCTGTCCAGCCTGGGCCTGGACACGCAACCAGTCCCGGTCGCCGGCGGGATAGAACGAGTGATGGTTCAGACCGCCGCCCGGTTCCCAGTTGGGGCCGGCGGCAGTGGGGGCCAGCGATCCAAAATCATCGCCCTGGTCCGTATCGCTGCCCGCGGAATCGCGGCCGAGATTCATCCCTTCGTACGGGATATCCGGATTGATCCCGGACCAGGTGGTACCCGCCGGCGGCGGTTCCGTGGAGTCGCCCCAGCGGCAGAAATCGATGCCTGTTCCGCTGTCGTCCAGCAGAACGCAGTGTCCGGCGCCGCTGGTGGTCCAGGGGATGTTCGTGCCGTTAAGAAAGATTCGATCAACGCCGTCTTCGCCGCTGCCCTCGAACAGCGCCAGGAAGTGGTGCGGATAGAGGATGAATGACGGCAGATCGAACTCGGTCACCATACCGCCGCTGCGTCCGGCACGGACGGTCCACCCCGTGAGATCCACTGCGTCACCGCCCCCGTTGTACAGCTCGAGCCAATCCAGGACCCCGAGCCCCATCTCGTTGATCACCACCCGGGGCTGGGGCTCGGGACAGGCCACCCCCAGCTCGATGGCGCCGGTGACCTTGTGTCACCGGGCTCCCAGGTATCGTCGGCATATTCCATACCCAGGCCGCAGAAGATGTCCTGGACCCCGATCAATTGCTCCTGCCCCGAAGCGGACCAACCGTCCCAGAAGGCCTCCATCGTGGCTTCCCCGATCCCGGGCAGGAGAGCGGACATTACGTGCCAGATTTGCAGGTCCTTGCCGGAAAGCTGATCATCGTCCAGTTGGTAGGGCTCGGCCTCCATGTGGCTCCGGTCCACCAGGTCCCACAGACAAGCACCCACCGCCAGCTCGTTGAAGCTGCCGAAAACCGGCAATGACGGCCCTTCCAGCTCGAAGGAAAAGTCGAGATTGCCGGGCCCGGAGCTGCCGGTGGTCCGGACATAGACCTGCGGCGCCGGCTCCTGGTGGTGCAGCCGCACCGCCGAAGAATAGAACGTGGCCCAGCCCTCGGAAAAAGCGAGACGGCTGTCCTGGTTCATGTCGGTGACATAGTGCATGCCGCCCGGATTCTGACAGAGGGCAAAAGCGCTCTGGATGTAATGACCGGTTTCGTGCAGGATCACTGAATCATCGTAACCCGCATTGTCGGCCAGGATCACCTGGCGGTACACATCATCGTACCAGCACGAGCCCTCGCCGGCCCCGTTCCTCCAGAAGAGGGTCAGGCTCCAGGCCGGACCGGGATACTCGCCGGCGAGGGCATGGTAGTACTCCAGCGCCTTGACCGCGGCATCGAGAATATTGAACGCCTCCCCGGCACCACCGGCGGCAGCGGTGAGAGTACCGCACGGCAGGTCGGACCAGGGGTCGTGACTGGGCACCGGCGGTCCGGCCACCGAATAGAGCGACTGCTCTTCCGTGTCGTTCTTCACCCGCAGGTTGAGCTGGGGGTCGTCACCGGTGGTGGTGAGACATCTGACATAGATGGTCCGTGCCACGGCCAGCGCCACATCCACCTGGAAGGCGCCGTATTCGTTCGTCCGTCCGGTCCCGAGCACCGTCTGGGTCTGCAGGTCCACCACCTCCACGTCCGCCCGGCGGATGGGGAGGACGATATGCTCCCCGGTGAAACCGTCACGGTCGAAGGGCCGATCTTCAAAAAGGAACGTGCCGCTGGCCGTGAAGTCCGCACCGGCCGGCAGGGAGATCGCCGCAGCCAGAAGACAAGCCATCAGCAGCAGGAGCGGCAGACGGAGGCCCTTGCCGGCGGCCACCACTGTTCTGCGTGCCGCCCGGTTCATGGCCTGGCCTCCCCTGAAACCCCGCCCGGCTGTACCGGTTGTGCCGCGGCGGGAAACTCTCTGAGCGACCGCCCCCCGTCCGGGGAATGGAGCAACCGGCCCGGTTCAGGGCGGATGGCCGTTATGCCGTCCGCACCGAGATCCAGGGACGCGCCGCGCTGGAACACCAGCCCCGCTGGGGTCACCGCGGTC
>JAQAZP010000318.1:0-6235 GCA_032127265.1 Acidobacteriota bacterium
TTCGGCAATCTCTACCACCTCAATGCCGAGGAGGAGCCCGAGAACGAGGACTATCCGAAGAACCCCGAGTTCCGCAAGAGGTTCGGCCCGCGCGGGGTGATCCATTCGTGGGCACTTCCGGGCGGCAAGCAGAAAATCGAGGACACGGGCCCATTGACCAAAAAACGGATGGAGACCGTGGATGACGAGACGGCGGATCGGGCCATTGAGTTCATCCGGGAGCAGCACAAGGCCGGCAAGCCGTGGTTCGTGTGGTGGAACGGAACCCGCATGCACTTCCGCACGCACGTCAAGGCCGAGCTGCGGGGCATCTCCGGCCAGGACGAGTACGCCGACGGCATGGTAGAGCACGACATGCACATAGGCAGGTTCCTGAAGCTGCTCGATGAGCTCAAGATCGCCGGCAACACTATCGTTTTCTACTCGACCGACAACGGACCGCACATGAACACCTGGCCGGATGCGGCGTGGTCACCGTTTCGCGGCGAGAAGAACTCCAACTGGGAAGGAGGCTGGCGCGTCCCGGCGATGGTGCGCTGGCCCGGCAAGATCAAGGCCGGGCAGGTGACCAACGGGATCGTTCACCACATGGACTGGCTGCCCACCTTCCTGGCTGCGGCCGGCGAGCCCGACATCAAGGGGAAACTGGAAAAAGGCGGCGTCAGGGCGATCGGTCGCACCTACAAGGTGCACCTGGACGGCTACGATATCCTGCCGGTCCTGACCGGCAAGACGAAAGAGAGTCCGCGAAAGGAGATCTTTTATTTCTCCGACGACGGCGACCTGACCGCTTTGCGGTACCAGGACTGGAAGTTGATCTTCCTGGAGCAACGGGCTCAGGGCACATTGCGGGTCTGGGCGGAGCCGTTCACGCCGCTCCGGATTCCTCTGATTTTCAACCTGCGCCGCGACCCCTACGAGCGGTCCCAGATCACATCCAACACCTACTACGACTGGCTTCTCGACCGCGCCTTTCTCTTGGTGCCCGCGCAGGCGTACGTGGGGAAATTCCTGCAGACCTTCCAGGAATTCCCGCCGCGCCAGAAGGCCGCAAGCTTCACCCTCGACCAGGTGATGGAGAAGATCAAGTCGCCTGGTCCGCAATGAGGTTGATACGGATTACGAGGGGACGGAGCCATCCGGCTCCGTCCTTGCACCTGCATAAAGCAGGCACAAAACACGTTTGCAGCGGATTGGGCGTCGCGTAAGTTGGGGGGAATCCGGATATAGAGGGCGCCAAGCGGTTCGAAGTGATCGTCTAGTCCATTTTGAAGGATAAGCCCGCCTTCCATGGCGGGCTTATCTTTTTACGGTATGGTGTCATCGATTGCACCCTGCTGTCCCCCGGTCATATTTCTACGCAGGTTGCGGCCGATGGGAGTATCGGGGTACCTGGTGATGACCTCATGGACCAGGTCGCGCACCCGCTCGACCTGTCCTCGCTTTAAGTAATGATCGATCAGGGCGTAGACGAAGTCGGCGTTCGACGGTTCCAGTTCCCAGGCATGGGATAGCGCCCGCTGCGCTTCGCTTTGGCGTCCCGCCCGCTGCAGCATGAGCCCATAGTTGTATTGGACCCGGGCACTCCCCGGAAGACCCGCGGCGGCCTGGCCCAGGTACCGAAGCGCTTCTTTGGGCCGGTTCATCTCGGCGTAGAGCAGCCCGAGGGAGTAGGCGACCTCGTGCATTTCAGGGTGGGTTGCAACCACCTCGCGCAACAGTTTCTCGGCCTCGGCGTTCTTCCCCTCCTGGTTGTAGAGCATCGCCAGGTTGACTTGAGCAGGGAAGTAGAGGTTGTCGACTGCGAGCGCCTGGCGGTAATAGCGCTCGGCCTGGTTCCTGTCGCCCCGGGCGGCGTACAGGTTCCCCAGGTTGGCTCCGGCGAAGGCAAAGTCGAGGGAATAGGCCATGGACTGCTCGTATTCGGCAAGCGTGGCCTTGAAGGCCTTTGCCTGGTCGGGTTTGAATTGTGCCTGGGGGATTCCGGCCAGGTTGCGGGCGGCCTCCATGCGCACCGTCCGGTTCGGGTCCCACATAAGCGGCCCAAGCAGACCAAGCCGCTCATCGGGGGGGAACAGGTCGCCGCTCATGACGGCGGTGTGTCGGACCAGCGGCTCTTCGTCGGTCAGTGCTTGCTTTAGGGCCGCCAGGGCGGCCTCGTTGCCGTAATTGCGCAGAAGGTCGATGGCGGTGCTGCGCACGATGGAAGGGTAGAGCGGGTTCCCGGCGAGCCAGACCAGGTTCTTAAGCGCTGCCGGGTCCCGCCTCCGGCCGCCGGCCAAGATGGTGCCGAAGTGCGGCTTGCGGGAGATCCCGTACCACTTGGTGTACCAGTCAGCCGACCAGCGCACCGGCTTGTCACCGTGGCAGGCGGCGCTGCTGCAGGCATCCGGCGTGCCGATCGCAAGGTTGAGGTCGGGGCGGGGGACACGGATGCTGTGGTCGGCCCTCCAGTCGATCACCATGTAGGGACTCTGCGGCATGTGGCAGTTGATGCAGAGCCACCCCGGGCTCGGTTTCCCCTTGTGATTCTCCTTGTGGAAGTGGTGGTCCTTCGAGTTGTAGACGTCGGCCTGGTGGCACTGCAGGCAGAGGTCGTTCCCCTCTTTTACCAGCTTCAGGCTGTGCACGTCGTGACAATCGCTGCAGCGGACCCCGCTGCGGAACATCTTGCTCTGCACGTAGGAACCGTAGACGTAATCCTCCTCGAGAATCTGTCCGTCCGGGTAGTAGACGCCCTCCGTCAGCAGGGCCGGCCGGAAGGTGTCGAAATACTCCTGTCCGGCGTGCTCATACTCGTCGAGAATGGTGCGGCGGGAATGGCAGGGGGCGCACAGTTCCACCTGCGGCCGCGCCGCAAGACCGCGGGTATGCACCAGCAGACCGGTGTCCGCGATCTCCGGCCTCCCCATGGGGGGGAGTTCGCCCCAGGCGACGTGCCGGGAACCGGGCCCGTGGCAGGCCTCGCAGCTGACGTCGATCTCCGCCCAGGTGGTGTTGTAGCTGTCGCTCTTCGGGTCGTAGTTTTTCATCAGATTGGTGGAGTGGCACTCGGCGCACATCCCGTTCCAGTTCTGGCCGTTTCGCGTCCAGTGCAGCCAGTCCCCCGGCGGCGGGGGCCCGTCGGGGTAGAGGTGGAACCAGGTTTTACGCTCCACGTCCCAGGCGATGGGCAGGCACTGCAGGCGACCGCCCGGGAACGGCACCAGGTACTGCTGCAAGGGGTCGAAACCGAAGACGTGGGTGACCGGGAACTCGCCTGCCTTGCCGTCCGGCCCCTCGGTCTCGACGAAGTACCGGCCGTCGCGCGTGTAGAACCGGCTGGTCACGCCCTTTAAGACAAAGGTCGCATTGTCGAAATTGCCGAGCACGGTATCCGGCGTAGCCAGATCCATCGCCCGGTCGTGGTCGGAGCCGAGCCAGGCCTTGTTCTCTTTTTCGTGGCACTTGACGCACTTTTCCCGGCCGACGTAGGTCGATTCCGGCGGCACCCGGGCCTCCAGCCGCGCCTGCCGGACGCTCTGCTTGAACCGCGCAAGCGGCACGGCGAGGACGATCACCAGGGCGGCTGCCAGTGCGGCCTTGCGCCAGCGGTCGAGGGAGTTGTCGCGCTCGCCGGTCATGTCACAGCGGCCTTGCCACCTGGCCGTCCTCGAAGGTCCCGCGGCGCTGCGGCCGATCGGCGTCTATCCGCACCACGTTGTTCTCGATGCTCACCGGGAACAGGTCGAGGGCGCGCGGCGCAGGCGGCTGCTTCACCTCTCCCCGGATGTCGAATGCCGAACCGTGGCAGGGGCAGACGAACTCCTGCTTCTTCTCGTCCCAGGGGAGCGAGCATCCCAGATGAGTGCAGGTTTTCGACAGGGCCAGGAAACCTCCGTCCGGCAGACGCGCCAGGTAGAATTTGCCCTGCGGGAACGGCGTGACGCTTCCCGGCGGAAAGAGATCCACAGAGCCGGCGACGATCCACTTCTGTGCCGCCGCCCGAACTTTTGGACGAGGGCGGAAGAAGCAGAACCCGATCCAGCCGAGTTCCGCAGCGGTTGCCAGACCGAGGGCCAGCCAAAGACGCCCGAGGAAGGACCGGCGATCCGGGCTGTCGGGGGCCGACTTTCCAGCATGCGACGGCGTTACCTGGGGAGTCTTTATTGGAGTCTTTTTACGTTTCATCATAAAGGCCAGGAGAGTGCCATGCCGGGGCCGCGGAACAGCACCGAGATCAGGGTAAGCAGCAGAAAACCGGTCAGCAGTAGCACGACGAACGCCTGCACCCATTCGTTGCGGTTGGGGGCATAGCGGCGCTTCAAGGCCTGCCGGAAACCGAACAGCAGGCCGGCGAGCATAAGACAAGGGATCAGGCCGTTTCCGATCAGTGGCGGCATCCAGGTCGCCAGGCGGGCGCTGGCGCCGGACAGTTCATCAAGCAACACCAAAGCCGGCACCGCCACCAGCGCCGTCAGTGCCGCGAAGCGCGTGATCTTAAGACCATTGGGCGACACGAACGGCACGCCGGACGGGTCGGAGTCGTAACGCAGGTAGGGAATCAGCACGAAGAAGAGCACACCTGCGAGCGGGAGGACGCAGACCGCGAAGACCGGGTGGAAATGCAGCAGCAGTTCCTGGAATCCCTGGAAATACCAGGGAGCCTTGGTCGGGTTGGGGCTCATGCCGGGATTGGCCTGGCTCCCTAGCGGGGCATCGACCAGCAGGGCGAAGGCCGCCAACGCCGCGATCAGCACCAGGGCGACCGTGAATTCCCGCAGCACAAGGTCGGGCAGCGTGTTGACACGCTCCGGCGGCTCAGGGAGTTCCTCGTCGTGCCGGTGCGGCAGGACCACGCCTCCCGCCTTGCGCACCCGGAAGAAATGCCACGGCAGAAGCAGGAGGAACAGCACCGGGATGATCGTGGTGTGCAGGGTGTAGAAATTGTTCAGGGCCGCCGCGCCGAGTTCCTCCCCGCCGCGGGCCAAATTCTGCAGCCAGGGGCCGGCGAGAGGCACGTAGGCGAGCATGCCGGTGACGATCGTGATCGCCCAGTAGGAGAGTTGGTCCCAGGGAAGCAGGTAGCCGGTGAAGTTCGCGGCCATGGCGCAGCAAAGCAGCAGCAGCCCGATCACCCAGTTGAACTGGCGCGGGCCGTGGAAACCCGAGGTGAAGAAGACGCGCAGCAGGTGCAGAAACGCCACCACCAGCAGCAGGTTGGCGCTCCAGGCATGGATGTTTCGCACGAACGGCCCGAAGCCGGTCTCCTGGATCAGCGCCTGCACCGAGGCATAGGCTTCGGCTGGGTTGGGGCGGTAGGCGAGCATCAGCATCGCCCCGGTACCTGCCAGCAGAACAAACAGCACCAGCCCCATACCCCCCAGTCCCCAGGTGTGGGTGAAACGCAGGGCGCGGGCCGGGACGGTGGGCGGGTGGATGTGCAGCAGCAGGGTTTCGAGTACCGCCCGTCGCCGGTCACGGTCGTCTACCGGGATCAGGGGAGCCGGGAAGATGGAGCGCCAGATGCGCCTGGCAAGATTAAATTCTGTCGGTTCTGTCATGTGTGAGAAGTTCCTAAATGGGGAAATCATATCCTATATCCCATTAAATGATGGTTTTTTTTGAAACGATCTCCGGGTCATACCATCTATATGGTCAATTCCTTTAATTTATAGAAAGTTGGCGGTTGTTCGGTGTGAAAGGGGGAGCACGCAATGAAGAAATGGCAAAAAGAACCTCTTCTCCATTTCCTGATCCTCGGGGCGTTGGTTTTCGTTCTCTTCTCGGTAGTAAACAAGGAAGAAAGTACCGTGGCCGGGAACAAGATCGTCGTTTCCACTGCCGACATGGAGCGGCTGAGTGATAACTGGTCAAGAAAATGGAATCGCCCGCCCACGGAAACCGAGCTTAAGGGTCTGGTCGAGTCATCCATTCGCGAGGAAGTGTATTATCGCGAAGCCCTTGCAATGGGACTCGATCGGAACGATACGGTCCTGCGGCGCAGGCTGATGCAGAAGATGGAGTTTTTGTCCAATGACCTTGCGGAGCTTAGCACACCCGATGAGACGGCACTGAATCAATTCTTTCTCGATCATCAGGACAAATACGAACTCCCTGCACGCGTGAACTTTACCCATATTTACTTTAGTGTCGACAAGCGTGGTGCAAAGGCTGCTTCGGATGCAAAAAGGGTCTTGTCGGAACTGGAAACCGCATCCGGCACTGTTTTGAGAGCACCCGAGCGTGGAGACAG
>JAQAZP010000319.1:0-21291 GCA_032127265.1 Acidobacteriota bacterium
CCGCTGCGCATCGACGGGCTGGCGGAGGGCGAGCACCGGCTGAGCTTGTCCAGCGCCGGCGGGATGAAGTGGTCAGGTGTGGTCATGGTGCGGGGGAATCGATCCACCTACTATTATCATCACTTCAGAGAGGATGGCTGATTCCGGGTTCATGGGGGAATGCTGTGCCTGTCCGCTCACTGAACAAGAGCGGTGGGGTTCTTTTCAAGGATTGAGGAACACAAGAAGGAGAGCCGACAATGACCAGGAACATCAGGGACAGAGGCAGGAGATTCGGAGCCAGGGCAACCGGCCATCAGGGCTGGTGGAGCGGGACGGCGGTTTTGGCCATGCTGTTGATCGTCATCTGCGCCATGCCGGCCGCGGCGCAGACCAACGAGGAAAACTACGGCCAGCTGGAGTTCAACTTTGTCACCCCCGGCGCCCGGGCCACGGCCATGGGCGGCGCCTTTATCGGTCTGGCCGACGACGCCACCGCCGCCGAGTCGAACCCGGCGGGGCTGGTCATCCTCAGCCGGCCGGAGATATCCTTCGAATACAAGTTCATCGACTACTCGCGGGAGATGTATCTCGACGAGAACTCCTGGCTGGAGAACCGCAAGTCGACAATCAGCGACAACGCCTCCATTCCGGCGTTCTTCAGCTATGTTCATCCTTTCGAGCGCTTCACTCTTTCGGTCTACCGTAACGAGACGGTCAACTTCAAACAGTCGTTCATGACCTCGGGGCCCCAGGTGGGTATAGATGATTTACGGCTCTTCCCGGTGGACTCCTCGCTGGAGATGAAGCTGACCAACCTGGGGGTAGGAGGAGGTTTCAAGGTCACTGAAAAATTCTTCGTGGGTGCTTCGGTCCGCTATAGCACCTTTGACCTGAACACCGATCTCACCCGCTGGGACTTTGACCGGACGAGCATCGAAAACAGGTCCAACGTGGACGATTCGGACAACGCCATCACCTTCAACCTCGGGATGCTCTACACATTCAGTCCCAAATTTTCCGCCGGCTGGGTTTACCGCAACGGCGGGGAATACGACGTCGACTGGTCCATCGTCGTTGATCCAGCAGGAGCCAATGTGATGCTGGACGAGAAACTGAAATTCAATATCCCGGAAGTCTATGGCGTCGGTCTCTCATGGCGGCCGCTGGACGCTCTGGTGCTGGCCTTCGACGTGGTGCGGGTTAATTACAGCGAACTGTCAGACAATCTGATCCTGATCTACAACACCGATACACAGACGAAGGATCAATACAATATCGATGACGCTACCGAGGTCCATCTCGGCGGCGAGTACACCTGGCTGGTGGGCGGCATGCCACTGTCGGCGCGCGCCGGGGTCTACAACGATCCGGACAGCTCTATGACCTTTTCCGGCGACGGCAGCGGAAATTCCGAGGCTACCCGGATCCGTTTCCCCGGTGGGGACGATCAGGTACACGTCACCGTGGGCACCGGTCTGGTGATCAAGGACCGGCTGCAGTTCGACGCGGCTTATGACTACGCAGATTTGCAGAAGCAGTTTTCCATCTCGGCCATTTACCGGTTCTAGTGTCTGGACATCAGCCGGCATGCCGGTTGATCAAGGGGAAGCGATGATGGCCAGGCCGGGCAGATCCGAATCGGGGCGAAGATGGCTGCGAGCCGCATCGGTCTGCCTGGCGCTGTCTTTGCTGCTGTCCAGTGCTCCCCTTATTGCTGACAGCTGGTACGAGGAATACGACCGCGGTCTCAAACAACTGCGCAAGGGGGATGCCGCCACGGCGGCCGTGGCCTTTCAGGCCGCACTGGCCGACCGGTCAACTCCGGGCCGCAGGGTGCGGGCCTACGGTATGCGCTACCTCGACTACTTTCCCCACTTGATGCTCGGACGCTCGTACATCGAAATGCAGCGCTTCGACATGGCGGTGCCGGAGCTTGAAGCCGCGCTGGCCGCCGGAGCCGCCCCGGCCGGCGAAGTCCGGCCGCTCCTCGAGCAAGCCCGGCAGGAAGTTGCACGCCGTGCGCTGCCTGCGGCCGTGGCCGCCGCGGACCCACCGCCGGCGCCTTCCGGGCTGCTGGCTGTATCCGAGGGGGTTGGCGGACGTGTCCGGCTCAACTGGAACGGCGCGGACGGGGCCGAGTACTACGAAGTCCAATCGTCGACCACCGGTGAGGACTGGACGGACGAACGCTCTGTACGGGCCACAGAACCCACGGTCCTGCTCAGCGGGCTGCCCCGCGGCGAGATCCGGGGACGGGTGCGCTCGGTCTCCACAAAGGATGGCGCCGGGCCCTGGAGCCCGGTGGTGACAGCAAACCTGGCCGTGGGTGAGGCCGAGGCGCGAGCGGCCGGTGAGAAGTTCGAGGCCGGCCGTGCCAGTATGGAGAACGGCCGCTACGCTGAAGCGGCCGCGGCTCTCACCGAGGCGGCAGCGGTCATGGAGAATCATGCGCACTGTCTGGCAATGATCGGCACCTGCCACGCCACCCTGCATTTTCTGAAGAACGACCCGGTCAGCAAGACAGAAGCCCAGCGCTGGTTTCGCCGGGTGCTCGACGCCGACCCCTCGTTCCGTCTCGACGAGCGCCGGGTCTCGCCGAAGATCGTCCGAATGCTCGACAGCCTGCGCTGAACACCCGATCTCCGGCTGGCCCGGGCTGAAGGCCAGGACGGATTGCCCGGGGAGCTCCTTCGGTTACAATATATGAATCGAACTCTGATGCAGTCAACGAAGGGGAGGGGTGGGCGGATTGCGTAGCCGGCCGTCCCCGCCATGTCAACCGAGGAGTGAACATGGAACAGAACAACCAGATGAACCGCGAGGAGGTGATTGCCATGGTGGCAGGCGGCCGGAGCCTGGCAGGTGCCTGTCTCCGGGGAATAGATCTCTCCACTGCCGACCTCTCCGGCGGTGATTTTCGCGGAGCCGATCTCAGTGGGGTCAATCTCTCGGGAGCGAACCTGGCCGGTGCCGACTTCAGTGAAGCCTGTCTCGAAAGGGCGGATCTCACCTCGGCTGTTTGCCGCGGGGTGAAGATGCCGCTGGCCGTGCTGGGGCTGGCCGATCTCAGTGGGGCCGACTTTTCCCAGGCTGACCTGCGCCGGGCCAACCTGGTCGGGACCCTGGGGCGGGAGACCGATTTCAGCGGTGCCGGCTTTTATTATTCCCGGCCAGGCAACGCTGATTTCAGCGGGGCCAATTTCGGAGGTGCCGACCTGACCCGGGCCGTATTGCGGCGCGCCGTGCTGCGGGGGGCCCGTCTGGAGGGCGCCGACCTGTCTTCAGCGGTACTGGAACACGCCGACCTGCGGGAGACGGCGCTGGATGGAAAGGTTTGACCATGATCGTCAAGCAATTCGTCATAAACGGTTACGAGTCGAACTGTTTCATAGTCACCTGCCCGGAGAGCGGGGATACCCTGGTGGTGGATCCGGGCAACGACCAGGACGACGTCCTGGACTACCTCGACGACGGATCGCGAACGGTCCGCACCATTTTCATCACCCACGCGCACTATGATCACGTTGGCGGGGTGGAGATGATTCTCCAGCGCTTTGGCGGTGAAGTTCTCTCCGGAGATGGTGTCACCGGCGGGGCGGCGGGGCGGCAGGTATCAGACGGCGAGGAGATCACCCTCGGCACGCTGCGGGGAACCTGCCTTCATGTCCCGGGCCACACGGCGGACTCTTTCTGCCTTCGTCTGGGCCAGGCGGTATTCACCGGTGATGCACTGTTTGCCGGCTCCATCGGCGGCACACCCTCGGAGAATGAAAAAAATCGTTTGATGCAGGGGTTGAAGGAGAAGGTCTTTTCGCTGGGCGATGACACGGTACTCTATCCGGGCCACGGGCCGCGGAGCAGCGTTCGCATCGAGACCCTGGCCAGCCCTTTCTTTGCTCCCGGTCTCCGGTTGGGATCCTGAGATCAGGGCAGCTGTGGCGGCTGCTCCACAGTTGCCACAGCTGCGTACAAAAGAAAAAGGCCAGGATGTTGTCCAGGCCTTTGAGGCAGAGTGAAAAGGGTTATATTTATTCGCGGCCGTCTGTGTGTTGAAATAACTGCCGCGCCCCGGCCACCGTGAGTTGGGTGATGAAAAAGGGGTAGCGATCGATTGTGTTGTGCATGTCCAACCCTCGAACTGTCCCCATGGCCGCATTTATGGGGAGTCGGGATCGTTGGCAACCGAAGCGCGGCTGACCTATTCAGTTGTTAGCCGGGATGTTGCTCGTTACCCCGGTCAGTCTTTCTCTAGAGCAATCGATGTGCCAAGTTTCATTTCACTTGCGACGGAAATGGCAAGTTCTTTTTTATCATCAATTAGTGGTTTCCGTGTCCCGCGTGTCACGGCTTGTCGATTCCGGTGGTCCAGGAGGGGACTTCTGAAATTGTTGCACTATTGTAACCCGTCTCTCCAGAGCGCCGAATGATTGACAGTAGCCCTCGCGCGGCAACCTTGCCGGATCCCGCCCGCGGTGTCGGACCGCAGAGAAAATGACCCGCCCGATGCCAGTTTTCCATTTTAATTTCAGCCTGAATCAAAATTAAATTGAAGACATAAATTTATGTAATATTGTCGTTTACAATATAATTACTAAAAAACCATGGTTATAATTATCGATGTTGACATTTTGAATAGAATGTAATATAAAATATGGCATCTTGTTAATGAGCAGTCCAACGCTTCCATTCCGGACAGAGAACATGAAACTACGCTTCGCCGCTTTGGCGCCGAATTTCATTCGCAGGGAACCCATGTCCGACAGTCTCCGGGCCCAGGGCAGCAGGTTGATCTCCCGCCTGTGGGAACTGGCCCATCGGGATCCGTCGATCAACGTAGAACGGTGGGACCGGCGTGAAAAGCGCCTTTTCGACAGGTGTTTCCAGCGCTTTGGCAAGAACTTCACTCACGACCTGGTGCAGCAGGCGCGGCGCGAGGGCATCAGCCGTTCCGGGAACGCTGAAAGCATTGCCGGCCAGTTCAAGGTCTTCTTTGAAGAACTGGGGGAGAGCGTCTGGGTTCAGATCACCAGCGGCGATGACCGGCGGGGCGTCGGGTTTATCCACGCCACGCCGAAAAACCTGGGTACTGGCCTCAGGTGGGGTGACGAAATTGAATTTGCCGGCGGAACCGAAACCCGCCGTCCGCGTTTCACCCGCAGCACGGGCAAGAGGGTGAAAGACTGCGACTGTCCATTCTGCCAGCCTTCATGGCATTGAGATGACGCTGAACAGGAAAGCAGGCCGCCCAGGCCGGCCGGTAGCCCCGGACGAGTTCCGGGTGCGGGTCACATCCGTGTCCCTCTATGGCCCCGATTCCAGGCGATTGGAAGACTTCCTCAACAAAGTGAACCAGATCAACATCAAGCGTGGTCTTCCCAAGGCCTCGCGAAGTGACGTGATCCGCCGGGCCATCCGTTTCCTCCAGGACGAGGATGCCGAGCGTTACGCCTTGCAGATCGCTGGATATTTTGACGGGGACACCGCCAAATAGAGCCTGACCGACCCCTTTTCGCCTCCGCTGTATTCAAATCAAGACGCCCCATGAAGAAATGGCACGGCTCATGAGAGACCGGGGCATGGCCTGTTTTGGGAGCCCTGCGCCTTGGATCTCTGCTCCACGCGGTACTTGTCGTCGCTCTAAAGTCCCTGAAATTAATTGTTTGATCTTGTTCTTGAAAGAGCAGGATCTCGACGTCCGGCCCGGGGGTTTTGATGCTGGACTCCCTGGGGCGATGGTTGGCACGTGAATTGAAGTGTTAATGGGTGTACAGAGATCGGCGCTACGATGTAAATGAGGTAAGTCATTGAAAGAAAAGGTGAAAGAGGAACGGCCAAAGACCGCTGCCACCGTGATCGTGTCCACGGTCGAGGACAGGAGGTCGCTGTTGAGTACATCAGCCTGGAAGAGGTTCTCAAACCTTGGTGGCGCTGGAGGAATTACGAGAGGAGTATGGTGGACGGTAAGGGGATCGAACCCTCGACCTCAGCGTTGCGAACGCTGCGCTCTCCCAACTGAGCTAACCGCCCACATGTTTGAAAAGGATCGCCAATCGAACGACAAGTCGTTCCACCGGGCTGCCCAGGCTCAATGGCAGCCTTGAAATCAGCGGGGTCGGATATTATCCGATCTCCCATCCACTGTCAACGTGCAGTTGGGCGCATGATCTGCGGGACGTGAGGGGGGAACCGGGCGTTCAGGGTCATGCTCGATGGTGAGAGGCGAGCGACTAGAGGCTGCATAAGAATAATGAGGTGATTGCCATGGCCGCGAACGGAAGAAAACATCAGGCGCAGAGCAGTCGCGCCGGTTCGCCCTGTTCCCCCTCCTGCCTTGCCATCACGGGTACCTACGGCGGTAGTTTTGCCGATCCCGGTCCCGAACTGGAGGTGTTGGAGCAGCAGGACCTGAAAACAGCAGCGGACAGGAACGGGCCGCCTAAGGCCGCCCTGGCTGGTTCCCGGCGCACGCGTCGGGCGGAGCTGCAGAGTGCCTCGGCCCTGGAGAGCTATCTTGCCGAGGTGAGCCGGGTGGATCTGCTCACCCGTGAAGAGGAGGTTTGTCTGGCCAGGCGAATTCTGGCCGGACGTCTGGAACCGGCTGCCCAACTGTCAAAGATTCCCTACATGGTGACTTCGTTCCTCGCCGAACGGGACCGGCTGGTGTCGAGCGGTAGCGAGAAGAGGGACTTTCATGCGCTGGTGTCCCCGTCCGGATTTAGAACCGGAAGGAACACTTCAGCCAGGCAGTCCTATGGCAGGATGCTCAATAAGTTCCTGTCGTGCGCTGCCGAGGTGGAAAAACATCACCAGTCGGCGCAGCGGGCCCGCAACCGCAAGAATGAAGCAGGCCAGTGCCGCGCTGATATCCTGCAGAAGAAGATCGGTGTCCTGTTCGAGAAGCTGGAGCTGGATCCGAGGTTTTTTGAGCGGGTACGGTCTGAACTCCAGGCCCTTGCCGACGAGGGCGCCGCAAACGGCAATGGCAACAGTTCACGGGCCGGGGCCCGCCGGTTGGAGAAGACCACCGGAATTCCAGGACGCGAACTGCAAAAGATCCTCCTCACTCTCAAAACAGTGGACCTGGAGGCAGACGATGCACGGCGTCGGATGATGGAAGCCAACCTGCGGCTGGTGATCAGTGTCGCGCGTAAAATCGCTGGAAACGGTCCCCACCTGATGGACCTGATCCAGGAAGGAAACATCGGTCTGATGAGGGCGGTGAACAAGTTCGACCACCGTCTGGGATTCCGCTTCTCCACCTATGCCACCTGGTGGATTCGCCAGGCAGTGAACCGGTCGTTGGTTGATTGCCAGCGCAAGATCAAGCTGCCGATCCACCTGCACGAATCGATGAACAAGGTGATCCGGGCCATGCGGCAGTTCAAGCAGGAGGAGGGGAGAGAGCCCCAGCCGGATGAACTGGCCGAACTGGTGCAACTGAGCCCGGCCAAGGTTCGGCTGATTCTGGAGAATACCCGGGCCACGGTCTCCATGGACAGCACCATCGGGGAAGAGGACAAGACGCTCAAGGAGTTCATCAAGGATGACCGGGAACATCAGGACCCCGAGGCCTCGGTGTTCGCCACCCAGCTGAAACGGGAGGCCGAAGCTGTCCTCAAGACCCTGAGCCTTGATGAGCAGACCATTCTTCGCCTGCGCTTCGGGCTGAACGGAGACGGGCAGGAGCACACCCTGGACCAGGTGGGACGGCAGTTCAAGATCACCCGCGAACGTACGCGGCAGATCGAAGCCCGGGCCCTGCGCAAGTTGCGTCACCGCTCACGCAGTTCGGAGTTCTCCCGGTTCCTCGCCGGCTGACCGGCGGGGATCAGGCCAGGGACAGCATGCGGTCCAGAGCCACCAGCGCGTCCCGGCTCACCTCGGGAGGTACGGTGACCGGGCTGAAGTCCTCCGGCCGTTCCAGGGCCCAGCACAGGTTCTGCGGATTGATCCGATACATGTTCGGACAAAGTGATCGGGCCAGGGGAATCACTGTCTTGACCCCCTCCGCCTCCCGGGCCAGCCGCTCCACCAGGTTGAACTCGGTACCCACGGCGATGGTGCTGCCCGGTGCCGCACGGTTCACGAAGTCGATGATGAAGCTGGTGGAGCCGTTGGCGTCGGCGGCCTCCACCACTTTCCTGGGGCACTCGGGGTGGACCACCACCTGAATTCCGGGATGTTCCGACCGCACCATGTGGATCTGGTCTGTTGTGAACCAGGTGTGCACATGGCAGTGCCCATCCCAAAGGATCACCCGGGATTGCCGCACGGCGTCCGGGCTGTTGCCGCCCAATGGTTCACCCTTGCGCCAGAGAAGGATCCTGTCCGCGGGAATCCCGCGGAGGGCCGCTGTATTTCGTCCCAGGTGCTGATCGGGGAAGAAGAAGACCCGCTCCGCCCGGTTCATGGCCCAGTCGAAAGCACGTCCGGCATTGGACGAAGTGCAGATGGTTCCCCCGTGGCGGCCGCAGAACGCCTTCAATTCGGCGGTGCTGTTGATATAAGTCACCGGCGTGGCCTGACCCTTCATATCCCCCAGCACGCCTCCCAGCTCGTCCCACGCCTCCTCTACTTCCGGGAGGTCGGCCATGTCAGCCAGGGGGCAGCCGGCCCGGGCGTCGGGGTGGATCACTGTCTGCCCCGGGACGGCCAGAATGGCGGCGCTCTCCGCCATGAATCTGACCCCGCAGAAGACCACCCACTTTGCGGCGCTCTCCCGCTGGGCAGATCGAGCCAGCTCAAAGGAATCTCCCTTGCGGTGGCTCAGCTCCACGATCTCCCGGCGCTGGTAGTGGTGGGCCAGAATGAGCAGGTTGGCCCCGTGCCGCTCCACGGCCGTCCGGCTGCGCTCCACGGCCTCAGCATCGGACAGTTCGGCATATTCGTCCGGAAGCAGGCTGCTGAACACTTCTTCCCTCAACTCCCGTCCTCCCGGCTGCTGGTTCCGGAATTGATCCGGTGGAGTTCCGTTGGTTTGAAAATACCCTTCTCGGTAATGATCCCGGCCACCAGGCGATGGGGAGTGACGTCGAACGAAGGGTTGGCGGCCCGGGTACCCGGCGGTGAAATCCGCACTCCGCGCTCCTCGCCGTTATCGCAGAGCCCCTCGACCACCAGGACTTCGTCCTCCCCCCGTTCCTCGATTGGAATATGGTCGCCGCTGGGGCAATCAAAATCGATGGTGGATGTGGGGGCGGCGACGTAAAACGGGATATTGTTTTCGGCCGCCAGCACGGCACTGCCGTAGGTGCCGATCTTGTTCGCCACGTCTCCGTTGGCCGCGATGCGGTCCGATCCCACGATCACCATATCGATCCGGCCGCTCTTCATCATGTGGCCTGTGGCACCGTCGATGATCACCCGGTGCTCGATCCCCTCCTCCTTCAGTTCCCAGGCAGTCAGCTTGGCCCCCTGGCTCCGCGGACGGGTCTCGTCAGCCCAGACAAATATGTTGAGCCCCTGCCGCTTGGCCTTGTAGATGGGGGAGAGGGCTGACCCCCAGTCGACGAAGGCCAGCCAGCCGGCATTGCAGTGGGTGCTCACCCGGCAACCGTCCTTCAGCAGGGTGGCGCCAAGTTCACCTATCCGTTCACAGGAAGCGGCATCCTCGTCGGCCACCGCCTGGGCGGCCGCCACGGCCGCGGCACGCTTGGCGGGAATATCTTTTTCCGCGGCTGCCGCGTCCATCACCCTGTCGATGCCGTAGAACAGGTTCCGAGCGGTGGGCCGCGTGCCTCCAATGACCTTCTCTCCCAGCTCCATCGCCTCCTGGAATTCGCTGTCAGGTGCCGAGAGGGCACACTGGGCCATGCCGTAAGCACCAGTGGCGCCGATGGCGCCGGCTCCGCGGACCTGCATCACGCTGATTGCCCGGGCGGTTTGCCTGTACTCTTCAAGATCGATGATTTCAAAGCGGTGGGGCAGAAGTGTCTGGTCGATCATCTTCACCACGCCCTGCTTGTCCATCCACACCGTTCGGTAGTGCTTGCCCTGAACGATCATTGGTTGCTGCATCTCCTCGCGAACCATTCATATCAATCTTGACCCTTCATTGACGGGGTCAATTTTCAGGCCGCTGCCGGGGCACCTGAGGGAGGCAAAATTATAGTTCACAGCCTGATCAGGTTCAACAATCTTCGGCAATCGAACCATGCTGGGGAGGTGCGGAACAGGTTTTCGCGTATCGGATATGTGGATATATTTATCGACTTGCAAATATGCCTTGGATCACCTATATTTACAGAAGGAAGTTGATCTGATTGGAAGGGAAGGTTTAGACTGCCCTATCTTCGGCTCGCCATCATTACAGTTTCGCTAAGAGTTGTTTCCCAGGCGAATCTTTCCACGCACTGAACCAGGAATGCGTTCCGGGCGGGAATATTTTTTGAGTAGTAGAGATGAGTGTCTCCCGTACCATCCCGATGAACCAGCTCCGCGACAGTGCGCCTGGCATGGGCCAGAAGCTGGCTGGTGAGATCGGACAGTCGGACAATGAAGGCGTGATGACCCTCATCCGCTTTCTCGTCGCCGAGGGGGAGAACCACGTTGTTCGCACCCATGCCTTCGATGCGTTGCGGGCCCTGGGCCGGGCTGGTCTTGACCCGACGCTCACCTATCTCCGTTCCTTTAACCATTTCGACAATGCGACCCAGGTCTATATCGCCAAGGGGCTGATACGCCTGGTGGGAGATATCGATGCCACGCGGGCGAAGCCGGATCTGATCGAGATGATTCAGCGGCTGATTGGGGTTCAGGAGCAGGGCGCTGCCGGTCGCGCCTGGCACTTCATACAGCAGATCAAAATGGAAATTCACGCTGTTCTGGCCTCTCTCAATTGTCGGACGGTTCTGGACGACCTGATGGGCCTTCTCGGTTCGGGCGATGAACTGGTCTTTCCGGTTGTGATCCAGTCGGTCGGGCTCATCGGCGACCGCCGGGCCCTCAGGCCGCTGATCAGGCTTCACGCCCTGGAAGGGGATGAGACCTGGCTGGCCACCGAGATTCGAAAAGCTTTCCGCAAGATCATCCGCCGCGAGAACGTGGACAAGGCTGACCTGATCCGGATGTCTGCGCTCACCCCATCCCAGAGGACTTCCCTTGACCGGTTGCTGGTTGCACGCAAGCGCAACGGCCGGGTCTGAGTCCTACCTACAACCATTCCTCGTTCCCGCACCTCGATAAAACTCCGCCCGCCTGTCCCGTGATGTCGGAACTCTTGTCATGGTAATATTTTGGAGCTTTCAAGGAATTGACATTCCTCAGCCATTTCTTTATATTTATAGCAACTGGATTTCATCCGGATGTGTTGTGTGGCTTTCCTCCCGAATTCCACCGACAATCATCGTTCTTTACAATAGGTACGGATAAACCACTACAAGCGACGTTAGTGCGGCTCTGAATGTTAGGAAAGAGCGGTTTAGCCTGTTGCTTAAAGTGGTTGGCAGGATGAATTGATGCTCATGGTGCTCGTACGACTCTTTCGGTTGCTGCTTGTCCTTTCCCTTCTCCTTCTGATCCCGTCGGCCTCCGAACGCTGTACCGCTGGTATGGCCGGTGCGGAACCGATCACCAGACAGGTCAACGGACAAACCGTTACCCACCACATGTCGGTGGAAACAGGCCCGAAGATCTGGTCCGACCACCGGGGATACCGGGCCGTGGATTGGACTGATCGGTCCTGGCAAGCCGATGGTCCGTCAAGCCGGGTTCCGGCTGACGGGCGTCTGGAAAGCCTGTGGGAGACCAGCGGGCCATTCGCCGCCGATATCAATCACATCCTGATCTCCCCTGCAAACCCCAACGTAGTCTATGCGGGGGTGGGGTGCGGTGGTGAGCCGTTTCTCGGCGGAGTATACCGCAGCACCAATGGAGGGCAGGACTGGATCCGCCTGGACCCCGAGACCCAACTGGGGCCGGTGTACTGCCTGGCGATGAATCCGGAGAACCACCTTGAACTGTTCGCCTCCGCCGAACTGGGGCTCTTCCGTACCAGCAACGGCGGAAACAGCTGGAGCGAAGTTTTTCCCGTCGACGGAACGTTCGCCCGCTCCACCCGGGTGAGCTACAATCCCGCCGGCGGCGGCGAGCTGGTGGCCCACTATTACTGCGAACCGCAGCCGGACTCCAGCCTCTACCGCTCCACCGACGGCGGCGACAGCTTCACTCCTTCCAACAACGGGTTGCCCCAGGAACTTTCGATCACCGATATCTGCTTCGACCCGCTGGTCAGCAGCAGAATCTTCGTATCCCTGGGCTCCGATTTCGGCGAGGCGGGCTTCTATTGCTCCGAGGACAATGGTGCTCACTGGCTGAGTTACAACAGCGGCCTCGACGGCCAACCGGTCAACTCGATCAGCGTGCTGAATTCAGGCAGCAGGTGTTCGGTGATGGTGACCACCGGGCGCAACTTCGCCAACCAGAATGGCGGCCTGTTCCATCGCAGCCATCCTTCCGGGGAGTGGTTCCGGATCGGATCCAATCGGATCAAGGACGCCGGTTTCCTGGAGGTCCAGCGCGACCAGCAGTTTCCCGGACTGATTCTGGTGGGGGCCCAGGGGCAGGGGATGCTGAAGAGCACCGACAACGGTCTCAATTGGTCCGAGGCCAACGACGGTCTGGACGGTGAAGTGGTGAACTGCATCGCCTTCCGGCCGGACGGAATGGCGGTGCACGCGGGCTGCGCGAGCATGGGTTTTTTCACCTCGCTGGATGAAGGCAGTGTCTGGGCCGCCAGTTCAGAGGGGATCAACATGGTCAAAGTCACCGATGTGGTGGTGGACGACCTCGACCCGAACCGGATCCTGGTGTCCTTCACCAGCCTGAACAGTGGTGGTGTATTCATCACCGAGGACGGCGGCTTGTCCTGGTCTGCGGTGCCGAACCTGGTGGACCAGCGGGCCCAGTCGGTGGCCATCGAGGGGACCGGCGGACAGATTATTTACGCCGCCATGGAAGGCCCGGTGACCACAACCACGCCGGAAGGAATCTACAAAAGCACCGATGGCGGCCAGAGCTGGATCTGCACCGGCCCTCATGGCCCGTCCTACCTGAACAACCTGTTGTACAAGGTGGTGGTGGATAAAGAGGCCAACACCCTGCTGGCCGGTGGTCGCGGCTATATCTCGACATTGCCGGCACGTCTGTTCCGCAGCACGGACAGTGGTGAAAACTGGATCCAGGTGCACCAGGGGGACAACTACAGCAGTGTGATGGACATCGCTGTTTCCCGCCAGGACAGCGCCGTGTGCTTCGGCGCAGTGGATCATACCGGCGGAATCAACGGGTTGGGCGGTGTGCTGAAGAGTACCAACAACGGTGCCTCATGGTTCAGCATGGACGGCGGGTTTCCTGCGGGCCCCAGAAATTGCCGGACCGTCTCGGTGGATCCGGTTGACACAGCAACCGTATATTCAACGCTGTACAATCATGGTGTGTACAAAACCACAGATGGCGGAAACAACTGGCTGCTGGCCGGGTTCCCGGTTTCGCAGGCCCATGCCGTGCTGGTCGACCCGCTTGCCGGCAACATGGTCTACGCCTGCAGCGGCGGGTTCCCGGTGTTGCTCAGCAAGGACGGCGGTGTCGAGTATCAGGACTTCGGCAGTGGTTACCCCGAAAACTGGGTCTACCGCTTTGTTATCGATGACAGGATCTGGCAACCCCGCCTGTATGCCTGCGGCAACCAGGGGCTCTACCGGCTTAACATGGAACCATTGGGGTTTCCGGATACCCTCGATCTCACATTCAGCTGTTCACCGGCGGAACTGACTCTTCCAGATACCGCTATTTTAAGTTTGACCCTCACCAACAGCAGTCACCTGACCCGTTCTTACGGGCTGACCATCGACCTGGAACTGCCCGGCGGCACAACCTATATCGCCTACCGCCGGGCCAGCGTGGTGCTGGGCCCGGACCAGGTGTTCAGTATCGATGCGCCCATGGATTTCCCGATGTTCGGAACCATGGTGGGGGTGACCACCTTCGACCTTACCGGTACCGACACCACCCCACCCGCTTCCAACGGCGGGCTCCCGGCCGGGTTCAGCGACACGGTCACCTGTCGGATCACCGCCTCAATGCCATGACTTGAAAGCGTTTTCCCGGTTGTGGACGGGCCCGTTTCTTGACATGACTACGCTCAAAAATTATGATCTGTTTTTCGTGTTTCGTCCGGCCTCCAGTATGCCGGCCCGCAGTGATGCGCCTTTATCCCGGCGGACCGCGGCCGGTTCGTAACTGCCAGGTCCGACCCCGGCTCCGGCAGTGCCCTCGAACAGTCGAGTTGCCCGTGTACACGGTTTTTTATGTGGTAGCGCTCCACCGAGCAAATTTCCGGGAGGACTGAAGATGTATGGTGCGATGAAAGAGTTTTTGACCAAGGAATTGCAGGACATCAAGGATGCCGGTCTGTACAAGAACGAGCGGATCATCGCATCGTCCCAGGCCTCGGAAATCACCCTGCAGGACGGCAGCAAGGTGCTCAATTTCTGCGCCAACAACTACCTTGGTCTGGCCAACAACGCTGAGATCGTAGCGGCGGCCAAGGAAACCCTCGACAAATACGCGTTCGGGATGTCTTCGGTGCGCTTTATCTGCGGCACGCTGGACATTCACAAGGAACTTGAGCGCCTGATCGCCAAATTCCTCGGCAAGGACGACTGTATCCTCTACGCCGCCTGCTTTGATGCCAACGGCGGCGTGTTCGAACCTTTCCTGGACAAGGACTGCGCCATCATCTCCGACGCCCTGAACCACGCCTCGATCATCGACGGTGTCCGGCTCTGCAAGGCGGACCGCTACCGCTACATCCATAATGACATGGCCGACCTCGAGCGTATCCTCAAGGAATCCCAGAGCAACAAATTCCGCATGGTGGCCACCGACGGCGTCTTCTCCATGGACGGAGACATCGCCAAGCTTGACGAGATCACCGCGCTGTGCGAAAAATACGATGCCCTGCTGATGGTCGACGACTGCCACGCCACGGGCTTCGTGGGCCGGACCGGCCGCGGTTCTGGTGAGCACCGTGGCGTGCTGGACAAGGTGGATGTGATCACTTCGACCCTGGGCAAGGCCCTGGGCGGTGCCTCGGGCGGCTTCACTGCGGGCCACCAGGAGATGATCGACCTGCTGCGCCAGCGCTCCCGTCCCTATCTTTTCTCCAACACCGTGCCGCCGGTGGTGGTCGGGGCATCGCTGAAGGTCTTCAAAATGCTTTCCGAGACCACGGCGCTGCGGGACAAGTTGGAAGAGAATACGATGCACTTCCGCAAGGGGATGACCGAGGCCGGCTTCGACATTCCCAAGGGGGTGCATGCCATCGTGCCGATCATGCTCGGCAAGTTCGAGAACGACGCCAAACTGTCCCAGGACATGGCCCGCGACCTGCTCGCGGAAGGGATCTATGTCATCGGGTTCTACTATCCGGTGGTGCCCAAGGGCCAGTCACGCATCCGGGTGCAGATTTCGGCCGGTCACAACAGGGAACAGCTGGACAAAGCCATCAAGGCCTTCACCAAGGTGGGCAAAAAACACGGTGTGGTGGTCTGAGCGAATTGAGCCGTGGAGTGGCTCGGGGGGCCGTATATCTCTTGACAGGTCGCGGACCCTTTCGTATACTCCCGTTTGCTTCCAGTGGCCCCGACCGATACTGGCCGGCGCGGTAAAACGCACGGAGGGCCGACGGGCGGTTAGCTCAGCTGGTTAGAGCACCTGCCTTACACGCAGGGGGTCACAGGTTCGACTCCTGTACCGCCCACCAGGCCCAGCGGGCTTGAGGGCGGGGGCAGAAACAGTTCAAGGCTAGAATGCGGGGGCGTAGTTCAGCTGGTTAGAATGCCGGCCTGTCACGCCGGAGGTCGCGAGTTCGAATCTCGTCGCTCCCGCCAGCATATATGCGGCCGGGTCAAACCGGCCGCTTTTTTTGCATAAACGTTTTTTTTCATAAAAATGGGGGCTGGCTCTCGATCTCCGCAGGAAATCGGTGCCTGTTCCCGTTTTTGTGCCGCTACTTGCGGTCTTCCTCGATGATCCTCTGCACGCTTTCCTTGACTCACCCTTGAGCGCCTGCTTAGAATCATCCGTCACTCTTCAGCAAGAGTCCCAACAGGGCCGATAGCCGCCCTGCAACTGCCCGGTAACAGCGGAGGAACCGATGCGTATCTACAGTGCCAGGGAGATGGCCGAGGCGGACCGGATCACCATCGAGGAGTACGGCATCCCCGGTGCGGTGCTGATGGAGAACGCCGGGTCGCAGACCGTGGACGCCATGGAAGAGCATTACGGCGACGCCCTGTACGATGACGAGTCGGCGGTGCTGGTGCTCTGCGGCATGGGGAACAACGGCGGCGACGGCTTTGTCATTGCCCGGCACCTGTTCAACCGCGGCACCGCCCGGCTTGACGTGGTGCTGCTGGGCGAAGGCGGCGGCCTCACCGGCGATGCCAAGCTGAATCACGACGTGTTCTGCCGGATGGACGGTGCGGTCCACGAGGCGCCCGACTGGGAGACCTTCGAACAACTGCAGGACGACGGACTGCTCCTCTCGCCCGACGAGTATACCGTGGTGGTGGACGCCATCCTCGGCACCGGGCTGAACAGCCCTGTGCACGGGCACTACGCCCGGGTGATCAACGCGATCAACGAGGGCACTGCCCCGGTGGTGGCGGTGGACATCCCTTCGGGGCTCTCCGCCGACACCCCCAACCCGCCGGGTGAGGCGATCATGGCCGATCTGACCGTCACGTTCGGCGCCCCCAAGTATCCGCATCTCCTGCCTCCGGGCGACCTGCTCTGCGGTGACCTGGCGGTGGCCGACATCAGCATTCCCGAGGCAGCCATGGAGCGGGCCGGCGGCGGACCGTTCGTGGTCACCGACGAACTGGCCGGGTATCTGCTTCCCGAACCCCGGGAACGAACCGGCCACAAGGGGGACTACGGTCACGTGCTGCTGGTGGGCGGTTCGGTGGGCAAGACCGGTGCTGCGGTGATGGGGGCCGAGGCGGCCTACCGCAGCGGCGCCGGACTGGTCACCGTGGCCACGCCGGCCGACTGCCTGCCGGTGATTGCCGGCTCCAGCCTCGAGCTGATGACCGAGCCGCTGGCCCAGACCCCGGCCGGCACCATTTCGCCCGAGGCGCTGTCCCGGGCGGTGGAACTGGCCGCGGAGCGCGATGTGCTGGCCCTGGGGCCCGGCATCTCAGCCGACCCGTCCACAGGCGAGTTTGTGCGCGGCCTGTTTGCCGCCCCCGAACTGGCCGATATGCCGATGGTCATCGACGCCGACGGGCTCAATGCCTTTGCCGGGAACCCCGGCGCCCTGGACGCCAATGGCCGCGAGGCCCCGGTGATCATCACCCCCCACCCGGGGGAGATGGCCCGCCTGTTGGGCATCAGCACCGATGATCTGCTGGAAGACCGCATCGGGCCGGTGGCCGCATTTGCCCGCACCCGCAACCTGATCGTGGTGCTCAAGGGCTACAGATCGCTCACCGTGGCGCCTGAGGGGGAAGTCTGGGTCAACCTTACCGGCAACCCGGGGATGGCCTCAGGCGGCTCGGGAGACGTGCTCACCGGCGTCATCGCCGCTCTGCTGGCCCAGCGCCTTGATCCCGTGGATGCGGCAATTCTGGGCGTCCACATCCATGGCCTGTGCGGAGACATGGCTGCCGAGGACGTGGGCGAGATGTCGCTGATGGCCGGCGACCTGTTGGAATACCTTCCCGACGCCTTCCTGGTCTGTGCCGGCGAGGTGATCGAGGCCGACGATGACGACGAGTGACATTCAGTCAGTCGAGACCACCGGCCCGGAAGAGACCTTTGGCGTGGCCGAAGACCTGGGGCGGCAACTGGCCGCCGGGCTGGTGGATGCCTCACCGGTGCTGGTGATCCTGCTCTGCGGTGAGCTGGGGGCGGGCAAGACGGTCTTTGCCAAAGGGCTGGCCGCGGGGTTCGGAGTGGCTGACGTTGATGACGTGGTGAGCCCCACCTTCACCCTGGTCAACGAGCACCCGCTGCCCGAAGGCCGCACCTTTCACCACGTGGACCTCTACCGCATCGGACACCCCGACGAATGCGAGGGGATCGGACTGCGCGAGATCCTCTCCCGCGACGACGGGGCTGTCTGCGCGGTGGAGTGGGCGGAAAAGGTGGACGGCTCGGCCTGGGACCTCACCCGGCATCCCTGGTGGTTCCGGGTCACTATCCATGACCGGGGAGATGACCGCCGCCTGATCATCGTGGAAGCGGGGGAGAGCCTGGAGTTCACACCGGACGATCCTGATCAGGACTCTATCCGGTAGTTCGGCGCTTCCTTGGTGATGATCACGTCGTGGGCGTGGCTCTCGCGCAGGCCGGCACCGGTGATGCGAATGAACTGCGCCTCGGTCTGCATCTTTTGGATGGAGGGGCAGCCGCAATAGCCCATGCCCGAACGCAGGCCGCCCATCAGCTGCTCCACCACGCCGGACAGTGCTCCCTTGTAAGGCACCCGCCCTTCGATGCCCTCGGGCACCAGCTTGCCCCGATCCTCTTCCGCGTCCTGGAAATAGCGGTCGCTGCTTCCTTCGGCCATGGCGCCCAGCGAGCCCATGCCGCGGTAGCTCTTGAAGCTGCGCCCCTGGTAGAGGATCATCTCGCCCGGGCTCTCGTCGGTGCCGGCGAAGAGGCTGCCGATCATCACCGAATCGGCACCGGTGGCCAGGGCCTTGGCCACGTCGCCGGAGAACTTGATCCCGCCGTCGGCGATCACCGGAACATTGGCCGGTCGGGCCACCGAAACCGCAGCGGCGATGGCGGTGATCTGGGGCACGCCGGCGCCGGAGACGATGCGGGTGGTGCAGATGGATCCGGGCCCCACCCCCACCTTCACCGCGTTGACCCCGCACTCGATGAGGTCGCGGGTGCCGTCGGCGGTGGCCACGTTGCCGGCCACCAGCTGCAGGTCGGGGTAGGCGGCGCGCAACTGGCGCACCATGTTCATCACCCCGGCGGAGTGGCCGTGGGCCGAGTCGATCACCAGCACGTCCACACCGGCGTTGACCAGCGCGGCGGTACGGTCCAGTGTGTCGGCACCCACGCCCACCGCGGCGCCGGCCCGCAAGCGGCCCAACTCGTCCTTGCAGGCGTTGGGGTAGTTGAGCTTCTTCTCGATGTCCTTGACCGTGATCAGGCCCTTGAGGTTGTAATCGTCGTCCACCACCAGCAGTTTCTCGATCTTGTGCTCGTGGAGGATGGTGTGGGCCTGCTCCAGGGTGGTGCCCACCGGCACGGTGACCAGGTTGTCCTTGGTCATCACTTCGGAAATACGGAGATCGGTGCGTTTCTCGAACCTCAGATCGCGGTTGGTCAGGATACCCACCAGTTTCGTGCCTTCGACGATGGGCACGCCGGAGATCCGGTAGTGGCGCATCCGCTCCAGCGCTTCGTGGATCTTGTTTTCGGGGCTCATGGTGATCGGGTTGACGATCATCCCGCTTTCCGAGCGCTTGACCTTGTCCACCTCGGCCGCCTGCTGCACGATGCTCAGGTTCTTGTGGATAAAACCGAGGCCGCCCAGCCGGGCCAGGGCGATGGCCATGGATCCTTCGGTCACGGTGTCCATGGCCGCGGCGACGATTGGGATGTTCAGGCTGATCCCGGTGGTCAACCGGGTGGTTGTCTCTGCGTCCCGGGGCAGGAAGTCCGACTTGCGGGGGACGAGCAGAACGTCGTCGAAGGTCAGCCCGATTTCGGGGGCCTGGTCCAGCATTTCCCGATCCTCCTCATCTTCTCTGGGGCCCGTGCGTGGCCCAGGGGCACCGAACGGCGTCAGGCGCCGCAACACTTCTTGTATTTCTTGCCGCTGCCGCAGGGGCAGGGGTCGTTTCTCCCCACTTTTGCTTCCTTGCGCATCACCGGCTTCATCTTTCTCGTCGCGCCATCCTTGGGCGGGGCGCTGTAGCTCAACTGACGCCGGGCCTGCTCCCGCTGCCGGGCCTGCTCCTCCACCGCCGCCGGGTCGAGGTAGAAGAGGTAGCGGATGATGTCGTCCTCCAGCCGCTCCTTCATTGACCCGAACATCTCGAAGCTCTCCCGTTTGTATTCGGTGAGCGGGTCGCGCTGGCCGTAGCCACGGAGGCCGATACCCTCCTTGAGGTGGTCCATGGCGTAGAGGTGATCCTTCCAGCGTTTGTCCACCACCTGCAGGGTGATCATCCGTTCGTGGAGCCGCATCATCTCCGGGCCGAAGCTGGCCTCCTTCTCCTGGTACTTGGCCCAGCACTTCTCCCAGATCAGGTCCTTCAGCTCCTGGGGGCCGTGCTGGTCGAGGACAATGCCGGCTTCCACCGGGTTGAAGTTCATTTTAAGGCGCAGTTCGCGCTGCAATGCGTCGATGTCCCACTCGCTGGGCTGGTCCGCGGTGGTGAACTCGTCCACCAGGTAGCTTGCCAGGTCTTTGGCGATGTCCCTGATGTATTCGGTCTGTTCCTTGCCTTCGAGAATGTCCCGTCGCAGGCCGTAAATCTCGGTGCGCTGGGCGTTGTTCACGTCATCGTATTCCAGCAGTTGCTTGCGGATGTCGAAGTTGTGGCCTTCAACCTGTTTCTGCGCCCGTTCGATGGCCCGGGAGACCATGTTGGCCTCGATGGGCACTCCCTCGTCCATCCCCAGCTTGGCCATTATCCCCGAGACCCGCTCGGAGGCGAAAATCCGCATCAGGTCATCTTCCAAAGAGAGGTAAAACCGCGATGACCCGGGATCACCCTGCCGTCCGGCGCGGCCGCGCAGCTGGTTGTCGATGCGCCGGGCCTCGTGCCGCTCGGTGCCCAGGATGTGCAGGCCGCCCAGGTCGATGACATCCTGTTTCTCGATAACGCACTGGGCCGTGTGTTTCTCCACCTCGCGCTGGTACGCTTCAGGGTTCTCTTCGGGGTCGAAGCGTTCCCGGGCCCGCGCCTCGGGGTTGCCGCCGAGCAGGATGTCGGTGCCGCGGCCAGCCATGTTGGTGGCGATGGTCACCGCCCCCTTGGCGCCGGCCTGGGCCACGATCTCCGCTTCCCTGTCGTGGAAGCGGGCGTTGAGCACCTTGTGTTTCACCCCCCGGCGCTTTAGCAACTCGGCAAGTTTCTCCGAGTTCTCGATGGAGAACATATAATGCGGGTAATAGAGAAGAGGGAACGTGTAATGACAAGCAACAATCAACCAATGAAATGTAAACAACACACACTGGGATATAGGACTAGGAGGTGGTTGCTATTTGCTATTGCACCAAAATTGTATGAAAGGAGGAGACAAATGGGTTGGATATACTATGTTCTATCTCTGTCA
>JAQAZP010000320.1:0-23410 GCA_032127265.1 Acidobacteriota bacterium
GGCCCCGGATACGATCTCGTCATACCCGTCGCCAGCGATATCCCCGCAGGCCACGTTGACCCCGGATTTAAGGGTGCCGTAGGCAAAGTAACGCACCCCGGCCATTGGTGACACCATGCTGGATGCATCGTAGTCAAAGGCCCGCACGTGGGGGCCGAACACGGCGCCCGGACCGGCCCCGGTGACGATCTCGTCCCGCCCGTCGCGGTCGAGGTCGCCGGCGGCCACGTTGACCCCGAACTTGTTGGTGCCGTAGGCGAGGAAACTGAGCCCGTCCAGCGGGGCGCCGTCGGCCTGGAAACCGCGCACGTGGGGCCCGTAGACCGCCCCGGGGCCGGCGCCGGTGAGCAGGTCGTCAATCCCGTCGCCATTGACGTCGCCGCAGGAGACGTTGACGCCATAGCCGGTGGCGCCATAGGGCGTGAACTCCACCTCGTGCGCCGCACCGGCCTCCGCCGGGAAGACCCGGACCAGCGGCGGGTTGTCCGGGCCGGGGCCCGGCCCGGACACCAGTTTGGCCTCTCCCCCACCGCCGCCGGCGACGGTGATCACGTTGGTGAAGATATCCGGGTGTCCGTTCTGGGTCGAGACGTAACAGGGGTAGACCCGGTTGCCGCCCACGGCCAGCCCCATGTAATCGCCGAGGAACTGGCTCGACGCGCCGGCATCATAACTGTCAAAGGACCCGGGGGTGAGCCGGTATTCGGTCCAGGTGTCACCCCCGTCCTCGCTGATCGCGTAGTAGGCGTCGAACATGCCGTGCAGCGCGTCGTCGTCCTGCACGGTGTGGCGGGTGTCGAGCCAGCAGGTGTGCAGCCGTCCCTGCTGGTCCACCTCCAGCCAGGACCAGAACTGGTCGCCGGCCGGGTCGGAGTCGCCGTTGATCACATGGGGGGTGGACCAGTTGCTCCCCTGGTCGGTGGAACTGGTCAGATAGATATCGACATTGCGATTGCCGCCGGACATGCCGGTGGTGTCGGAGAAGAGGCAGTAGAGTGTGCCGTTGTTGGGGTCCACCGCGAGGTAGCTGAGGGCCGGCACGCGAAACCGCCCGGGAAACCGGTCACCGCCCTGGGTCGACCAGTAGTCCATACGGGTGGCAATGCGGATCGGCGGCTCGAAAGAGGCGCCGCCGTTGAAGCTGCGGCGCAGCTTCACCCCGTCGCCGAAGTCCCAGGAGGCCACGTAGAGTTCGCCGTTGGGCCCCACCCGGGGGAGGTAGCCGATCTCGGAACCGAGGGAGACCGGGTTGTTCCAGTTGTCACCCATGTCGGTTGAACGCTGACAACCGTAGTTGTAGGTCGTGTATACATATGTGCTGTCCGGCGTGTCAGGCCCCCGGCCGGCGGCCATCCAGCCCTTGTCGATGCCGCTGCTGCTGTAGATCATCACCGTCTCTTCGAACGAGGTCTGCCCGGCGTCCATGCGGGCCGCGAACACCCCGCCGTTGCTGGTCCACGACATGCCGCCGAACCAGAGCGTGCCGGTGCGGTTGTCGTAGCAGGCCATGGGGTCGCCCCCGTAGCCCAGCGAAGAACCGGGGGGCGGGGGGAAGATGGAATCGGCCCAGGTGGCCCCCCCGTCAGTGGTCAGGGAGATCCCGTTGTTGTTTGACGAGCGGTAGTCGTTCCAGCCTGCCACGGCAATCATCGGATTGGCGTGCACCGAGGCGATGGTGGTTTCGTTGGACCAGGACGATCCCGCGCCAGTATCGAGGCGGACCTGCGGGCCCACGGTGACCTCCGCCGCGCCGGCGGGGAACGGTGCCGCCGTCAGTATGGTCAACAGCAGCAAAGCAAAGACCCGCAACGATATTCCGTTCAGGCGATCCATCTGTATCCTCCTCGACCCTGGCGGCAGTGACGGAGGGAACACGGCACCAGGTGGTCTACGGGCAAGGCAATCAATAGTGGCTGGGGAATTCTATCACGAGACCGGGGCGCGGTGTAAAAAGTAGGGACGGGTACTACTTTTTCAATCGGCGGTGGAATGGATTGGAGGAATCACAAAAGTAGTACCTGTCCCTACTTTTTGGGATGATACCGCATGATCAATACTGGAGCTGCCCCTCCCGGTCTTCGTGGACTACCTGCTGTTTGAAGGTGATGGCGGCCATGGCACCCTGGTCGTTGGACAGGGCCAGCTCACCACGGAGGCTTTTCAGGACGATGCCCCGGACCAGGTCGAAACCCACATTGGCCGCGCTGAAATCGCCGGCCACCATGGCCTCGGGATAGCCCGGTCCGTCATCCTGATAGACCAGCCGGATCTTCGAGCCCGATCCGGCGATGCTGATCTTGATCTGGATTCCGCCCTCGCGGTCCAGGGCGTGCTTGACCGAATTGGCGGCAAGCTCGTTGACCACCAGGGCCAGGTGCTGAGCCTGTTCGTTGCTCACAAGCAGCGGTGAAGGTGTGATGCGCACCCGTATCTTGCTCGGGTAGGGAACGGACTGCACCGCGGCGCCGATCACCTGGGCACAGATGTCGGTGATCCGCAGCGGCCGCCACTCCACCGCTGAAAGCATGCCGTGAACGGTGGCCAGTCCCATCACCCGGCCCACCAGGCTGCGCAGCACCGGGAGATAGGCGGTGTTGCCCTCTTCCTCGGCCCGGCGCTGCTCCTTGAGCAGCACACCGATTATCGCCGCCAGGTTATTCTTCACCCGATGGTTCACTTCGCGAAAGAGGACCGACTTCTCCTCGACGATCCGGCCAAAATCTTCCGCAGCCTGTTTCCGCTTGGTGATGTCCCGAATCATGATCATGCTCACCGTCTCCCCCCGCCAGATGACCTGCGTTCCGGACACTTCCAGGGGAATCCGCGAACCATCCCGGTGCAGGAGGACCGATTCGTAGCGCCGGGGCAGTTCCCGGCCGTCGATCCGCTGAGCCAACCGCTCCAGGACAACCGGCAGTTCATCCGGCGGCACCAGGTCGTGGAACCGGCGCTGCACAAGCTGCTCCTCGGTGTAGCCTGAGATCGTCGCCGCCTCGCGGTTGGCATAAAGAAACCGGCCGTCGCGGTCGACCACCAGGAACCCCTCCACCGCAGCATCCACCAGCCCTTTGAAGTCGAAAACACCGCGTAAGAACCCCTCACCCTCGTGCAATGGGGACTCCAGTGCCCGGCACCGGGAGCGCAGAACTTTCAGTTCCTCCAGCAGATCTTCTCTCGATTTTTCGGAATCACCCATGGCGCCATGCTCCAGAAATGCGGATATTCGGAATTGTAACCCGGGCCCGAACCACTGTCGACCGGAGGTGGAGGTGAAATGTTGCCTAACTTCTGATATTCTACGGGAGTTGTGGCGTTTTTGCCGTGCCCCGCCAGGGTGCTGTTCCCCACCGGAGGTTCATTGACACGTGAAAATAAAGGCTGTTCTCCTGCTCCTCGGATTCCTTTGCGCCGCCACGGCGCAGGGTGGTTCCCTCCAGATTCACACACCCGATGCCGTCCGGCCCGTGGCCGGACAGGAACTCGCCCCGGTATCGATTGCCGCCGGAGAAGCCAACCGGGCGGTATTCCACGTCGACGGCGCCCAGTGGATCGGCACGGCCGGTGAACCCCGGATTCCCTGGCAGGTGGTCACCCTGCTGCTCCCGCCGGATGCGGACACTGCGAGCCTCGCCTGCCGCCTGGAGGGCGCGGAGTATGAAGAGCTGGATGGGACCTGGCGCGTAGATCCCATACCCCCGCCGGCCACCCGGGGACCTTCGGGGGAAACCGTCCTGGCCTGGCCCGTGGGAAAGCAAATCGTGGATGGCCGTGACCGCTCGGCATACGGGATGAGCGGGCTCTGGCCTGAAAAAGGCGTCCTGGTCCTCGGCTGCGGCCGGCTGCACCGCTGGCTGCTCTGCGAAACGGCCGTGCCCCTGGTGCGCTGGAACCCGGCCACCGGCCGGATAGTACGCCTCGTCTCGGGAGAACTGCATCTGGAATACAAACAAACCCCCGGGGTGCGCAACCTACCGGTTCAGCTCACCGGCAACGGCGTACCTGGCGCGGACCGGGCGGCCCGGCTGGCCGTGAACTTCGATTCGGCCTGTGCCGCGTATGGCGGCGGCCGCTCGGTCGCACGGGCCGCCGGCTACACCATCATCACCACCAGCGAGGTGGTGAATGCCTCCACCGCCCTCGCCGGCTTCATCGCGCACAAGACGGCGCTCGGCTTCACCGTCCGGCTGGTCACCGAGGACGATTTCGGCGGCGGCACCGGCGACGCGGCCGCGGAGAACATCCGCGCCTGGCTGCAAGCCAACTACCTGGCCGACGAAATCGAGTACGTGCTGCTCATCGGCAACCCGCACCCCGATGACGGCGACGTGCCGATGAAACACTGCTACGACAGCGTTGACGGGATGTACGAGACGCCCTCCGATTTCGTCTACTCCGACCTCTCAGGCGACTGGGACCTCAATCAGGACGGATTTGCCGGCCAGTGGGAGGACATGGGGGACGGCGGCATCGACCGCTACTGGGAGGTAGTGGTGGGGCGGATTCCGTATTACGGTCAGATCGCCGATACCGACCACATCCTGCAGAAGATCATCGACTACGAGCTGGAGACCGACACACAGTGGCGGCGCCGGGCCCTGCTGCCCATGGTGCCGCTGGACGACGCCACACAGTCATTCCAACTGGGTGAGCAGATCAAGAGCAATTTCCTCGAGCCGGCGGCGATCCCGTCCCACCGCCTCTACCATGACGACTACGGGCTGGTCCCCGAGCCCGAGACCGTCCCCTGCAACTACGACAATGTCACCGCCGCCTGGAGCGGCACCCCCTTCGGCCTGGTGGTCTGGATGACCCACGGCTGGAACGAAGGCGGTGCGGAGGTGGCCACCAGCGACACCATCCTCGCCCTGGACGACGCCTTCCCCAGCGCCACCTGGCACGGTTCGTGCGGCAACGCCGAACCGGAGCACCCGCGGAACATCGCCTATGCCCTGCTGCGCCACGGCGGGATCGCCACCAACGGGGCCACGAGGTCCAGCTGGTATTACGGGGGCGAGACCAATTTCACCTCGTCCACCAGCGTCGGCGGGCTGGGCTACCAGTACGCCGCCAGGCTGGTCGGCGGACAGACCTGCGGCCAGGCCTGGGCCGACGTGCGGCAGGAGATGGTTCCCGGCATCTGGTCCAACTTTTCGATGTACAACATCTACGGCGACCCGTCGGTTGTCGTGGTCCCGCCGCCGCCGGCCTTCACCGTCTCACCCACCGACCTTTTTGCGGTCTCGGGAGTGCGCCACGAGGCCTGGCACGGAGGCCAGCGGACCTTCACCCTGACCAACAACGGCGACACGCCCTTCAGCTGGTCCGCAACAGCTTCCGTCCCCTGGCTCGAACTGCTTCCCGCCTCCGGCACCCTGGCCGGCGGCGAGGAGATACAGGTGCTGGCGCAGCTCTCCGCCACGTCCGGTGAATTGCCAGTGGGCCTGCACGAGGCCCGGATCACCTTCAGCCAGTCCAGCGGCGGCCTCACGGCCCTCAGGGAGGTGCAGGTTACGGTTACACCGCGGGTGATGACCGTGCACTGGAAACTGGACGAGCAGAGCGGATTCATCGCCTACGACGCCAGCGGGTTTAACAACCGCGGGTTCCTCGAGGGGGGCGTTCGCTTCCAGAACGACGCGGTGACCGGACAGTTCGGCGGTGCGCTCCGGTTTCATGAGAGCGGCTACATGATCAACATGGACCACCTTGGCCTCGATAACATCCCCCCGCCCTGGACCATGGCCATGTGGGTCAGGAAGACCGAGAATATCTCCGGCACCAGTTCCCTCTTCTCCTCGTCCACGGCCGCCCTGCGGCTGGAGCACTGGAACAACGACGACGTGGGGATCACGGTTTTTGGCGGCGGAGGCGACCACAGTTTCGGCTACTCCGCTCCGGTGGGCCAGTGGGTCCACCTGGCCTTCGTGGGCGGCACCGACAGTACCGCGCTCTGGGTCAACGGCCTGCCCTGGGCCACGCTGGACATGGCCATTTCCGCACCGATGACCTCGCTCAACACGTCGCTGCTTCGGCTGGCCGCCGAGGTGGACGACGTTCGGATCTACAACCACACCCTCTCCGCCAACGGGATCAAGGCCCTGGAAAGGGGCGGTCAGGCGATGAACCCCACACCAGCCGACGGCGCGGCGGGCATCACCGCCGGAACAGACCTCAGCTGGATACCGGGGATCAGTGCGGTTTCTCACGATGTCTATTTTGGCTCGGATGCCGAAGCGGTGGCCGCGGCCACCACCGATTCACCGGAATATATCGGCCGCCTGGGTGTGACCAATTGGCATCCCACCCTGTATCCTGGAGAGGATTACTACTGGCGGGTGGACGAGGTGACCTTTGGCGGGAGCAGCCTGGAACCGATCCAGGGCGAGGTCTGGACCTTCGCCTCCATGGCGCTGGAAACGGAAACAGTGAGCGCCCAACTGACCTGCGTGCCGTCATCAGGCACACTGCCCTTCAGCAGCATTTTCACCGCCACCCTGACCAACCTCGCCCCCGGGGAATCCCGGCGGGCGGCCGCGCGGCTGGATGTCTCCACCGCCAGCGGCCAGAGTTTCCCGGGGTGGCGCGCCGGCTGGACCAACCTGGACGACGGGGAGAGTTTCGCCGCCGCCTGGACCCAGCAGTTCCCGGCCCTGGGGTCACTGGCCGGCGACAATGTCTTCACCCTCCGGGTCGAGGATGTGACGCCGCCGCCATACAACCAGCCGCCCTACTCCCCGGCCGGCCACGGCGACTCTGACCAGTGTGTGGTGACCGGGGCCGCGCCCTGAGTACGGTCGCCCCAGGGCAGAAAACCGGCGTCGGTCGGGAAGTCGATCTCCCGATGCCGCAGATCAATGTGGCGGCGCCTTTTGCGCCGCCTCTTTTTATTGCCGCCTTGATGATGTACCGGGCAGTTCGACCCGACCGCCGAAACACCCGGATCGATCGTTTTCGGTTGACCGCTCAAGGGGCGATCCCGGTCACGGTGCACGACCGCTGTTCCGTATGGCCGGCGGCGGGATAGGGCGGGTGATTGAACGGTGCCGGCGTCACGTCCCCGAGGCTGAGGGTGAACAGGTTGGCGCCGATCACCGACGCCGAGGCGGGCAGGGTCAGGCTCCAGGCGGTGGCCCAGTCCGCTCCCGGACCGATGTTGGTGTAGCCGACGCGCCAGTTCTTGAAACGCTGACCGCCGGCCAGGCGCACGTCGATGTGGCCGGCGGCCCGGCGGTAGAACCCCGGGTAGGTATTGCCGATGGAGAGGGCGAAGCCGAGATCGAAAGGGACCGTGCCGCCGGCCGGCAGGCAGCTGAATCCGGCCGACAGCGTGGCCGGGTCGTAAGGGTCGTTGAGCACGACGGAGACGTCGTCACTGGTCCAGTTGGCGCTGACCAGGTCCACCGTGCCGTTGCCGTCCAGGTCTCCGGCAGCCGCAGCGATGGGGAAGCCCCCGGTGATGAATTGTACCGGGTCCGAGAAGCCGCCGGCTTCGTCCCGGTAACAGATCGACAGGCCGCTACGCGAGCCGTGGGGGGCCACGATCTCGAGTTCACCGTTGCCGTCCAGGTCGACGAGAAGAAAATCGAAATAGCCCTGGCTGGACAGTTCCTGGCCGGGGAAATGGAAGGTGCCGTCGCCATTGCCCCCCAACAGGACCATGCCCCGGGCGCTGGTCATCACCAGGTCGATCGCCCCGTCCTCGTCGAAATCGAGGGCATCGAGGAAGCGGGGTGACGGTTCATCGTACGACTCACCGGCGCTGAAACTGCCGTCCCCCTCCCCGACGAGGGTGGCCAGCGAATCTTCCAGGGGGATGGCCAGGTCGGGATAGTGGTCCCCGTTGAAGTCGGCCACGGCAAATGAGACGGGTTCGCCGAGCGCGCCCAGCGGGTAACTGACCGGGTCGTCGAAAACGCCATCTCCCCGCGAGGGGATGACCACCAGATCGTCGCTGTTCTTGTTGGCCACCAGGATGTCCAGGTCTCCATCGTTCCCCAGGTCCGCCAGGACGACGTACTGGGGCCGCTGCCCCACGGAGCGCCACTGAACGTCCCCGAAGGTGCCGTCCCCGTTGCCGTAGAGCAGGGCCACGTCGTTGCTGTAGTGGTTGGCGGTCACCACGTCGAGATGCCCGTCCCCGTTCATGTCGCCCAGGGCCAGGGAGCGCGCACCGAACCGGGCGGTGTACTCCGTGCTCTGGCCGAAGAAACCGCCGCCCGCGCCGAGCATGACGGAAATATTCTGCGATGCGCTGTTGGCCGCCACCAGGTCCGGGATGCCGTCGTGGTTCAGGTCGCCGATCTTGACATCGTAGGGCTCCTGGCCGACCTGCCGGGTGAAGGGCCACTGCAGGGTGCCGTCCCCCCGGTTCAGCAGGGTGGTGACATCATAACCGTACAGATTGACCGTCACGACATCGAGGGCACCGTCGTCGTTCAGATCGGCCAGGTGGACGGCGGGGATGGCCCTTCCGCAGTGATAGTCCACCGGCTCGCTGAACGAGCCCTGGCCGTCACCTTTCATCACCGACAGGTGGCCCTCGTAATCGACGTGGTGGGCCACCGCCAGGTCCGGGCAGCCGTCGCCGTCGATGTCGCCGACGGCCACCGATTGCGGGTACCCGCCGGCCGGAAAGTGGACCGCGTCGGCGAACGAGCCGTCACCCGCGCCGAGCAGCACCGAGACGCTCTGCCCGGTATTCGCGGTGACCAAGTCGAGGTGTCCGTCACCGTCCAGGTCGGCACAGGCGATGGACCGGGGCGTCGCGTCGACGGCGTGGACGGTCCCCGGCCCGAAGGTCCCGTCTCCCTGGCCGGCCAGGACCCGGACTTCGCTGTCGACGTTCGAGGCCGCCAGATCGAGGTCGCCATCCTCGTTGAAATCACCATGGCAGACCGAGTACGGAACGTCCCCGCAGGGGTAGGGCCCCCCCGGAATGAAGACACCGTCTCCCAGCCCGATCAACACCCGGATCGCGTCGTCGTAGGTGCTGGTCGCGGCGATATCGATGGCGCCGTCGCCGTTCCAGTCACCCACGGTCAGCGATCGGCATACATCGCCGGCGAGGTAGGCGTGCCCGGAAGAGAAGGTCCCGTCACCGGTGCCCAGGAGGATGGTCACTCCGTCCTGGTTCCTGTTGGCGGTGGCCAGGTCGGGGTGCCCGTCGGCGTCGAAATCGGCCGCAACGCAGAAGCACGGGTCGTCGCCCACGGGTTGGCGCTCACCGGGGGTGAACGACCCGGTTCCGTCCCCGAGCAGAATCTGGACGACATTCTCCAGTTCGACGCAAACCGCCAGGTCCAGGCGGCCGTCACCGTCGAAATCGGCGGAGGTGACGTGCAGGGGATAGAACCAGGGCTCTGAAACCAGGGTGGAGCGCGGGATATCGAAGAATCCGTCGCCGAAGGCCGGGGGGGCGATCAGGGCAACGATGATCAGGATGACGAGTCTGCCGGCCAATTCCCCCTCCCCTTTTCGGTGCGGCAGGATGACATCGGAAAATATCTGACTAACTGGTAATATAATTACCGCGCCGGTGGATTGTCAATGAGCGTGGCGACATCTGTTGCACCGACACGGCTGTCGCGGCCGGGGCGCCCGGGACTACTCGGCGATGCGGGCGCCGATCACCTCGCCCTTCAGCGTGCCGCCGTCCAGGAGGTAGACCACCACGCGGCGTTCGTTCGAGCGGCTGATCACGTTGCCCTCGACGACCGAACCGCCCGCGATCTCGATGCGCAGCTCCTCCTCGATGTCGGGGTTGTTGTTGCTGTCCTCCACCACCAGGTCTCCGCCCACCCGGCTGCCGTTGCGCAGCAGGATGTCGCCGTTGTGCGTGCGCACGTTGCGGGCCACCTCGGTGTCGTCCAGGCTGATCTCACCGTTGATGTTCCTGACCTCGCCCTCCACCTCCACTCCGCACCCGCAACTGACCGCCCCGTTGACCGTCTCCACGTCGCCGGCCACGGTCACGTCGCGCCCGATGGTGATCCCGCCGTTCACCGTCCCCAGCCCGCCCACCGAGGAATCGTCGCCGACCCGAATCGCGCCGTTCACCGTGCGGCAGTCCCCATCGACTTCGCAGCCGTGGCCGAGGGTGATCGAGCCGTTGACCGAATTGAAGTCGCCGGTGCGTTTTTCGCCGTCCCCGAGCTCGATCGGCTGGTTGATGCTGGCGTCCCAGCAGCCGGTGAGCAGAATGGCCATGGCCGAGGCCAGAACGGCCCGCATGAAGTTGTTCATCGTTGTCATCGCCCCCCTGGTTTGTTTGTCTCACACCGGTCTTACGACACGGCACGGAAGATTGTTCGGTAACGGCCGGGGCGGACCAGGTGGATTCAGAACAACTCGTCAGCCCGTTCGGCCAGCCGCCGGGCCCGGCGCTGGGCCAGGGTGGTGAACAGCCGGTATCCGGGGAGGATGTCGGGCGGAGCGTCGAGGACGGCCTTCAATTCCTGGTCGAACAGCTCACGATTCCCCTGGGCCGCCACACAGTGTTGTGCGTAGAGCACCCGGACAAGGAGGAATCGGCCGCCGGAGAGATCGGAGGCCTGACGGAACCGCCGGGCGCTCTGCTCCAGTGACCCGCCGAGCATGATTGGCAGATGGGCATCGGAAATACCGAGAAGGAGCAGCGGTCCGCCGAAGAAGTAGCCTTCGTCCAGCTCAACCAGACGCATGGCCAGCTTCCTGTTCAGCGGAACCTCTCGCAGCACCGCAGGGTCGTCGCGATTCAGCCACAGCCCGCAAGCCTGGTTGAAGGCATACCAGAAGAGGGCCGGCACATCCCTGGCCGAGAGCCGTTCCAGCGTCTGTGCCCAGGCGTCAGCGGGTCCGCCCAACTGCCCCAGCAGACCGGGATGCCGCAGTTCCAGAGCCTGCCCGGCATAGGCCTGGCCGCGGACGTAAAAGGATGCCGCCCGCTTACGCGCCTCATCAAAACGCATAGGGTCACCACCGCGCAGCGCGTCCATGTCCTCCTCGAGGAAAGCCAGGGCCACCCCGCCGAATGCCTGGGCCAGGGTGACCAGGATCTCCTGGTCCTGCGGGGACCCGCGGTGCAGGGTTTCGAGGAGCTTGAGGTTGGAAAAGCCGGCGGCACGGGCCAGTTCCCAATCCGGCTCGTCGTTGAACGCGGCCAGGGCGTCGGGCAGGATGGTTTTGGCCGTGCGGACCATCATCCGCTTGGAGCTGCAGCCGAAAGAGCTTAGTGCCAGGGCGAGGCAGAGAACCGCGAGCAGGGCGATCTGAGAGGTTCGGGCGCTACCGGCCATGGCCTGCCTCCCGGGCAGTCGGTTTCAAACACCCGGTATTCACGGGCGCGGGACAGGAAGGAACACCTGGTAAGTGTAACACGACCGGCGGGACCTGCGAACATCCCGGTGGACCGGTGCGTAAGAGCAGGTGAAGAACGCACTATAAGGAGACCGCAAGATGAAAACCTTCATCCTCTGGCTGATACTGCTGGTGTTCTGCTGGCCGCTGGCCATCCTGGCCCTGATCGCCTACCCCCTGATCTGGATCTTCCTGCTCCCCTTCCGGCTGCTGGGTATTGCCGTGGAAGGCGTGTTCGAGCTGCTGCGGGCGATCATCCTCTTCCCGGTGCGGGTGCTGGGCGGGGGCAAGAGTGCCTGACCTGGAGGGATCACAGGACGCACTGGAAAGGCTGAGCCCAAAGCAGGGCTGTCAATCCGGCAGGCGATAGGTGCCGTCCAACCGGTCCCACATCTCCTGGTATCGTTTCTCGAGGTCCTCCAGGGCCGTGTCCAGCGCCGGTTGGGTCAGTTCACCCGCCTGGAACTGCGCCAGGAGGACATTCCGCTCCCGGTCGTGCCATTCATCGGGATCGAAGTTATAGGTCAAGACACTTCTCCTTCGACAGGTCTCACTCCCCCACGCGCAGCACGATCTTGCCCCGGCTCCGGCGCGACTCCATCAGACGGTGGGCCTCGGCGATCTCCTCGAAGGGCAAGACGTGGCCCACCACCGGCCGGATGCCGTGTTCGGTCACGAATGAGGTCAGCTCGGCCCAGGCCGCCCGCACCAGCTCAGGATCTTTCAGCAGGTAGCCGAGGTGCGAGGCCATGATGCCGAAGGACCGCTCCGACATCTGCACGATGCCGGCCTTTGGCAGGTCGCGCCAGGTGCGATACCAGCTGAGGGGATTCCACTTCTTCAGCTCGTAGCCGGCGAAACCGACCACCAGGACCCGGCCGAAAGGCGCGAGGAGATTGACACTCTTGCGGAAGACCTCGCCGCCCACCACCTCCAGCACCACGTCCACGCCGCGTCCTTCGGTGAGCTGTCGGATCTCCTGCTCGAAGTCCGTGGTGCGGTAGTTCACCGCCCCGTCGATGCCCAGCTCCTTGAGCATGGCCACCTTGTCATCCGCGCCGGCCGTGCCGTAGACCGTGCAGCCGAATCGTCCGGCCAGTTGAACGGCAGCCGTGCCCACCCCGCCGGCGGCGGCCTGGACGAGGACCGTATCCTCGGGACGGAGGCGGGCCATCCTGAACAAGGCGACCCAGGCGGTCATGTAGTTCACGGCAAAGGCGGCGTTCTCCTCGGCGGACCAGCCCTCCATCGCCGGCAGGGCCTGGTCCTGATCCACCACCATCATCTCGGCGTAGGCGCCGTACTGGGCGCCGACGATCACCGCCTCGCCAATGATCCGGTTTGCCCCGGGGCCCAGGGAAACGATCTCACCGAAGGCTTCCATTCCCGGCACATAGGGCATCTTCGGCGCCCAGCCATAGAGACCCTTCCTCGAGAGCACTTCGGCGAAGTTGAGGCCAACGGTCTTGACCCGTACGGCGATCTGCCCCGGACCGGGAGCCGGATCGGGCAGTTCGGTGAGCTGAAGGACATCCGGCCCGCCGTGCCGTTTGAGCACCACTGCCCGCATCTGTCCGCCTCCTGGTTCCCCCTATCCGGCCATCCCTGGCCGGTGCAATAAAACGTGACCTGTCAACTGGTTGACAGTATCACTGGCGCTCTGGCTTGGCAACCATACCCCGCCGCCCCCAGCCTGACGCCGACCCGGCCCTGATAGAAAAAAGTATTTCTCTCCCGGTGGAACTTAATCGGGGGGTCAACGTTAATTAGGGTAGGGAACAATGAAAATACGCGGCCGGGGCGACGGTTCAATCGAGCCGGGATCGATACAGCCGGCCTTTATAATTTAAAACAACGAATCAAGGAGAACTGATAATGAAAAATACTGAAAACGGACGGCACAAGCGATGGACCGGCGTGGTACTCGCCCTGGCCATTCTTCTGGTGATGGCGGCTGTGCCGGGATCGGCCCTGGCGGCCGAGCGGGTTGAGGAGATTGTTTTGGAACGGGGTGCAACACCGCTGCAGCTGGAAGTGAAGAATCTGGCCGGCAACATGCAGGTGCGGGGATGGGACGGCAACACCAGGATCCTGGTCACCTTCCACGCCGAAGACAGTGCGGGGCTGACCGCCGAGGAAATCCTCCAGCTGGTGGGAGCCGATGCAAAAATGGTGGGCAATCGCCTGGTGGTCTCCACCACCCTGCCGCTGGAATCGTTCCAGCGTTTCGTCTACCCGGTGCAGAACAGTGAGAGCGACGCGGACCAGGGCTACTTCAGCCTGGCCCCCAGCCGGGGTTTCAGCGAGGCACGATTCGACGGCGAGAAGGTGGAGATTTACGGCACACCGCAGTGTGATGCGCTGACCGTCTGGGCCGACTACAAGATCATCGTTCCCGAAGGGTCGCAGGTCTCGCTGAAGAACATGGCCGGCTCCCTGCGGGCGGAGAACATGCAGGGCAACATCCTGCTCGACGGGACCCGCGGCCTGGGCCAGCCCGACGAGGCCTTTGCCAAGGTGCTGCACGTGACCCCCTGACAACAGGACAGCAATGGGTAATCAGAAGCCCCGGTCATTGGCCGGGGCTTTTTTTGTGTGGTAATCTCGGAGGCACACGATTACTGTCCTGAAATATTGCGTGTTCATTTTGTCGTTAACGGCGGATCGGGGCAGGAGATTATCCATTTGAGCGACATGTCGAAGACGTGCCGCCGTGGTTGCGAAGAAAACCGAATGGGTTTCCGTGGCCGGGTCAGCACGGTGTCATCCAGTCTTTCGTAATGATGGGAACCATCAACACGGATGATGATGGCTGGGTGGTCCGGAACACGGAGGGTCCCATCGGTTTTCGAGCTTACAACGGCGTGCACTCGCAGACCCGGAGCGAAAATGGATGATCTCCTGCCACGATCGATGGAATGTCTCACCAAGGGGGGATTCAATAATGATCGCCAGATTCGTGCTTGTGCTGCTGCTATCACTTGTACTGGTACCCGTATCGGCCGACGTCCGGGTGACCACCGTGGACCTGCTGGCCGACCAGGGCCTGTCGGTCAACGGCGCCGGCCCGCTGCTGGTGATGACCGACGTGGACCGCAACCGGGTGATCGCCCCCTGCACCCTCAGTTCCTCCATCTCGATCATCGACGGCGCGACACACGCGGTGACCAACATCCCGCTGGCCACCCGGGCCATTCAGCATCTGAAGGCCGAGGCGATGACCCTGCGCCGTGCCACCGGCGAAATCTACCTGCTGGGCACAAAACGATTCCACATCATATCGCCCGACACGGGGAAGGCGCTCTCGGTGGAGACCGGATCGCAGTTTGAATCCATCGCCGTGGACGAAAAGACCGGCAACGTCTTCCTCGCCGGACGGGAATGCAAATCCCTGGGTTTCTACGAAGCCGGCAAGGGGACGTTCCGGCTGGTGGACTGGACCGATCACGAAGAGCCGCTGGTCAATCTCAACCAGACCCCGCCGCCGCCGATCCGCAAGGTGGTGGCCGATGCTGTCCAGGGGCAGATCCTGGCGGTGGACGGGTTCGCCGCCACGCTGCACCAGTTCGACGCCGCCACCGCTGAAAAGCTGCAGTCCCGGGAACTGCCGCTGACCACCGGCGGACGCTGGCACCTGGCCGGCTACAACCAGGAAACCCGCCGCCTCTACCTGGTCACTGAAACCGCCGAGCGCAAGGTGATCCAGGCCGCGGCTCTGGGCCTGGACGGCAATGACCAGGTGCTGGAGCTGCCCGAGTACACCGAGGGGGTGGGGATCACCTACAACCCGGTGCGTGACGAGGTCTACATCCCCTACGACAACTTCCCCTCGGTGAACGTGGTGGCCTTTGGTGCGGAACCCGCCCTGTACGAGGTCAAGATCCCCGCCTTCGGCAACGACTCGGCGGTGATCGACCTGGAGCGCCACCTGCTTTACGTGGGCAGCTGGTCCCGGGGCGAGATCGACGTGGTGGACCTCGAAGCCCGCCGGCTGAAAAAACGGATCACCGGCATGGGGATCATCCCCCACATGTTTACCATGACCTTCAACCCCAACAACGGGCTGATCTACTTCCCTCGGGGCGCCACGGCGGTGAACGGCACCTTTGGCGCGGCGCTGGCCACCCTGGAGCCGGACACGGAAACCTTGGGCAAGGTCTACACCGGCCGGGCCCCCATCGACCTGATCGAACTGCCCGGGCGGGAGAGTGTGCTGGTCTTCGATTCCGAGGACGGCTTTGCCGAGGTGAAAGCCGACGGCTCATTCCAGACACACAAATTGCCCTACGACTTCCCGGTGCGGGCGATCCGCAGTCCCGAGGGGGACGTCTACCTTTCCTACGGTCCGCACCAGTCCTACTGGCCGACGGTCTACATCTGGGCGGCGAGGAACGGCGTGCTGACCATCGACGCCGACGACCTCGGTTTCTACGACCGGCGAATCCCCCGCCAGGCCCACGAAATGGCCCTGGACAACAAGGGCGTGCTCTACTTCACCCAGAACAACTGGGGCGCCGAGGAGCAGTTCGTGGGCACCCTGCGCGACCAGGTGCGGCTGATCGAAATCGACCGCCGTCTGCCGCTGGGTGACACGGTGGAGCGGGAGATCACCCAGCGGATCCTGCAGTATGACCCGCAGACCGAAAGGCTGTACCTCGTGCGCACCGCCGAGAAAGATGAAGACCCCAGCGTTCTCCAGGTGATCGATCCTGAAGCGCCGAAACCCGAACCGGAGGAGGGCGAGGAAAAGCCCGAAGGGTATTCACCGTATGTGGAGCACCGCCTGGAACTGGGTGTCACCGCCGCCAGCCTGGTTCACAACGAAAAGACCATCTACGTGGCCAACTTCGACTCGGACACCGTGTCGGTGATCACCAAGGAAGGGTTCGTCAGGGGGGCCGACATTGCCACCGGAGACGGACCGCTGAAACTGGCCCACTGTGACGGCCGCACCTTCGTGCTCAACCACCTGGGCCGCAGCCTGCAGGAAGTGATAACGGGCGGCAAAAGCTGGGCCTGGCCCTTTGCCGGGACCCCGGACGGGCTGTTCGCCTGGGACGGCAAGCTGGTGGTCACCGGACACGGAGAAAAGGCGATGAGCATCGCCCTCTTCGACCCCGGGGACGGAACTTTCACCGAGCTGCAGCGGCTGGCATACCCCTTCGGGGAGACGCGGTTCGACTCGGCCAACGTCTCCTTCTATCTCCGTGGTCAGCTCGGTGACGCCATCTTCGACCTCTGCCGCTCGGTGACCGACCAGCAGGGCCGGTTGTGGATCAGCGACTTTCTCTCGGGCAAGGTGTTCATCCTCGAACCGTGAGCCGGCTGCGATGCATCGGCGGCCGAATACCGCCGTATGGTCCTGCGAAGAGCGTCGCTAAGGCTCCGGGGCCACCAGAAAATCAACGCCGTCCGGCATGGCGCGATAGAGCGCCCCGAGCCGCTCGGGCGGGATGGTGAGGCGGATTCGGAGCAGGCCGCCGCTCGCCGACCGGGAGCGGGGCGCGAGGGCCCGAAGGCTCCACCGCAGGCCGTTCAAGGCCCGGCGCCAACCGCCGGCCGGCTCGCCGGTCTCCTCGGCGGCGATCTCCACCGCCAGCCCGCCTGCGAAGCGGATCTCGAAACGCTCCGGGGCCGGGCAGGCCTCCTCCGGCGTTGGCGGGACCACGACCTCCACCGGTTCGGACGATCCCGGCGCGGGCGCCACGATCTCCTGGCGCCTGAACACCCGGGTCGGCTCGACGACCCCGCCAGACCAGCCCTCGCCGTACCATCGGGGAGCGGCGGTGGAGATGAAGGAGACGCGACGCTGCCCCACCTCGGCCGATCGCACGGGGCACTGTTCGAGAACCGCGCCGCGGAAGGTGAGCAGGAGCAGTTCCCGGGCCGGGTCGAGCAGCAGCAGGTAGCGGTCGCCCGCGGCCAGCTCGACCCTGTACCGCAGGGCCTCGTTGCGCCAGGCCAGGGCGGCGACCGAACCGGCGTCGTCTCCGCCGGTGACAGAACCGCCGGCGGCAGGCAGGGCCTGCAGCGCCAGCAGGCAAGCCACCAGCGCCGCGACCTTCCGGCCCGTCAGGCGGGGTTGGCGCAGTGCGCTGGGGCATCGAATCGGCACGGCCGGCTCCTTCAGTAGATGTAGACGCGGGTTCCGACGGGGCAGCGCCGGTTGACCGTCCGCAGGTCCTCGCGGCCCAACCGGATGCACCCGTGGGTCACGTTGCGGCCGAGCAGCCTTTCATACAGCGTCCCGTGGATCAGGTAGCCGTCCCCGAAGTAAAGTGCGTATTCCCCGAGCATCCCGGCCTCGAAGCGCTCGGCGTCGTTCTTCGGCACCGGCTTCCCCTCCTCGAGGAACGCCCAGTCGGGCTTGCGCCACAAAGGGTTCACCAGCTTGGTCTGCACGGTGAACATGCCGCGGGGCGTGTCGAAAACCCAGCGCCGGCCGCCCTCCGGATCGTTCAGCACCGTTCCTGACCCGGCCGAGCAGGCCGCATCGAGGAGCACCTGGTCGCGCTCCATCAGGCGGAGTCTGTTGTTGGCGCGGTCGATGACGATGTACACGGCCCGGGGCGCCAGGCGCGCCGCCGCGGCCTCGAGCCGCCGGTTCTCCGCAGCCAGGGCCGCGGGGGTTTCCGGGAGCATCTCAGCGGAAGTCACGGCGGGCAGCGGCGCCGGAAGCTCCGTGAGCCGCCGGGGCAACGGCGAGTAGTCGTAGCCGCTGCCGGCCAGGGCCATGGCGGCGAGCAACAGCAGCACCGACACCGCGGCCAACGCCGCGCCCACCACCTGTCGCCGTGCGCACTGCCGGGCCGCATCGTGGAGCAGGCCGCGGAATCGTGATGCTTTACCGTCCATCGGTACCCACCTCATTCCGCGCGGCGTAACCGCGGGCGAACTCGAGCAGCCGGCCGCCGGTCCCGTCGCTGCCGATGATGGTCACCGGAGTACCCGTTGCGACCCTGGGGAACAGGTCTTCCATGTCGCCGTTGGACAGCGCGACACAACCCTTGGTCCAGTTGCGTCCCCGCCCGCCCTCCCCGTGGATCTCGATCATGCCCCCGATGGCGGCGTCCGCGGGGATCCGCTTTTCGCGCCGGGCTTCCTCGAAGCGGCGCCGGTCCTCCGCCGTGGGATAGTCCAGAAGCAGTGCCAGGTGGTAGAGAGTCCGGCCGTGGCCCTTCTTCGCGGCAACGCGGTATCGCCCCTCGGGAGTGGCGTCGTCTCCCGCGCTGGCCTTGTCGCTCATCAGGTTGGTCCCCATGTCGGCCTCGTAGACCCGCACCGGCCGGCCGCCGACCAGCAGGGTGAGCAGATTCCGGTCCTTGACCACCAGGACCGCGGCGCCACCCGACCGGCGGGAGGCCTGGACGGTCTCGTCACGCCACCGGAGCCACAACCGGAGGTTCTCCGCGTCGGCGTAACGCGATGCCTGGGCGTAGAGCCGATCAAGCGTTTCCAGGGCCAGCCCCGACGACTCCTCCGCGGCGGCCCGCGCCTCGCGGAAAGCGCCCTCCGCGGCGAGCCCCCGGGCCTCGTCCAGGGAAAGCCGTGCGCGCTGGGCCAGAGCGCGCTGCTCCTGCCGGAGCAGCGACGACTTCGGCAGTCCGTGGATCTCTTCCAGCAGGGCCGCGGCGCGACTGATGCCCTGCTCGGCAGCGGCCCCCGCCGCTTGCCGGCGGCTCCCGGCGACGAGCACCGCGCGGCGGGCCTTCAGCGCGGCCACGGCGAGATCGTCCCGCACGGCGCTGTAATCGCGGACCAGCGCCCAGCGGTTCGACTGGCCCTCGATCCCGGCCAGCGCCGAGCGGTAGATGCCCTCGGCGACGGCCAGCTGGTCCGGCGCCCAGCGCACCGCTTCGGCGCTCCGGGCGCGCTCCATGGCCGACCGGGCGGCATCGAGAGCGGCCTGCGGCGGCTCGGTCAATCGCCCCGGGAACTGGAGGAGGAAGGGCACGGCAAAGGCGCCGGCGAGGATGAGCAAAAACGCGGCCGGCACGGCGAAGCGGCGCCGGCGCGAGGAGAGGAGTCGGCTCTTTCCCGTCGGGGACTTGGATCGCTTCATCGAGCCACGGGCGAAGCCCAAACCCGGCCGGCGGGCACGGTCGGGGGACCGTGGCCCCGCCGCGCCGGCGGTTATCAGGAGCGGGACCGCTTCTTGGAGGCCGATTTCGAGGTTTCGATGGCGGCCGTCAGTTCACCCTCCAGCCTGGTGGCGGACTGCTCCAGGGCCACGGCTTTGGCTTTCGCCTCAATGTAGCCCTGGCTCTCGTAAGCGGCGGTGATGGCGGCGAGTGACTGCTCCATGCCGCTGATGTCGTCGTTCATCGCCTGGATGTCGGCCTGGGTCCCCTTGCCTTTCGGGGCCTCGGCCAGCAGCGACTTGGCGCGGTCGATGGCCGCGCGGGCATTGGCCATCGCCGTCTCGGCTTCTCCGCGGGCGGCCTCCTTGCCCTCGACCGCCTTGGTCTCGGCCTGTTGGGCGGTCTTCACCGCCAGCTGAGCCAGTTCAGTGGTTTGTTTGTATGACCGGAAGAGCGCGAACTTGTCAGCCTGGGCCTTCAACTCCGCATCCAGCCGTACCTGGGCGTCCTGGGCCGCAGCCAGTTCCGGAGAGGCATACTGTTCAGCCTCGGCCGCCTTGGCTTTCTGCATCGCGTCGCGAGCAGAGGTGATATCTGCCGCCGGCTCCTTGGCGCATCCGGCGCCTACCGCAAGAAAGATGATTCCGGAAATCAGCACCATCGCGCTCATCGTGATTCGAATGTTGCTTCTCATCCTCTTCAACCTCCCATTCTGTTGGTTGCGGTACTGCGGCCCGTTGGAGTTTGCGATCGCGGGCAGCAAAGGCATCCACCCCGCCACTCGCGCTTCCCGTGGGGAAGGACTCCAGAATCTAGCGTAGTATTATACACTTGAAAGGGCAAGAACAAATCCGGAATCGGCGCCGGCCCGGGAATCTTCGCCAAGACCCGAAGGAGGGCCTTGGTCGCCGCCCAGCAAACCACCCGGGGTCCGGCCTCACTCCGCGGCCACCGGGTCGCCGGTGACGGTCAGCTCCTCCGGCTCGGGCAGGTCGAGGTCCTTGATCTGCTCGAGGATCGTGGCCTTGTCACCCACCAGGACAAGCAGCGCCTTGTCCAGCGGCAGGGCCGCCGGGGCCAGACCGTTGAGGTCAGCCTCGGTGGCCACGGCAATGGTGTCCAGGTCCTTGCCCAGCGAATTGAAGGGCAGCCCGTTGGATTCCAGGGTCTGGGCAATGGCGATCAGGCCGCCCAGCCCCTGGAAGGACTGGATCATGTCCATGCGGTTGGTTTCCCGGGTCTTTCCCGCCTCTTCGACCGAAACATCGCCGGAACGCAGGGCGTTGAACTCGTTGAAAAACTCCGTGATCGCGGCGCCGGTGACTTCCGAGCCCACGTCGCTGCCGGCGGAGAAGTAGCCGGCAGTGGGGGTCATGACGAACTGCGAACGTGCTCCGTAGGTGAAGCCGTTCCGTTCGCGGAGATTCTGGTTCAGCCGGCTGGTGAAGCTGCCGCCGAGGACGGTGTTCAGCAGGTCGAAGTGCAGCCGCCGGGAATCTGAATACTTCGGTCCCGGCATGTAGAAACGGATCACGGTCTGCACCGCCCCCGGCTTGTCCACCAGCACCAGCCGCATTTTGTCATTGGCCGGGGCCCCCAGTTCGGGCTTCTCCGCCGCTACGAACCCGGCCGGGTCCTTCCAGCCGCCGAAGGCCGCTTCGAGCTTTTCCCTTGCTTCGTCGCGGGTCAGGTCACCGGCGATAAAGAACGTGGCATTGCCCGGGGCGGCCAGTTGCCCCCACGCCGTTTTCACATCCTCCACGGCCAGCTTCTCCACCGTGCCCACCGTCCCCTCGGACGGCCGGCCGTAGGGGTGGTCGTCCCCGTAGAAGACCCGCATCCCCACCAGCGAGGCCACCGAACCGGGCCGGTCCTGGGCCTGCTTTAGCCCCTGGAGGTGCAGCGACCTGACCCGGTCCCACTCGGCGGAGTCGAATGTCGGCCGGAGAACGGCGTCGGCATAAAGACCCAAAGCCTTGTCAAAATGGCTCTTCAGCACCGAGAGGTCCACGCTGGTGGTATTCCGTCCGGCGTTGGCCGAGAAGTTGGCTCCCAGCAGGTCGAGGGCGTCGGAGAAGGCCAGGGCGTCCAGGTCGCCCGCCCCCTCGTCGAGCATGTCGGCGGCCAGATTGCAACGGCCGGCCTGTATGCCGTCCAGCAGCACCGACCCGCTGCGCAGGAAGAGCGACAGTTCCACCAGCGGCAGCTCGCTGCGCTGCCAGTGCCGCACCTCGATGCCGTTGGAGAGGGTGAAGACCTCGGGGGCCGTCGGCACGAAAGGCTTCAGATCGCTTTCGGCCGGCGCCTCGTCGCGGCCGGCCAGCACCGCACCCTGGTCCTCGGGCAGCACCTGCATGATCAGCCGGGCTTCGGGGTCTATGACCTGGGCCGCCATCCGGCGGATGCCATCCACCGTGGCCTGGCGGTAACGGTCGAGGTCAGCGGAAAAGGAATTCGGTTCGCCGAAGTAGTGATTGTAGCGGTTCAACTGGTCCGCCTTGCGCAGTACCGACTGCAGGCCGTTGAGCATCTGGTATTCGTAGGCCGCCTGGTGCCGGGCCAGCTCTTCCGCCGTGGGGCCTTCAGCCACAAACTCGGTCAGCACCTCGTCCACCGCTTTCTCGATGTCATCGAGCGAGACACCCTGGCGGGCCATCACCTCGACCGTGAACAGCGAACCGAGGCTGCTCGACTGCTGGGAGGCCCGGGCACTGGTGGCCAGCTCATCCTCGTAGACCAGCCGCTTGTAGAGCCGGCTGGTCTTGCCCGAACTGAGCACCGCGGCGGCCAGGTCCATCTCCGCGTCGCCCGGGGCAAAGAGTGCCGGGCTGTGCCAAGCCATGGTCAGCCGGCCGAACTGCACCTTGTCGGTATAGGTGACACGTTTCACGCCTTCCAGCTTCAGCGGCTCGGCCGCGGCGTGCACCGGGTCGGCGTCCCGGGGAATGGTGCCGAACAGCCTGGCCACCAGCGGCTTGATTTCCGCCGGGTCGAAGTCGCCGGCAATGACCAGCGAGGCGTTGTTCGGCAGGTAAAAGGTGGCGAAGAAGTCCTTGACGTCCTGAACCATGGCGGCCTTGATATCGGCCACCGTACCGATCACCGAAAGGTGGTAGGGGTGATCGGAAGGATACATCAGTTCGCTGATCTTCAGGTCGGCCACGCCGTAGGGCCGGTTCTCGCTGGTCTGGCGCCGCTCGTTGAGCACCACTTCACGCTGCTTCTCCAGTTTCTCCTCGTTCATGTTGGCGCCCAGGGCCTCGAGGCGGTCGGCGTCGAGCCACATCAGGGTGGGCAACAGGTTGCTGGGCCCGAAGGAGAAGTAGTTGGTGCGGTCCCAACCGGTGGAGGCGTTGTTCCAGCCGCCGCCGGCCTCCATGATATTGTCGAAGTCGCTCCCCGGAACCCGCTCGGTGCCCATGAACATCAGGTGCTCGAAGAGGTGGGCGAACCCGGAACGGCCCAAAGGCTCGTCCTTGCCGCCGACGAAATACCAGGTGTTGATGCAGGCCACCGGCAGGCTGTGGTCCTCGTGAAGGATCACGGTCAAGCCGTTGTCCAGCTGGTATTTTTCGTAGGTGATCTCCTGGGCCGCCAGCGGAACGGCCAGGAAAAAGAGGGTCAACACGACAGCGGTCAGGGTGCGGCGCAACATGGAAGGTCCTCCTCGAGAACGGAAATACGTCAGCCGGACCCGGTCAGGAAAACCGGGCCCAAGTGGAATCCTGGTTCGGAACCGGTGAATTGTAACACGCCGCCATACGCCGTGGTTACCCGGTTCCAGCGATAGGAACCGGCCAACCAGGCCCCCGGGGCCAGGGCCGCGGCTTGACTTGCCGGCACGCAACTTCTAGACTAATAACGTCTTACATGACAACTAGTGCTCTGTTCGAAAAGTAGACTTGTACTTTAAAAAACAATATGTTACATACATTCACATGGTTAAACCAACCTTCAAAGGAGGGGGATTTCCATGTGCCTGTATGTCCGGGATC